>SBGZ01000075.1 GCA_006226415.1 Alphaproteobacteria bacterium
CAAGAAACAATGAGCGCAAAAGACGTCAAATTCTCAGCCGATGCCCGTGAGCGCATGCTCGCCGGTGTCGACATTCTCGCCAATGCGGTGAAAGTGACGCTCGGCCCGAAAGGCCGTAACGTCGTGATCGACAAGAGCTTCGGCGCACCCCGCACCACCAAAGACGGTGTGACGGTTGCCAAGGAGATCGAACTCGAAGACAAGTTTGAAAACATGGGCGCCCAGATGGTGCGCGAAGTCGCTTCCCGCACCAATGATGTTGCGGGTGACGGCACAACCTCCGCAACCGTTCTGGCCCAATCCATCGTTCGTGAAGGCACCAAGGCTGTTGCCGCCGGCATGAACCCGATGGACCTGAAGCGCGGCATCGAAGTGGCTGTTGCCGCTGTCATCGAAGACCTGAAGAAGCGTTCCAAGAAGGTTAAAACCAACGAGGAAATCGCTCAGGTCGGCACCATCTCCGCCAATGGTGAAGTGCAAATCGGCCGAGACATTGCCGAAGCCATGCAAAAGGTTGGCAACGAAGGTGTGATCACCGTTGAAGAAGCCAAGAGCCTTGAGTCTGAACTGGAAGTCGTTGAAGGCATGCAGTTCGACCGTGGTTATCTGTCGCCTTACTTCATCACCAACTCCGACAAAATGGTCGCAGAACTGGACGATCCTTTTATTCTCCTGCACGAGAAGAAGCTCTCCAACCTGCAAAGCATGCTGCCGATCCTGGAAGCTGTCGTTCAGTCTTCCCGTCCGCTGCTGATTATTGCTGAAGACATCGAAGGCGAAGCCCTGGCTACCCTCGTTGTTAACAAGCTGCGTGGTGGTCTGAAGATTGCCGCTGTCAAGGCACCGGGCTTCGGCGATCGCCGCAAGGCCATGCTGGAAGACATTGCCATCCTGACCGGTGGCCAGGTTGTTTCTGAAGACCTCGGCATTAAGCTGGAAAATGTCTCTCTCGACATGCTGGGCAACGCCAAGCGCGTGCGCATCACGAAAGATGACACCACCATCGTTGATGGCGCTGGTAAAAAGTCAGAAATCAAGGCCCGTGTCAGCCAGATCCGCAAGCAGATCGATGAGACCTCTTCGGACTACGACCGTGAAAAGCTGCAAGAGCGTCTGGCGAAACTCGCTGGCGGTGTTGCTGTTCTGAAAGTCGGCGGCGCGACCGAAATCGAAGTGAAGGAACGCAAGGACCGTGTTGATGACGCGCTCAACGCGACCCGCGCTGCGGTTGAAGAAGGCATCGTGCCGGGCGGCGGTGTTGCACTGCTGCACGCCACGCGCGTTTTGAACAACATGAAGGGTGAGAACGCTGACCAGGACGCTGGTATCAACATCGTGCGCCGCGCCCTGCAAGCACCGGTTCGTCAGATCGTTGAAAACGCTGGCGTCGAAGGCTCCATCGTTGTCGGCAAGCTGCTTGAGCAAAAGTCTCAGACCTATGGCTTTAACGCCCAAACAGAAGAGTATGTGGACATGATCGAAGCCGGTATCATTGACCCGGTTAAGGTTGTGCGCACAGCCCTGCAGGATGCTGCTTCCGTGGCTGGTCTTCTGATCACCACAGAAGCAATGATTGCTGATCTGCCGCAGGACCACTCACATGGTCCGGCCATGCCGGACATGGGCGGCATGGGCGGCATGATGTAAGCCGTTCAGCTCAGTCTGAAGTTTAAGAGCCCCGGGGTGAGCAATCACTCCGGGGTTTTTTCATGGGATCTCTTCAAACCCAATGTCATCAAGCGCAATGACGCCGGAAGGCGAGCGGTCAAAGACGAAGCGGATTGATACCAGCGTGGAGGGATCAAAGGCGCTATTGACCTCGGCAAATGCTGCCAGGGGCAAAGTAAACCGCTGCATGACAATTTCCGAGGTTGCATTGGTCGAGAAGAGCGGCAGACGGCTGGTTTGAGAAATGAGCTGCGGATGCAGGGGCTTGTCGTCGGACAGCTTCAAGGTTGCGGTTTGACCTGCGGCATCGACTGCGACAATGGACCAATCGAGAGGCTTTTCTACTTCATCCGCGTCAGGGGTCTTGTCTTTAGATGACGCCTCCTCCGCTGGCTCCCATCCATTGGGCTTCGTGCCCTCACCCAGAGCACTGGCGCTGAAAACCAGGCTCATCTCCTCATTCAAAGGAAGGGCGCCCGGCGCCCAAGTCAGACCAAACTCACCCGGATCTGATGAGACCTCCTGGTCCCATGCCACCACAGCAACGATCGTATCCAAAGGGTTCCATTTAAGGTTTAAAAGGCTCTCGCGCCATTTCGACAGATGCGCGCCCTTAATCCGAATAGCGCCGCCCTCACCGGTTCCCGGATCCAAATCTTCATCGAAGGTCGCCAGTAGATGGGTGCGCGCACGTTTCATATTGTTGATGTAAACGTTATCAGGCAGCCAATCGGCGCCATATCGGGCATCGGCAAAGAGTGGCAGGTATTCTTCTTTGCCATTTAGCATCGCCTCCAAAAAGGCGGTGAAATAGACCTTTGCGATTTGCTCCTGCTGTGCCACGGGCATGATGTCGCGGGTGTTGAGGAGCCATCCATAGGGCAGGCCGGTATCATAGATGCCCCAGCTGCTATTGAACTGGCCATGATTGGCGCCCGCCACATAGAGGCTGGCTTTCGTGTTAGCGCTGCCCGGCGAAAACTCAATTCTTGAATATTGCGATGCGCCTGTGAAGGAGCTGACATCGCCATCCATGGCGCCATGGATGACAAAATAATTGATGTCCTTCAGGCGCGTCTTGTCCTCGCGAGGGTGATACTGACCATCGATTGGCGCAATGGCAATATAAGCGCCAATGTTGAAGTGATAATCAAAGGCGAGCGTCGCATCATCGGGATAATAATCGAGATTGTTAAAAGCCGCGGCAACGGCAACCGCCTCGCCGCCGCGCGAATGCCCCATGACGCCCAGACGATCCATATCGACCTTGCCAAACAGCGGGTGATCCGGGTCCTCGGCCCAAGTCTGCCAGAGTTTGAAATGTTCGAGTAACATCCAGCCGCGGGCGTCGTTTTCCTCACCAATTCCGCCTTTGATCGGATCGATCATGTCGGCGGTTGAACCATTGAGGAAGTTTTCATCGACCGAGACAAAGATGTAGCCCTGGCTCGCCAGGTGCTCTCCCAAATAGTCGTACCCGGGATCAGAAAACTCCTCCATGGAGTGATTGCCATGCACAATCAAAACCAAGGGGAATGGCCCCTCGCCCTCTGGCATCCAGACCCGGCCTTGCACAGGCAGGTTGGTCGCATCAAAGCCCCAATATCGGCTCCGGTTCCAACCGATCAACCCATCCCAGCCATCTATCAACCTCGACCCATCAACGGCCTGCGTTTTAAACCGGATACCTTCGGCATACTCAGGCCGATGTCGGTCCTCACCACTGCCATAGGTAAATGTGCTGACGGGGAAGGCACCTTTGGCGCCGGGGTCAGTCAGGGGCAGGGTCAAATCTTCCAGCGTGTAGTTTTCAAGCGTGGGGTTCAGGGGATCGACCGGCTTTATTGCCATGTAGAGGAGCGCTGCGGCCATCGCCCCACCTATGGCCAGAAACACAGAAGCGTAGATGCGCGACAGCGTGCCCTGCCCGTTTCGCAGGGCGGCCCAAGGACCAAATATGAAACTCACCGTTAGTGTGAGGTAGAGGGCAAAGAACAATCCGCCCGGCATACCGCCCACCAGCAACCCAAGCAAGGTTGAGGGCAGGAGCGCGAATAAAAAGGCAGTCCGAAAAGAGGGTCTGATCGCGGCCACGATACGCAGCACAATGGCCAACCCCAAACTGATCATTCCCATGGTGGCCACAAAGACGCCAAAACCCATGAGCCGGCTGGTGGACCATTTTCCCCAGATCTCCGTCACCAGCAGCAACAAAATGAGCAGGGCCCAAAGAACCCAGTGGGCGCGTGTTGCGCCTTTCCATCCTGAAACGCTGGGGCCGAGCGCGGCGAGCGCCCTCTGCCAATAATACTTGACCGTATTCCACATAGACTTACCCCCCATTCCCGCGACAAATGCTATTGCAGCGCCGATCAGAAGGCTAGCGTGAAACCGGCCTCACTTCTGACAAGGGGTATACATAAGCGGTTTAAAGCCCACTCAGCTCTTTCATGCGGGTCAGGCGCTCGGGCTCACTCTCTACGAGCCAGCTGTCTTTGGACAATTCCCCATAGGCACGTGCAAAATAAGTTCCGGCTTTTTCATTTTCGCCCATCAGAAGATAAAGTTCGCCCAGCTCTTCAAACACATAACCGTCAACGCCACCTTCTGCTTCATATTCAGCTTCCTGGCGAAGTTGCTCTTCCAGCGCTTCGTCGAGCTGCCCTTGAGCGCGCCAAACACGCGCCTTTGACCAGCGGGCAATGCGTTCCTGCGTGATCTGGCCCCGCTCCTCAAAGGCTCGTCGGGATCGCTCGAAAAGATCAAGAGCGGCGGCATAGTCGCCCGCATCGAATTTGTCCCACCCCAGATTATTGGCCAGGGCGCCGCCCCAGCCCCGGGCGCGCGGATCTTCTGCTTTCTCGGCCAACTCAAGGCCGATCAACGTCCATTTCTCACGGGTCTCGGCATCGCTTGCGGCGATGGCCAACATGTGAGCGGCATCAACCGTGTGATATTCTTCGCCTGCTGCAAGCCCCATGTCGAAGGCCAGCCGAAATTCGCCGACAGCCTTTTCCTTGTCGCCAGCGGAATTGTAAGCGCGCCCACGTTCCAGATGGTAGCGGATATCAACGCGCGGGTAAGCGCCCAGACGCGGCTTGATGCTGTCCAAAGTCGCATGAGCCGATGGAAAGTCCCGCTCCAGAGAATAGGTTCGGGCAATCTGGGTCTTGAGTTCAAGCTGATAGGCCTCGCCGCCTTCGTTGGCGAGCTGCAAAAAGGCTTCCCGTGTCGCAACCGGGTCTGCGTAGTTCCAAAGGTCATCGAAATTGACCGGGTCGGATTTTTCAGAACTTCCCATCGTGAACAAGCTCCCCCCTGCCAGCGCCACTACAAACCAAAGCCTTTGTGCCCAAAGCCCTATCACTCGGGGATCACCTGCGGCGTTTGTTTGGCGGCCTCGGGCCGGCCGCGCACCACCAGAGCTTCATCCAGCCCCGCAAAGCGTACGAGAAACGTCTCGAAGTTGTAAAGGAGCCCCTCTGAGGGCGCGATGCGCGGGACCGCATGGTATTTGCCATATTCGGCGCCTTCCAGGAGCCAGAGATCTCCCATCTTGTCGGTCCCTTGTTGATCGCGGTCCAGATACCAGAAGTTCAACCGGTTGAGCTCATAATCAAAAAGGTTCATTTGTTCGATGGTCAGTTCCTGCTCGCCCTCGTCGATGACCTGGCCCCAATCCTCGGCCTGGAGACCTTCGAAGGTTTTCCAGATCAGACGTGCTTTTTCGGGCCCGGCAAATTCAACCCGTATGGCCAGCCCCTTGCGGTCGCCGGAAAGATAAAGAAATCGAAATAACCGCGTGTTGGGGTCGCGAGATTTTACCCACAATGACGGCTCTTTGATGTTGTAGAGCCGACGATCCGCATAGGCGAAAAAATCTTTCTCGGTAAAGACATCCTGCGGCGCGCGGACAAAGCCGACATCACCGACATTGACGGGTCGAGGATGCGCCAGCGCTGCCGCCGCCCCGCCAACAAAAATTGCGGCAGCAAGGCCGATTGACCAGATTCTGGAGCGATTTTTTGTCATGTCATACTCTCAACCAGGATTTCAACAAATGACCTTTTCGGCCTTTTTGAACCTTTCAAATAAAGTTGGCGGTATTGTGGTCCAAAGCCAAGGCCTCCTGCAAGCCCTCAAAAATAATATGCGCCAACTGGGTTTTTCGCGGCGTCTGTGGCACTCTCGGCCCCCGACTCGGAAGTCCTGAGGAGCCCAGAATCAATATGGTCGATTATCCTGATTATCTGCAGCTGGACAGTTTGCTGTCCGCGCAGGCACTCGAAAGTGCCAAGCACGGCACCCCCGCACGCGATGAACTTCTGTTCATCATCATTCACCAGACCTATGAACTCTGGTTTAAGCAAATCCTGCATGAGCTTGACCTGGTAGAGGCGACCTTTGCGGGCGAGCAGATGGATGATGCCTTTTTGTCGGATGCCGTGCACGGCCTTGGGCGCATAGTCTCCATCCTGAAGGTGCTGGTGAACCAAGTCGATATTCTTGAAACCATGACCCCACTCGACTTTTTGGAGTTTCGCGACCTACTGGTACCCGCTTCAGGTTTTCAAAGCTTTCAATGGCGGTTGATTGAAACCCGGCTGGGCCTGCGCCCAGAGGACCGCATTGCCTTTGACGGGCAGCCATTTGAAAAGAAGCTGCGCGCCCAGGAACAAGCCGCTTTGCTTGCCCTTTTGAAGGAAGCCTCTCTCGTCGACCGGATCGATGCCTGGCTCGCGCGTACGCCTTTCCTTGTCATGGAAGACTACGACTTCGCCGAAGCCTATCGAAAGGCCGTGGCCGAGATGTTCGAGAATGAACGGGCCATTGTGCAAAGTAATGACAGTCTGACCGAGGACGACAAGAACCGCCAATGCGCGGCCTTTGATGCGTCTGAGGCCTCTCTGACGCAAATCCTTGGAGACCAGGTGGCCGAGAGCGGTTGGCGCTTTTCTGACAAAGCCTTGCGGTCCGCCCTTTTTATCAATCTCTACCGGGACGAACCGGCGGCTCATTTGCCCTTCCAGCTCTTAAGCTTGCTCATGGACATAGACGAATTGATGGCCGCCTGGCGCCACCGACATGCGCTTTTGGTGCAGCGGATGATTGGCGCCAAAGTGGGCACAGGCGGATCCTCCGGGCACGGCTATCTGGCGGAAACGGCGACCCGATACCGGATTTTTGGCGATCTTTTTGCCCTCACAACTTACCTCATCCCCAGGTCGGCCCTGCCTCCCTTGCCTGGGGCTGTCCAATCTGCAATGCGATATCAATATTCGGCAAAATAAGCGCAAGCTCTCATGACCTGTCTGAAGAAACACTTCAATCGCACATTTGATCGGCCCCATGCCCCTTTGCATTTTGCCGCCCACAGCCATCATCCCTGGCCGGATGTGAGTTTTGAGGCCCATGCCCAGGCTTGGACAGATGCGGCCATCTGGCTCGACCAAAAATGGGAAACAGTGGTGCCGCAACAGGAAAATGCGGCCAAGGCTCACATCGCGCGCTTGCTCAACCTTTCGTCTCCTGGCTCTGTTGTCTTTGGCCAAAACACGCATGAGTTTTTACTGCGCCTTTTGTCCTGTTTTGAAACCGGGACGGTCCGCATTCTGACAACGTCGAGCGAATTTCACTCCCTCAGCCGCCAATTGCTGCGGCTGGAAGAAGCGGGGCAGGCAGAGGTGACATATGTTGACTGCGCGCCGTTTGAGACCTTTACCGATCGGATCGCGGAAGCCGCAGCGAAAGGATCATATGATCTTATCTATGTCAGCCATGTCTTCTTTGATTCCGGTTTTGTCTTCGATGGCATCGAAGCGCTCATTTCTGCAACGCCTTCAACTGACACCTTCATTGTCATTGACGGCTATCACAGTTTCATGGCGATGCCGGTGGACCTGTCGACCATAGAGGCCCGGTGTTTTTATCTGGCGGGCGGATATAAATATGCCATGGCGGGCGAAGGGGTTTGTTTCATGCATTGCCCGCCGGGGTATGGGCCCGCGCCAGTCAATACGGGGTGGTATGCGGCCTTTGGCGATCTTGCAGAAACGCGCCGCTCGGGCGTGCCCTATGCCAAAGACGCACAGCGATTTAAAGGCGCCACATATGACCCTTGTGGGCTCTATCGTTTTAATGCGGTTCAGAACTGGCTTTTGGAAATCGGCGAATCGCCTCTGACGCTTTGGCGGTCGTCCATGGATTTGCAGACCGTTTTCCGAGACCACATCAAAGAAAATATGTCCAGACACATACGGCCTGACGATCTTATCTCGCTACCACAGAGGACCTATTCCGCGCGATTCTTGACGTTTGAGTTTGGTCAAGCGAGTGACCTTCAGGCCACATTAATGGCGCAAAACATAATCACAGATTGCCGTGGCAATCGATTGCGCATAGGATTTGCGCCCTATCAAGACGAAGATGATGTGGGCCGCTTGATCACCTTCCTTTGAATTTTTTTTAACATGTCAATTCGCTAGCGCGAGGAGTTTGACCATGAGGTGGTTTGGTATTGGCTTTGGGATCGGCCTATTGTTTCTTATTGGCGGCTATTCCCTGGGTCTGTTTTTACCTGCAACCTATCAAGCAGATGTGAGCCGAGTTATTGACGCTTCGCGCAGCGAAGTCTGGGCGGCGATCAATGATTACAACGACAATCCAATTTCTGGGCGCATGGCGCAAAAGGTCACAACGCTGGAAAGTGACAGCAAGTTGGCCGAGTGGATTGAAGATATTGGCGCCTCTCAAATCACAGTGAAAGACCTTGAACGTCAAGGCAACAAAGTTATCAAACGCGAAGCGCGAGATAGCATTGTCCCCCTTTATGCAACAATCACTATTCGATTGGGCGACCGGGACGGCAAGACCGCCATCCACGTCACCAATGAAACCCGCATCAACAACGGCACCTGGCACGTTCCGCTGTTTCGTCTGAGCATGTATTTTACGTCTTCTCTTGAAGATGGACTGGAAAATTATCTGGACGAGTTGGAAGCCGACCTGGAAAGTCACAAGGTCGCCGACGCAGATTAGTCGCGGGGAAGCGCCGATAGAAGTTCGGCAAAGAGCGGATTATCGCCGGTATAAATATAATCGAGATCCCGCACCGAGATGCTGCGGCAACCACGCTCGCGCAAATCCGCCGAGACCGCATGCACATCTTTTCGGGCGACATGTAACACCAGATCCGTATCTCCCTGCATGGGCCCGCCAAAGGGCATTTCGATCCTTGGATCGTCAATCAGGAATTGGCGGCCCTCCAGCAAAAGGTCTGATATATCGGCGCGCATTTCCTGCTTGTTTTCCGCCCGCTGACGCGCAATGACGTGATCCAGAATGGTGCGGGCCGCAGCCATAGATGTTTCGTCCCAGGTCGCCGTCAAGGAGGCGCTCAGGAAAGCTTCCGAATTTAAGATTTCGCCATCGCTGAGGATTTTCAAGCGATTGGCCACAAGTGTCGCTCCGGTCGATGTTATGTCGACGATGGCTTCGGCGGTGCCTGCGGCGGGCGCGCCCTCTGTGGCGCCGAGACTTTCCACAATGCGATAGTCAATGATGCCGTTTTCAGCAAAGAAGGCGCGGGTCAATCCAAAGTATTTGGTCGCCACGCGCAAGGGCCGGTGATGGCGTGCGCGGAAGTCTTCGCAAACCTCGCCCAGGTCACGCATGTTTTCCACATCCATCCAGGCATCCGGTACCGCGACGATGACACGTGCATGACCGAAACCGAGTGCCGTCAGTAATTTGACAAAATCGCCAGGGATCGGCGCTTGCTCGTGCAAAAGATCACGCCCTGTGACGCCCATGTGCACTTCACCGGCCAGAAGCCCGCCCGCAATTTCGCCCGCCGACATAAAACGCACTTCGACGTTGTCAACGCCTGTAATTTTTCCAGTGTAATTTCGCGCGCCTTCCGCATGAGAAATCTTCATGCCGGACTTGGCGAAAAAAGCCGACGTGGCTTCCATCAGGCGGCCTTTGGAGGGAATGGCCAGGATCAAATTACTCATGAGCCTACTCCCCCTGCATCTGTAACAAGGGCCAGACGATCCGCGCGGATCATGGCGCCCACGGCAGGAATATCGCGCGGCGCGCCAAGCGCGCGCAACAGGCGATCATACCGGCCACCCCCGGCAATTTGTCTTTCATTCCCCAGCTGCGGCGCTGAGAGCTCAAACACAAAGCCGGTGTAATATTCGAGATTTCGGCCAAATTCCGTCGCAAAGCTGATGCGGGTATTATCCAGCCCCAATTTGCTGATCGCATCGAACCGCTCGCCCAATTGCCCCACCGAATCAGGGAGGGTGAGGCCCGCTTCTTTGAAGAAATCCGTCAGACGGCCCCTCACCTCTGACAGATTTCCGGATATGGCCAAATATCGATCAATCAACTCAACGACATTTTCTGGAATGGGCGGCGCCATGGCATCAAGCGCCTTGGCTTGCAGGCGGGCGGTGATCTCGCTAATCGAGCGCCCGCCTTGTGGCTCAGCACCTTTCAGCTCCAGGATACCCTCAATGGCATCCTCTGCTTCAGCGCGCGGCATCTGGCTGATCATCTTCAGGAGACCTGACGTTTCCGCCTCATCATCGGCGAGGTGATGCAGTAACCGCGTAAATTCCTTCGGGCGCCAAAAGCTACGGGACAAGCGCTCTTTCCAGCGCGGTGCGATATCGATTTGCGAAATGAAATCAGAAAAAAGCGAAAGGTCACCGAGACGGACGTCGACTTGGAACATGCCGGCAGCCTGACAAGCTGCCCAGGTTTCACAAAAAACCTCAATGTCCAGAGCCACAGGATTGTCACCGCCGAAGACCTCGATGCCGTGCTGAAGAAACTCGTTGGGGCGGGCCAGGCCGGGGCGCTGGCAACGAAAGGCCAGGCCGTTGTAATAGAATCGGCGTTCGTCGGCGGCGCCGTCGCTCAAGGACTGCAGATAATTCAGCGCCGTCGGGATGGTCAGATCCGGACGCAGGCACAACTCACGGCCATAGGCATCGGTAAATACATAAGTGCGTCTGCGGATGTCTTCCCCGGAAAGCTCCAGAAAAGGATCTGCAGGCTGAAGCACATCGGTTTCACAAAGTTCAAAACCAGCCTTCTCAAATGACACAGAGACAAGCGCGCGCTGATCCCTCAGCCGCGCGGGTTTCGCGCTCATTTGCCCGATCCCAGATTATAGCGCCCCAGGATCGATTGAACGCCCGATACCAGATCAGACCGACTTACGGAAATCTGCGCGGGTTGTTCTTCGCGCCACTCTTTATTGTCATCAATCGTCTTGGACATTTCTGTGCCGAGCACCATGTCCTTGAGGGTCACCTCGCCCGCGGCTCTTTCATCTTCACCCTGAATAACCACCAGCGGCGCGCGGCGCTTGTCGGCATATTTGACCTGGGCCCGCATACCGCTTTCACCCAGATACATCTCTGACCGGATGCCCGCGGCTCTGAGCTCCTGCACCATGGCCTGGTAGGATTTGATGTCGTCGCGGTCCATGACCAGAACGACCACTGGGCCGTACCCTTCTGTGTCATCTAGCCGACCGAGCGCACGAAGAGCCGCAAAGAGGCGGCTGACGCCAATGGAGCAACCGGTTGCCGGGACCTTGACGCCTTTAAAGCGTTCCACCAATCCGTCGTAGCGGCCGCCCGATCCGACCGAACCAAAACGCACCTGCTGGCCCTCTTCGTTGGTGGTCTCGAAAGTGAGTTCGATTTCCCAAACCGGTCCGGTGTAATATTCCAAGCCGCGCACAATGCCCGGATCAAAGACGACCCTGTCATCGCCATAGCCGACGGCGGTCAGGAGCTCGTCGATTTCACGCAGCTCTGCTACGCCTTCAAGACCGGTTTGGCTATCGCCGACCACCGGTGCCAGCGCATCACAAATAGCGCTGCGGCTGGTGCCTTTCACTTCAAGAAAAGCGACAACGCCCGCGATCTGATCTTCTGAAAGCTCCGCGCCTTTGGTGAAATCGCCGGATTCATCCTTGCGGCCCTTGCCGAGAAGGAGCGTGACGCCCTCAATCCCCAAACGATCCAGCTTGTCGATGGCGCGCAGAACCGTCAGACGTTGTCCTTGTCCTGCCTCGTCTGACAGATCCAGACCAATGGTTTCCAAAACCCCATCGAGGATTTTGCGGTTGTTGACCCGCACTTCATAGTCCTCGCGGGCGATGCCGAGATTTTCCATGATGTCGGACATGAGAGAGCACATTTCCGCGTCCGCGGTCATGCCAGCGGCGCCGACGGTGTCGGCATCAAATTGCGTGAACTGGCGAAAGCGCCCTGGCCCCGGCTTTTCATTACGCCAAACCGGGCCTTCCTGATAGCGGCGGAAAGGCTTGGGCAGTGCGTCATAATTTTGCGCCACAAAACGGGCGAGCGGCGCGGTCAGGTCATAACGCAGCGACAACCATTGATCGTCATCATCCTGGAAGGAAAAGACACCCTCGTTGGGGCGATCCGCATCGGGCAGAAACTTGCCCAGCGCATCGGCGTATTCGAGTGCCGAGGTCTGAAGCGCCTCAAAGCCATAAAGATCGAAGACATGGCGAATGGCATCCAGCATCTGGCGTTGCTGAACGACGTCGGTGGCCCGTTCGTCCTGGAGCCCTTTCGGCACGCGGGCCTTGGGGCGGAATGTCTTCTGTTTTTTGCTCATTTTTTCTGTCTTTTAGGCCGATATTCGCTTGAAAATCCGGGCTTTCCTAGCGCATCGGGGCCATGAGAGCAAGAATTGCGTCGGAGGCGTCAGAGCGCTAGCTTGAGCATCCGGTATTTCATTCCAGCCTTTGAGATGGGAGGTCTTCCTCATGGACCAAAGAATAAGCGCATTAACCCTAGGCGTAGACGACCTGACCCGAGCCACACGCTTCTACACCGAGGGGCTGGGTTGGCAGCAAAATGGCGGAGAAGAAGGGGTCATCGCCTTTTTTCAACTCAACGGATTTGTGCTGGGCCTTTATGACGCGCAAATGCTGGCCGACGAGGCCTCTGGCGGCGCCAGAGGCTCAGGATTTGGCGGCATTGCGCTGGCTCACAATGTCACCAGCAAAGAGGCGGTGGATGCCCTCCTTGCCCAGGCGGTTGCGGCAGGAGGCAGCCTGATCAAACCCGCCGAAGATGTCTTCTGGGGCGGCTATTCAGGTTATTTTGCCGATCCAGACGGCCACCGCTGGGAGGTCGCCTATAATCCCTATTGGCCAATCACCGAGGATGGCCGAACGCTCCTGTCAGACGATTAGTTGAGCAAGGCCCTCAAGGGGCCGGTCTCATACAAAAGGATGATCGCCACAGCGATGGGGGCCAGATAGCGCACCAGGACCCGCCAGACCAAAAAGGTCGTGTCCGACATGGCTGGCAATTCGTCGCGGGACGATTGCCGCGTCATGACCCAACCGGCGATAAGAGCGATCAGCAACCCGCCGAGGGGCAACATGATTTTTCCGGTCACGAAGTCGATCAGTTCAAAGATCGTCATGCCCTGGAAGGTGGATAGGCGCCCGAGCGGGTGAAAGCCCGCCCATTTGTTGAATGAGAAGACGGTCAAAAGGCCCACAGCCCAAACAGCCAGCCCACCGACAATAACGCCGGTTTTGCGGCCCAGGCGGCTGCGCTCCTCGACCCAGGACGCCAGAATTTCCAACATGGAAATGGACGAGGTGATGGCAGCCACCAAAGCCAGAACGAAGAAAGCCGCGCCGATGATATTGCCGAGTGGCATTTGGCCAAAGGCAATGGGCAGCGTCACAAAGATCAAGCCTGGCCCTTCGCCCGGATTGAGGTTGAAGCCGAAGACCAGTGGGAAAATCAACAGACCGGCGATAATGGCCACAGCCGTGTCCGACAAGGCAATGATCAGTGCCGAGCCCGGGATGTGGGTATCGCGTTCCAGATAGGCGCCATAGGTCAGCATGATGGCACCGCCGACGCCGACGGAGAAAAAGGCCTGACCCAGAGCCGACAAAACCACCGCGCCGGTGATCTTTGACAGATCAAATGTAAAGAGGAAATTCCAGCCAGCAGCGAAGTCGCCAATGAAAGCCGAAAAGATCGTCAAGGCGACAAGAAGCACGAAAAACAACGGCATGAGAATATTGACCGCTTTTTCGATACCGTTTTTGAGGCCGAGCACGACAATGAACACGGTCAGCGCCATGAAGATCGAGTGCCCTATGACCAGCTTGTTGACATCGGCCAATGTCTCGCCAAAGAGCAATCCAGCGCCCTGACTGTCGATGCCTTCAAATTCGCCAGACAGAATATTGGGGATGTAATCGATGAACCAGCCGGCGATGACCGAGTAAAAGGACAAGATCAGCATGGCCGCGATCATGCCGTTCCAGCCCGCAAGGGACCATTTGGGTGACGCCTTTTCATCCAGAGCCACCTTGCGCACAGAGCCAACAGCCGAAAGTCGGCCGCGCCGACCAATCATCAGCTCGCCAATCAAAATCGGCAAGACGATCAAAAGAACGCAGATCAGATAGACCAGAACAAAGGCCCCGCCCCCGTTCTGCCCTGCCTGATAGGGAAAGCGCCAAAAATTACCAAGGCCGACGGCGGAACCTACCGCCGCCATAATAAAGGTAAAACGCGAAGACCAATGTGACGACTTTTGAGCTGTCGGAGCTGCCATGAGTTATCCCCTCAAATCATCCTGATTTGCACGGAGTATGTCATGAGACTCGGCCAAACAAAAGCCCGGGACTTGTTTCAAAGTCCCGGGCTCGAATGTGGAGATTTCCGTGCGATTAGCGGCGGAAAGATACGCTCAGGCCAATGATCCGAGGTTCGTTGACATAAGCCGTGTTGTTGTTGAAGTCGATACCGCCTTTGACGTTATCTTCATCGGTGATGTTGCGGGCAAAGAGGGCAACTTCATAAGAGCCATCGTTGCGGGCGTAACCGATCTTCAAGCCACCTTCGAACTGGTCGTCGGTTTGGAATTCAATCGATTCGTAGAGGAAGAGATTGACTTCCGTCTGGTAGTACCAGTCGGTGAAGAAGAAGAGTTCGTGATCAGCACCCATGGGCACGCCATAACGAGCTGTCATGTTGTAGACCCACTCTGGGGCTTGCGGCAGCGGATTGCCATCAACAACGGCACGTTCATCCGGTCCGACAAACACAGTCGGGTCGGTCACGGTACATTGCGCGCAAATACCCACCAGGAGATCCGGATCGTCAATTTCCGTGTGATTGAGGCTGGCGCCCAAAGTCATCAGGAAATTATCCGTCGGCGCCCATTCGGCATCAAACTCAAAGCCGTAACCACGGGCCTGACGGGCGTTGACCAGCTGGATCAGGTTCGCATCGCCACCGACAGCCGAGAGCTGGATATCATCAATGGTGTAGGTGTAACCGGCACCGTTGATGCGGAAGGTTTTGCTCGGGTTTTCATACTTCGCACCGATTTCATAAGACATGATTGTCTCAGAGTCGGCGACCGAAGGCGCCCCGAAGAAGACCACATCGCGGCCCTGGATGGACGGCGCCCGGAAACCGGAAGCCACGCGGCCATAGAGGTTCAGCTCATCGGCGATGTGCCACATGGCGGTCAGATCCCAGTCAACATGGTTGCCGGTCTTTTTAATTGTATAGGCCGGCCAGCCTTCTGCACTGAAGCCTTTTTCGTCGTCGGTAAAGCGAATACCACCGGTCACGGTCCACTCTTCACCAAAGTCACGAGAGTATTGACCAAAAACGGCCCATGCTTCGTTGGTGTGCGTGACTTTTTGAGCGTTGAAGCCGGCATCGGTGAGGATGTCGAATTCACCGTCAAAATAGTAGAAGCCGTACTGCCAGGAATAACCATCGGTATTCTGGCTGGCGACGCGGAATTCTTGCGTGAACTGATCCAAAGAGGTCAGTCCGTCTTCCGTATCTGACGGGAAAGGAATAAAGCCCGGACCCGCGCCGACC
Source organism: Alphaproteobacteria bacterium (assembly GCA_006226415.1). GTDB lineage: Bacteria > Pseudomonadota > Alphaproteobacteria > M2410 > M2410 > M2410. The sequence goes on from SBGZ01000075.1 coordinate 15,603, forward strand.
TGACCGCCGTCGATATCACCACGGCTCGAGCCATCGGTGGTTTCAAAGGCGGTGATCGAGGTCACTGTGAAGTTGTCTGTCGCATCCCAGGTGATGTTGATCGAACCACCCTGGCCTTTATAAGCCTGCGGGTTGTTGTTGCCACCATCGAAGTAGACCTTGTCGCGATCATAGTTCGAGTTCAGCTTATTGCTGCCCGGCGTAAAGACGTTGGCGCGGAAGATCGCCGCGGAATTACCGTCCAGATCGCGCGCATGAACATTGAAGAGAATGTTCAGGTCATCATTGGCCTGGATTGATAGCTGCGCCCGACCCGCGAATTCATCAAAGCCGCCCATGGCGTCTTTTTCAATTGGCGTATTGGTCAGGTAGTCATAATTGTCGATGTAGTCGTCGCGGTGCTGATAAAGCACAGACAGGCGACCGGTCACAGAGCCATCATCGTTGAGAGCACCGCCAACGGCGCCTTCCAGATTCAAAGTATTGTATTCACCATAGACGCCGGTCAGATAACCGCTCTTTTCAGCGCTCGGCTTAACAGTGGTGAACTTCACGATACCGGCTGGCGTGTTACGTCCGAACAGAGTGCCTTGCGGACCGCGCAGAACTTCAACCTGCTCAATATCGAAAATCGGAGAGCTCTTAAGCACAACGTTTTCAAGAACCACATCGTCCATGATGACCGATACCGGCTGCGAGGCGGCCAGGTCAAAGTCGGTGTTGCCGAGACCGCGAATATAGAAGCGCGGGGCAACACGGCCGTTGGAAGATTCAACGTTCAAGCTCGGAACACGGCCTGCCAGAGCAAGAATGTCCTGACCGCCAGCAAAGAGCGTATCGAGTGCTTCGCCGCTCTTGGTCGCGACAGAAAGCGGAACGTCGCGAATGTTTTCAACACGGCGTGTCGCCGTCACTTTGATTTCGTCGAAGACAGCAAAAGCTGAAGTCTCAGCGAAAGTCGAGAGTGCGACGATGGAAGCTGCGCCTGCCAGCAATGATCGCCGTCCCAGTCCTTTTTTAGGCATGATATTGCCCCTTCTATTTGTTTAAAAATCCCAATCCCTTTTGGGCACGCGACTCGTGCGACCCAAGCAGATACAGAATGCTAATCGGGACCTAAGAGAGTCAATGTAAGGCACCTTACAGGGGGCGGCTCGGTGTCGGAATCCCACCTCATGAGGATTTTTTGTCACGGTTTCGCGGCAAAACAGCAGCATTACTGACCAATTGGACAGCGAAAGCCAGTGAATGCTCAGCCACTTACAGGCCGCCAGCGGCCCCCGGGTCGAGGCAGAAAAGGGCAGCATTGCCACCTTGCGCGGTGATATTTTCGGTCCGCACTCGCTCAGTGGCGAAGCGGAACAGATAGTGTGGCCCACCCGCCTTTGGTCCTGTTCCCGAAAGGCCACAACCGCCAAAGGGCTGACACCCAACCGTGGCACCAATCATGTCGCGGTTCACATAAGTATTGCCAGCAGGCATGCCCGCAAAAACTTGATCCGCGAAAGACTTTAATCGGGAATGAACCCCCAAGGTGAGGCCATAGTTCTTTTCTCTCAAGGCTTCGAGGAGGGTTGCCAGATCTCGCGACTCAAATCGCAAGACATGGAGAACCGGCCCGAAGGTTTCTCTTTCCATCGTATCGAGAGATGGAATTTCGACCAGGGCCGGACCAAAAAAGGTTGCCGGGCCAGCCGGTCTGTCGAGCTGTTTCAAAATAATTGCATCGTTTTCCATGCGGGCCATATGGGCGCCGAGCAAATCGAGGGCGGTTTGGTCGATGATCGGCCCCACATCAGTGGCTTGATGGCGCGGGTCCCCGACCACCAGAGCGTCCATGGCGCCTTTCAGTGTCTGGATCAATTTGTCGGCGATATCATCCTGAACAAATAATATCCGCAAGGCTGAACACCTTTGCCCCGCCGACCCAAAGGCAGAACGGATAACATCATCAACAACCTGCTCAATCAGCGCCGTCGAATCCACAAACATGCCATTGAGACCGCCGGTTTCGGCGATGAGCGGCACGATGGCCCCCCCGCGGGCCGCCAGGGTGCGATTGATCTTCTGAGCGGTTTCCGTGGATCCGGTAAAGGCGACGCCCGCGATGCGCGGGTCCGCGACCAAAGCAGCACCAACGGCGCCATCCCCCAAGACCAGCTGCAATACCTCCTCGGGCAAACCCGCAGCCTTGAACAGGCGCAGCGCCTCGGCAGCGATGAGCGGGGTCTGTTCCGCCGGTTTGGCAAGCACGCTATTGCCCGCGGCCAGGGCGGCCATGAGCTGACCCGTGAAGATGGCCAGGGGGAAATTCCAAGGGGCGATGCAGACAAAGGCGCCCCGCCCTTCAAGGGTCAGTTCATTGGTTTCGCCGGTCGGACCCGGCATCGCTTCGCCCTGCGTAAAATGCTTCTCTGCCTCACCGGCATAGTAACGACAGAAGTCGACCGCCTCGCGCACCTCATCGACACCATCTTGCCAGGTTTTGCCGGCTTCGCGTGCCAGAAGCCCGATCAGGCTCAACATATTTTCTTCCAGCGCATCCCCGCATTGGCGCAAGATTTTCGCGCGCGCCGCGCCGCCCAGCGCGTTCCAGGCCGGGAAAGCCCCCACCGCCCGGGTGACCATGTCGCCGATTTCCCCGAGCGCGGCATTGACGACCTTCCCTGCAGGAAGGGCCGGGTCTGCCGGATTGAGAACGGGCTCGCCAGGCTCTCCAACGCCCGCTTGCCACTCTGCGTGATAGGCCAGATCAATGGCCGCCGACAATTTTTCAGCCGTGCGCGCATCGTCAATATCCAGCCCTTTGGAGTTCTTACGGCCAGCGCCGTAAATATCTTCAGGCAAGGGAATGCTGGGATGGCGCCAAAAGGGGTTGTCTTCAAAGGCACCCAGGGGATCTTTCACCACCTCGCTTACATCCACCCTGTCATCCAGGAAGGAATGAACAAAGGACGAATTTGCGCCGTTTTCAAGCAGTCGTCGCACCAGATAAGGCAAGAGATCCTCGTGACTCCCCACCGGGGCATAAACCCGACAACGGATATTCTCGCCGACCTCCTTCGACGCCGATTTATAAAGCAGATCCCCCATGCCGTGGAGACGCTGGAATTCAAAGTCCTTGTTTGCGCCCGTCATGTGCAGGATCGCTGACAGGGTATGAGCGTTATGGGTCGCAAATTGCGGATAAACCGCCTTGGGATTTGCCAGCAGCTTCTGCGCGCAGGTCAGGTAGGAAAGGTCGGTGGCCGATTTTGTGGTGAAGACCGGATAATCCTCCAACCCATGCTGTTGAGCGAATTTAATCTCCGTGTCCCAATAGGCCCCCTTGACCAGCCGGACCATGAGACGCCGGCCTGAGCGGTCCGCTAGGTCGGCAAGCCAATCGACGACATAAACCGCGCGCTTTTGATAGGCCTGGAGGGCGAGGCCCAGTCCCTGCCAACCCTTCAATTCGGGCGCATGGGCGAGGGCTTCCAACAGATCCAGGGAAAAGGCCAGGCGGTCGGCCTCTTCCGCGTCAATGGTAAAGCCAATATCGTAATGGGCCGCCCGTTTGGCGAGCTCAAGCAAGCGTCCATAAAGCAGCGAGAAGGTCTTATCTTTCTGGGCAAACCTGTAGCGGGGATGGAGGGCGGAAATTTTTACCGAAATGCCCGGCCCGTCATAGACGCCTTTGCCAGCGGCTTCTTTGCCGATTTCTTCAATGGCGTTGTGATAGCTTTCAAGATACCGACAGGCGTCTTCGTCGGTGCGGGCGCCTTCGCCCAGCATGTCGAAGGAATAAAGCAGATTGCCGGTGAGCTTGCGGCCACGCTTCATGGCACTTGCGATCGTGCGCCCCAGAACAAATTGTTCGCCCATGATACGCATGGCCTGCATCATGGCGGCGCGGATGACCGGCTCCCCTGACTTGGAGACCAGCGAGCGCATGTAATCGCTTGTGTTGCGGTGAATTTGCGGCGCCAGTTCGATGACCCGCCCAGTCAACATAAGGCCCCAGGTGGAGGCGTTGACCAGCAGGGAATCCGATTTTCCGGAATGGCTCTGCCAATTGCCGGATTTGATTTTCTCGGCGATCAGCCTGTCGGCGGTTTCCGCATCAGGCACGCGCAGCAGGGCCTCGGCCAGACACATCAGGGCAATGCCTTCCTGGTTCGAGAGGCCGAATTCCTGCAAAAATGTATCGAGCGTGCCTCGGTCCTGTTTATTGGCGCGCGCGCGGGCGACAATGCTGGCGGCTACCGCGCCGATCCCGTCGCGTGCCGATTGTTCAAGCGTGAGTTGCGACAGAAGATATCTAAGTATCTCCTCCTCGCTTTCATGCTTGAAAGTTTCAAAATCCGCAAAATAGGCATTGCCGTGGGCGTGCTCTTCAACCAGTGCCATCGAAGTCAAATCCAATCAGAATCTTGGGACGCAATGCGCGCAGGTTGGCTCGAAATATCGAACAGGGCAAGCCTTGTGATGCCTTTGAAATCTCTAGAAGAAATTCACGCCTGTCCGCGCAATTTTCGGTGCCGGGTCAGGGAAGCGGGATGGCCAAATGTTGCGTTGGCTCACAGGCCACAAATCCCTGCCAAACCGTTTGTAGCGTTTGCCGCTGGCTCTGGAATGGCAACCGCGTGAGCGCTTCTTCCAGGGTAAACCAACCGTACTCAGAATGCTCCTCATTGAGGGTCACCCTCTGCGGTCGGTCGATCCAGGCGACAAAGACCGGTATCAGCGTGATGACATCGGCAAAGGCATTGTAAAACTGCTCGCAAATATCGCCGGAATAAAAACGATCGGGGGCCAGGCCGGTCTCTTCTCGAAGCTCGCGCAAAACGCCCTCCCAGGCCTTTTCCCCCTTTTCCAGGCGGCCGGCCACCTGACACCACTCTCCGTCCAGTGGCGCGCCAATACGTTTGAGCAGCAAGACTTGCGGTTCGCCTCCCTCCAATCGCAGGACGAAACAGGACATGGCACGGCTGCGAACCGGTATTTCTGGCTTCATGGGGGAGCCCTCTGACAAATTTCAACGTGATTGGCTTGAAAGTTCTTACTCTTTCGTTCGCAGGTATGGAACCCCCCGTCAATATGGGTTAAAGATGCGCCCAAACGACAAACCGATCTGCCCTTTCAGGAGAAATTCATGGCTAGCACTGGCGGTTTTCAGTGGGATGACCCACTCGCCCTTGACACTCAATTGACTGAAGAAGAACGCATGATCCGCGATAGCGCCTATGCCTATGCGCAGGAGAAGCTCATGCCAAGGGTCCTGCAGGCCTATCGCAATGAGACGTTCGACCGGGATATTATGACCGAGATGGGCGCACTTGGGTTTCTTGGATCAACCCTGCCGGAGGAATATGGCTGTGCCGGGGTCAATCACGTTTGTTACGGTCTCGTGGCACGGGAAGTCGAGCGGGTCGATTCCGGTTATCGGTCGGCCATGTCGGTTCAGTCTTCATTGGTGATGCATCCCATTTACACCTATGGCACCGAGGAGCAGCGGCAAAAATACCTTCCCAAGCTCGCCACCGGCGAATGGGTGGGGTGCTTCGGCCTGACAGAGCCTGATCATGGCTCTGATCCTGGCAGCATGAAAACCAATGCCCAGCAAACCGCCTCCGGCTATGTGCTCAATGGCGCAAAAATGTGGATCACCAATTCACCGATCGCCGACATTGCCGTGGTCTGGGCGAAACTTAATGGCGCGATCCGGGGCTTTATCGTCGAGCGCGGCATGGCAGGATTTTCGACCCCCAAGATTGAGGGTAAATTCTCCCTGCGGGCATCGGTGACGGGCGAAATCGTGCTCGACAATGTGGAAGTGCCGGAAGAAAACCTTCTGCCCAATATCGCCGGGCTGGGTGGGCCGTTTGGATGCCTGAACAAGGCGCGCTATGGCATTGCCTGGGGCGTCATGGGGGCGGCCGAATTCTGCTGGCATCAGGCCCGTCAATATACTCTGGACCGGACCCAGTTTGGGCGCCCGCTCGCGGCTAACCAATTGATCCAGAAGAAGCTGGCGGACATGCAGACGGAAATCGCTCTCGGCCTGCAAGGCGCTTTGCAACTGGGGCGTATGCTGGACGCCAAACAAGGTGGCCCGGAAGCCATTTCACTGATGAAACGCAATAACTGCGGCAAGTCGCTGGATATTGCCCGGCTCGCCCGCGACATGCACGGCGGCAATGGGATCTCTGACGAATATCACGTGATCCGCCACGCCATGAACCTTGAAACCGTCAACACCTATGAAGGCACCCATGATGTTCACGCCCTGATCCTGGGGCGGGCGCAAACGGGCATTCAAGCCTTTAAATAAGGAGTTTCAAATGGCGCGCCTCGACCCTCTTGACCGGCGGGACCTGAAAGAGCTGGAGCCCTTGTTGCAGCTTTTTGAAGCCTCCATGGGGTTTCTCCCAAATTCGGTCCTGACCATGGCCCACCGCCCGGATGTGCTGACGGCCTTTGCGGGTCTTGCGGGGGCGGTTCTTGGACCGGGGGATATCGATGCAGGCCTGAAACGGATGATCTCCGAGGTCGCCAGTAAGGCGGCGGGGTGTCAATATTGTGTCGCCCACACCAGTCACGGCGCCCATGCGGCCGGCGTGCCGCAGGCAAAACTGGATGACATCTGGGTTTTTGAAACAAGCCCCCATTTTACAGAGGCTGAGCGGGCGGCCCTGGGCGTGGCGATGAAGGCTGCCCAAGTGCCCAATCTTGTGGAAGATGCCGACTTTGAGGCCCTAAAAGCGCACTACAGCAATAAGCAGATCGCGGAAATTCTATCTGTCATTTCTCTTTTTGGCTTTCTCAACCGATGGAATGACAGCCTGGCGACACCGCTGGAGGATGAGCCTCTGGCCTTTGCCGAGGCCACAAACCCGGGCGGCAGCTGGTCACCGGGCAAGCATCGGGCGGGTAATGACTGACGATATCAAACTTATTCGACAGGGCGCGATTGGGCATTTGGTGTTGAACCGGCCTGACAAGCTTAACGCTCTTAACAAAGCCATGTGGGCGGCGATCCCTGCGCTTTTGAAGGAGGCGGAGACCGACAAGGCCCTCAAAGTGCTCCTTGTGCATGGCGCCGACGAACGCGCTTTTGCCGCTGGCGCTGATATCTCTGAATTTGGTGAGGTCTTTGGCACTCGGGAAGCAGCGAAGGATTTCTCGAAAATCGTCACCGAAGCCCATGCGGCACTTCACAATTTCCCCAAACCGACCATTGCCCGTGTCGAGGGGCGCTGCATCGGCGGCGGCTGCGGGCTGGCCCTTTGCTGTGATTTACGGTTTGCGGCAAAAGGCGCGACCTTTGGCATCACACCGGCCAAGCTGGGGCTTGCCTATCGGCTGCCAGAAACAAAACGGCTGGTTGACCTTGTGGGCGCTGCAAAAGCAAAGGACATATTGTTCAGTGGGCGGCTTTTAAGCGCAGAGGAATCTTTACAAATCGGGCTCATCGACAGATTGTTTGACAGCGGCGATTTGGAAGCGGAAACCGAGGCCTACTGCGCTCTTCTGGCGCAAAACTCACAATATTCCATTCGGTCCATCAAGCGCATTGTGAATCTAATCCTTGAAGGAACCCCCAAAGATACGGCAGAGTCGTTAACCTTAGAGGCAGGCGGGCCGGAAGGTGACGATTTTAAGGAAGGCACGCGCGCATTTCTGGAAAAAAGGAAACCTGTCTTTCCTTATTCATAACCCGCCAAGGAAAAAGTCCAAATGGTTGATGAGAGCGCGAAAAACGAGAAGACTTCTGACAACCTCCCAAGGTACCAGCAGGTTGCCGCTGCCCTCATGGCTGACATCGAAAGCGGCCGGTGTCCTGTCGGGTCTCTCTTAAAAACTGAATACGAGCTGTGCGACGAATTTAAAGTTTCGCGCTATACGGTTCGCGAAGCCTTGCGATTGCTTTTCGAGGCGGGCCTTGTTTCGCGGCGGCGCGGCGCCGGGACGGTTGTCATCGCTACCAAACAGCCACCGACCTTCAATCATGCGCTGGATACGATTGACGATCTGGTGGAATATGCCAATGAAACGCATATTGAATTTTCGCAAGTCACGAAAGGGTCCATGCCCACGCAATTGGCCAAGAAATTCAAATTGCCATCTGGGAAATCCTGGATCTGTGCGGTCGGGCTGCGGTACAAAGACCTTGACCCGCGGCCGATGTGCGTCACCAACAGCTTTGTGGATGTGCGCCTTGAGGGCATTCAAAAATTCTTCGACAATCCGCCTAGAACTATTGCGGAAACCATCGAAGAAGAGTTTGGCGTATTGATTTCTCGCATTGAGCAATTCATAGAGGCGGTCGCGCTCACACCCGAACAAGCCAAAGCTTTAAAGGCCGAAGCTGGAGGGCCAGGCCTTCGAATTGTCCGCCAATTTCTTGATGACGAGGGACAAACTGTTCAGTTGACGGAAAGTATTTACCCCGCCAGCCGGGTGTCGGTGTCTATGTCTTTTGACCGCAAAGACTTTAATCCTCAATAAAAATGATATGTTGCCGGCGTGGACCATGGGCGCCCATATACATGGTTTGCCCGATATCGGCAGAGCGCGATGGACCGGAGAGCCAATTGACCGTGCGCGGCATAGGTCCTGACTGGCGAAGGCGCTCCCAGGCCTCTTCATAGGAACCAACCAGATCGCTCTTTCGCACGATGACAACATGATTATCGGGCACAAAATTGAGCGTTGTCGGGGTCTGCGGGCCGGAGACCGCGACCATCGTGCCGGTTTCGGCAACCGCTACCGCCACAGGCGTCACAGACACTTCATCATCGGCGCGGGCCGGACCTTCGCGGCGCTCCAGAGAGGGGCCCTCTTCCCAAGGCAAGGCTGACAATTTTTCCGAAGGTGACATGACCACCTTGGCCGGCAAATTGTTGTCACGCAGAAAATCGGACACTGCCGCCACAGCCTCGGTTTCCGATTTGACACGCACAATGGTACAGGCTTGCGCCTTGGCGCGTGTTTCGAAGAAATCAACGCTCTCGCTTGAAGGCAATTGTGCCCGTGCGGGAATCACACCGCGGCCCGGATTTGCCAGCCGCTTTTGCAGGACGTCCTTTTGCTCGGGTGTACGTAAGTCCGCCCGGATGCCTGTACGAATGCGGCCCAGGATGCGCTCTCTTGAGGTGCTCATGCGCTGCGTCCTTCCTTTTGGGCCTTTTTCCATGCGCTCTGGAAGGTCTCTCCTTCAGGGGCGGGCATGTCACGTGACAGCGTCCAGCCGCTCAGGAACGGCAGCGATTTAAACGCACCGCGGTTGGCGCCCCAGGCACCGAGCGCTTTCATCATCCAGGCCGCGCCCAGGCTGTAGAGCCACGGGCGGCGGGCGAAAAAGGCCCAAAAGGCCAAGCCGCTGCGCTCGCCAACCGTCCCAAAACCCTGGCGATGGGCCTCGGTGCGCCAATGGCGCAAAATTTTCGGGATCGGTATTCTGACCGGACAAACCGCCTCGCAGCGACCGCAAAGGGTCGAGGCATTGGGCAGATGTGCCGCCTCCATTGTGCCCAGCAGCAAGGGATCCAAGGCAGCGCCGATGGGCCCCTGATAGACCCAGCCATAGGCGTGACCGCCGATGGCACTATAGATCGGGCAATGATTGAGGCAGGCTGAGCAGCGGATGCAGCGCAAGACCTCCTGCACCTCGGTGCCGAGGTATTTGGACCGACCCGCGTCTAACAAGACCACATGAAACTCGTCCGGGCCATCAAGATCATCAGCACGTCTGGGTCCTGTCGAAAGTGTGGTGTAAGCCGTGATTTCCTGACCGGTCGCGGATCGCGGCAGCACGCGAATGAGCTGGGAAAAATCCTCCAGGGTCGGCACGACCTTTTCAATGCTGGCACAGACGATATGCACCTTCGGTAGGGTCTGGGTCAGATCCCCATTGCCTTCATTTGTGACAATGACTGTCGATCCGGTTTCGGCAATCAGGAAATTGGCACCGGTAATGCCGACATCGGCGGCAAAATATTTTTCACGCAGGACTTTGCGGCCTTCCGCCATCAAATCCTCGCCCTCGGTCCATCGCTGCGTTTTGTGGTGTTCGTAGAAGAGCTCCGTGACCTCTTCCTTGGATTTGTGAAATGCGGGTCCGATCAAATGGCTCGGCGTTTCGCCCGCCAACTGGATGATATATTCGCCCATGTCGGTTTCGATGGGCTCAATTCCATTTGCTTCAAGATGAGCGTTGAGACCCATCTCTTCGGTGATCATGGACTTGCCCTTGGTCACCGTCTTGGCACCGGCTGTTTGGCAGATCTTCAAAACCGTGTCGCGCGCCTCTTCGTGCGTTTCACACCAGTGAACGTGCCCGCCTTGCTCAATCACTTTCGCCTCGAAGGCTTCAAGATAGAAATCAAGATTCTCAAGCGTGTGATTTTTGATGTCACGGGCCTGATCACGTAGCGCGTCAAACTCCGGCAGATTGGCCATGGCCATGGCGCGGCCAAGCGGCAGAACCTGGAGAATGCCCCCGAAAACCCGTTTCAGATTCTCATTTTGAAGCTCGGAGTGAACATTCTCCTTAAAGCTGCTGGTGGTCGATTTCATGCCCGGTCCTTTTTTCAATCACTATAGGTAAAATTCGGCTGAAAACGAGCGTTTTTGACGGGCTGCCTTGGTCGAAATCATAAGGCCTTGACCTTCTAGTGACTGGAAGCCACATATAAGGTGTCATGACAACGACCGCCCCCCAAAACGAACTGCACCACTTTCGCCTCAAAATCGACGGCATGTCTTGCGCCAATTGCGCCAAGTCGATCGAAAAATCCTTGCGCACGGTTCCGGGCGTGGAAATGGCGCAGGTCAATTTTGCACTTGAGAAGGCAGATATTCGCACGACCAGCGAAACGACGACGGAGGCGGATCTGATCCGTGCCGTTGAAGCAGCCGGATATGAGGGGCGTGACTGGCGGGAGGCGCAAAAGGGCGCTCAAGCGCCAAGCACCGGCCTTGGCGAAGGCACGATTTTGTTGCTCTCCATCCTGCTTTCTCTGCCTTTAGTTTTGCCGATGTTGCCCATTGGGGTCCCCATGGTGCCCCCACTTATGCAGCTCGCGTTTGCGGCGCCGGTTCAATTTCTCATTGGCGGCCGCTTTTATCTGGGCGCCTGGCGCTCGCTGCGATCAGGCACGGCCAATATGGATGTGCTGGTTGCCCTGGGTACGAGCGCTGCCTTCTTTTACAGCCTCTATCTGGTCAATGTGCCTGGTGCGCATCTTTATTTTGAAGCCTCGGCGGTGATCATCACGCTGGTTCTTACGGGCAAGTGGCTTGAAACGCGCGCCAAAAAAAGCGCGGCAGAAGCCTTGCGCCTTCTCTCTCAATTACGACCGGAAATTGCGCACCTTAAGCGCGGCGACGGGTTTGTTGATGTCGATGTGGAAGAAATCCTGGTCGGCGACATTGTTCTTGTGAAGCCTGGCGAGCGCGTGCCGGTGGATGGAGATGTTCTTTCTGGCGCGTCGGAAATGGACAATTCCCATGTCACCGGGGAAAGCGTTCCGGTGGCCGTTGCGCAGGACAGTAAAGTATATGGCGGCGCCGTTAACGGCGCAGGCGCGCTGGAGATTGCAGTCACAGCCGGTTTTGAGCATTCGCTTTTGGGCCGGGTCATTCAACTCACCGAAGAGGCTCAATTGTCCCGGGCGCCGATCTTGCGCCTTGTGGACCGTGTCTCGGCGATTTTTGTGCCGACCGTCCTGATCGTTTCAACACTCACCTTCGCGGGCTGGTATTTCGGCGGCCACAACTTTGAAACATCCCTCTTGCCGGCGATTGCTGTCCTGGTGATCGCATGCCCCTGTGCACTTGGGCTGGCCACGCCGACAGCATTGGTGGCTGGTCTTGGCGTTGCCGCCCGCACCGGGGTCTTGATCCGAGACATGGAAGCGATTGAGCGCGCGGGCGGACTGACAACAATCGTTTTTGACAAAACCGGCACGCTCACGGTGGGGCACCCGGAAGTCACCCATATTGACGGGGAGGACCCCCTGGAAGTCTTGCGTCTGGCCGCCTCGGCTCAAATCCAAAGTGAGCATATTATCGGCCGGGCCCTTCTCGGCGCTGCCGCAGCAAAAGGGATTATCCTCCCAAACGCAGAGAACTTTGACTATGTGGTTGGCGAAGGCGTTTTTGCAAAAGTCGAAGACGCCCCCATTGCGGTTGGAAACAGTGCCCTGATGCAGCGCGCGGGCGTCTCGCTTGAAAGTACGACCTCTCAGGGCAGCGATGGCACGCAAATCTTTGTCGCGCGCCACCACAAGCCACTGGGGTCGATCACCCTTACCGATTCCCTTCGCCAAGAGGCGGCAGGCGCGGTCAAACTGCTTAAAGCGCGCGGCCTTAAAACAGCGCTCCTTTCCGGTGATCGTCCCGACATTGCCCGCAAAGTGGGCGATGAACTCGGCATCGATGTTGCGCAAGGCAGCATGAAGCCAGATGAAAAATTGCGCTGGATTGAAGAAGCTCAGGGGGCCGGGGAGCGCATTGCCATGATTGGCGATGGCATCAACGACGCCCCTGCCCTCGCCAAGGCGGATCTGGGTATCGCCATGGGTGAAGGCACCGATATCGCCATGGCGACAGCTGACATTACGCTTTTGCGGAATGATCTTGAACTGATCGCCCGCTCTCTCGAAATCGCTCAGGCGACGCACCGGAAGATCTGGCAAAATCTCGGCTGGGCCTTTGTCTATAACATCATCGGCATTCCCCTTGCCGCCCTTGGCCTTTTAGCGCCGACCTTTGCCGCGGCGGCGATGGCGCTTTCCTCCATCAGCGTGGTCAGCAATTCGTTGTTGCTGGCGCGCTCCAAGCCGAAGGAGGCCTTAAGATGAACATCGGAGAAGCAGCTGAGCGCTCGGGCCTTCCGCCCAAGACCATTCGCTACTATGAAGAAATTGATCTTGTCATCGCGGACCGGCGCGAAAATGGCTATCGCGACTATAGCGATGTCCATATTCACAAGCTTAGTTTCTTAAGGCGGGCGCGCGGTCTGGGCTTTTCAATTCCAGAATGCCGCCTGCTCTTGTCTCTCTACGAGGACACGGACCGATCAAGCAGCGATGTCAAGGCACTCGCCCTTTCCAAGGTTGCTGAAATCGACCAGAAAATCTCTGAGCTCGCTGGATTGCGTCAGACGCTTAAGACCTTATCGGACAAATGCCACGGTGACGATCGGCCCGATTGTCCCATCCTGGATGACTTGTCGAAAGCCCCTTAAGGCCTGAGCCCGGCGAACCCTTCCGGCAAATTCTTGATGTGGATGTCGCGCTGCGGGAACGGGAACTCAATGCCGTGCTCGTCAAAAGTCTTCCAGATTTCGAGGAGAACCTCGCTGGAGACATTGGCAACGCCCGCCTCAGGATCGCGCAACCAGAACCGCACTTCCAGATCTATGGAATTGTCGCCAAAGCCTTTCAGAAGACACTTTACCTCCGGGTCTTTAAGGACCCGTTCAACGCGCCCCGCGGCCTCGATGACCAGATCAATTGCTTTTGGGACATCCGTTCCATAGGCCACCCCGATGGGGCGCTTGACCCGCACCAAACGGTCAGAGAAAGACCAGTTGGTCACTGTATTCACGATAAAGTCTTCATTCGGGATCAGGAACTCATGCCCGTCGCGGGTGACAACCGATGTATACCTTGCGCCGAGGGATTTGACCCAACCATAGGTGCCCAAGACCTCAATCACATCGCCGGGCTTAATTGAACGGTCCATGAGCAGAATGAGGCCGGAGACAAAATTCCCGACAATCTTTTGCAAGCCGAAACCAACACCGATACCGATGGCACCACCGAGTACGGCGAAGATGGAGAGGTCAATCCCGACACTGGTCAGTGCAATAAAGAGCGCCAGGGCGATCAAGCCGATCCGCGAAACCTTGCCCACAAGTATCCGGACCGAGGGGGTGAGAGCCGGCAATTTGTCGATCCGGTTCTGCAACAATCTGGAAAGAGAGTTCGCCAACCAAAGCAAGGCGATGACCAGCGACACCGCCTGAAGCACAAGCAGGACTGAAATTCGGCCTTCCCCAAAGGTGAATCCGATCGCATCCAAAAAATCGGCCAGGGGCCCAAGCAGGCCCAGAATACTTAAAAAGGCCAGCCCCCAAGCAATGATCGCAACCGTGCGCGCCCAAAAGGGCTCGCCGATGAGGTTGGAGACCGCCCGAATAACCACCCAGGCAGCCAGGAGGCGGCTGGCAATCGACATCAGCGGCCTTGGCCACCCCAGCCCCGAGAACACCATGGAGGCAATAAGCACAAAGACCAGTGTCACGAAAGCGTAGAGAACCGGCATGACATAGTCATGAATCTCTGCTTCATCGATGTTCTTTAAGATGTATTTCTGAATGACCAGAATGAGCTTACGGGTCCAGCCCATGAGCGCGAAGGCGAGAACAAAGGCGAACGCGATGACGCCCAGTTCAATCAGCGATTCCTTGGTGAGAAGAACTGCATCGATCCATTGCCAGATACGGGTGGCGAGATTGCCGAGACTCTCCGCTGAAATGCCGTCTTTCAGGGCATCTTCAAGAATGGTCGGGGGCGAATCACTTGTCTGCATGAGCCAAGTGTACCAAATCCTTTGCCAATGACCCTCTCCTCAGCGAGATCGCCGTGGGTCAAAGGCATCGCGTACCGCTTCCCCAATAAAAACCAGAAGGCTAAGAAGCACCGCAATCGCCAGGAAAGACACCAGGCCCAACCAGGGCGCTTCTAGATGGTTTTTGCCCTGGCGCAACATTTCGCCGAGGGAGGGATAGGTCGCGGGCAGCCCAAAACCTAAAAAATCGAGCGCCGCCAAAGTCGATATCGAACCGCTGACGATAAACGGCAGGAGCGTCAGCGTTGCAACAAGAGCATTGGGAAGCAGTTGCTTGAAAATTATGCCGCCGGAAGATTGTCCCAGGGTGCGCGCCGCGGTGACATAGTCGAGATTTCGCCCCTTCAAGAACTCCGCCCGCACCAAACCAACCAGCGTGACCCAGCTGAAAAGGAGCAGGATCAAAATCAGCAGGGTGATCGAAGGTTTGAAAATTGCCGCAAAAATAATGAGCACATAAAGGGAGGGGACGGAGGTCCAGATTTCAATGAGCCGCTGCAGAATGAGGTCGACCCAGCCGCCGAAGTACCCTTGCACCGCTCCCGCGGCGACCCCAACGACCGAAGACAGAATAGAAAGCGTCAATCCGAACATCACAGACAACCGAAAGCCATGAAGGAGCCTGGCCAGGACATCACGGTGCTGGTCATCGGTGCCGAGCCAGTGACGCGCCGAGGGCGGCGCCGGAGCCGGTACATTCATGGCCACATCAACTGTGTCGTAACGAAAAGCGATGAGCGGCCAAATCATCCAGCCCTTCTCTTCGATCAAATCCACAAGGTAAGGATCCTTGAAATCCGCCACCGTTGCAAAGTCGCCCCCAAAGGTCGTCTCGGGATAGGCTTTGGCCAATGGCAGATAGAAAGCGCCCTCGTATCGTACCAACAAGGGGCGATCATTGGCGATGACATCCGCCAAAAGCGACACGCCAAACAACATCAGAAAAACACGCAGCGCCCATACGCCACGACGATTGGCGCGAAACGCCCGCAAGCGGCGCTCTGTCAAAGGGCTGAAC
The DNA here is from genome assembly GCA_006226415.1 of Alphaproteobacteria bacterium. Lineage (GTDB taxonomy): Bacteria > Pseudomonadota > Alphaproteobacteria > M2410 > M2410 > M2410. The sequence goes on from SBGZ01000075.1 coordinate 31,243, forward strand.
TTGATCGTGACCGCGCGCAAGGGTTAGACCTCCTGCGCGGTGAAAGTGATCCGCGGGTCGAGCCAGGTAAAGCTCACATCCACCACCAGATTGATGACAAGACCGACCAACGAATAGATAAAAAGCGATCCGAAGACGACCGGATAGTCGCGCCCGACAATGGAATCGAACGCCAAGAGCCCCAGACCATCCAGCGAGAAGATGGTTTCAATGAGCAGAGATCCGGTGAAGAGGATTGCCATGAAAGCCGCTGGAAACCCGGCGAGGATCACCAGAAAGGCGTTTCTTAGAACATGGCCATAGAGAATACGATCTTCCGACATGCCTTTCGCGCGCGCCGTCACCACATATTGTTTGCCGATTTCTTCCAGAAAGGCATTGCGGGTCATCAGCGTCAGTGTGGCAAAGGAGGCAATGGACAATGAAAGGAGCGGCAAGACCAGGTGCCAAAAATAGTCAGCCACCTTGTGAAAGAAGCCAAACTCTGACCAGCCTTCAGACACAAGCCCGCGCAAAGGAAAGATGTCGAGGAAGGAGCCGCCCGCGAAAAAGACCATGAGCAGCACGGCAAAAAGAAACCCGGGGATCGCATAACCCACCACGACCACAAAGCTGGTCCAGGCATCAAAGGCTGACCCTGCCCTTACCGCCTTGGTGATACCCAGGGGAATAGAAACGAGGTAGGCCAGAAGGGTCGACCAAAGACCAAGAGAAATGGAGACCGGCAGTTTTTCGAGTATGAGGTCCAGAACCGGCTTGTCCTGAAAATAACTCTCGCCCAAATCAAAGTGGAGATAATTCCAGAGCATCTCCACATAGCGCTCATGGGCAGGCTTGTCGAAACCGTAGAGACGTTCAAGTTCGGCAATGAATTCCGGATCCAACCCCTGGGCGCCGCGATAGCTTGAGCCCTTGTCTTCGCCGCCCCCGACTGCCTGACTGCCGCCGCCGCCGCCAATCGTGGCTGTTGCGGCAGCATCCATGCCGGAAAACTTTGCGGCCATGCGCTCGACCGGCCCGCCAGGCGCAAATTGGACAATGACAAAAGTCAGGGTCAGAATGCCGATCAAGGTCGGCACCATGAGTGCCAGGCGCCTTAAGATGTAACCCGCCATCTTGCCCCTTCCCTGTCATCTGCAAAACCAAAAAGGGCGGCCTCTCCTTGAAAGGCCGCCCCTCGCGAATTCAAATGTCGACCGCGCGCACGTCTGTCGTTAGCGGGCGACCTTGCTGATTTTTGTTCCTTCCAAGGAGACGTTGTACATCAGCCCCTTGTTGGAGAAGATAAAGCCTACGATCGGCTCTTGAACATTTTTTGTGTCGATTTGACCGCCAGCCCCAACGTTGACGACAGCAACAGAACCATCCAGACCCACTTCCCAACCGTTGGAACGGCGGAAGTTATCGAGACTATGCGGATCCAGGAAAATCAGGATCTGCGACTTAACCTGCACGCCCAATTGGAAGCCAATAGAGCCCGAGGCCAGGTTGTAATAGTCGACTGTGCGGCCATTCATGAGCAGCGCCCCTTCGCCGTACTCGCCGCCGAGACCAATGCCGCCTTTGATAATGTCCGGGAAAACCAGAACGCCATCTGCCTTAGCCACCAGCGCGTCACCCCCCTTGACAGTTTCACTAAAGGCCACCAGCGCAGACTGGACCTTGGCATCAATTTCCCGGCGTGAGGATTCTTGTCCATGTCCGGTGCAGCCAGTAACCAGGACTGCTACAAACAAGGATGCGAAGAGGGTACGAAACTTCATTATGGCCTCCAATTGGCACTTAAAACTCGAAACGAATCAATTTCGTCAATCATGAATCGCGATGCGCCGAAATGCCAGTGTTTTTTTAGGTTTTAGCGCGATCGAGCGAGTCAAATTTGCAACAAATTTGTTGAGATTACAGAACGGTAATCTCCCCACCGCCCATGACAACTTTGTCCGGACGCGCGCCGGACATCCAGTAACAAAGGTCGGCGGGTGCACCAATCTTGTAGTGACAAAAGTCCGCATCCATACCAACGGCCAAGCGCCCCTTACGCGTACTTTCTCCTAAGGCCTTGGCGGCATTGACGGTTACGCCTCGCAAGGCCTCTGTCGGGGTCAGACCGAAGAGCGTGCAGCCCATGTTGAGAATGAGACGCAATGAAGAAATTGGCGAGGAGCCGGGATTGCAGTCAGAGGCGAGCGCCATGGACACACCTTCCTTACGGAAAGTTTCGATAGGCGGGCGGCGCGTTTCTTTCAAAGTGTAAAAAGCGCCCGGCAGAAGGACAGCGACTGTTCCAGCTCTTGCCATGGCCTCAACCCCTTTCGGGTTTGTATATTCCAAATGGTCCGCGGAAAGCCCGTCAAAAGAGGCTGCGAGTGCAGCGCCGTCCAAATCGCTGAGCTGATCCGCATGGAGCTTGACCGGCAACCCCAGATCCTTTGCGGTTTCGAACACGCGGGCAATCTCGTCAGGGCTGAAGGCAATCCCCTCGCAAAACCCGTCCACAGCATCGGCAAGGCCCTCTTCAGCCAGGCGCGGCAGGATTTGTGAACATATCAGATCGATGTAGTCGCCCGCGCGGCCGGCATATTCTGGCGGCAAGGCATGGGCGGCCAGACAGGAGGTTTTTATGGTCAGGCCCAATTCGGCACCAATCGCTCGAGCGACCTTGAGCATTTTGATTTCGCTTTGAAGATCAAGGCCGTAACCGGATTTGATCTCGAGGGTGGTCACGCCCTCCCGCAGGAGATCACGGGCGCGCGGCAGAGATGCGGCAAAGAGCTCTTCTTCGGAGGCAGCGCGTGTTGCTTTAACGGTGGAAAGAATGCCGCCGCCCGCGCGGGCGATCTCTTCGTAGGTTGCCCCTTCCAGCCGCATCTCAAATTCGCGGGCGCGATTGCCGCCAAATACGAGGTGGGTGTGGCAATCAATGAGGCCTGGAAAAACCCAGCCGCCGTTCAAAGACACGATCTGGGGCGTTGCGGCAATTTTGTCCCTTGGCGCATCGACCTCCGCCCCCACCCAGACAATTTCATTGTCGCGGACGGCGATCAGCCCTTGCTCAATGAGACCGAGGCCCTCGCCCTCACAGGTGACGAGGCCCGCACCTTTCCATATTCTGTCCCAGGGTTTGTCTGACATGGTCCCTTCGGCCTTGCTTTTCCAGCCTTTTTGGCTAATGGTATATATAACCCTATAACGATAGGTGCTTCATGCGCAAGATTTTTGCCCGTTACGCCCTCAGCCCCATTGGCTGGCTTTCCAATGTTGAAATTCACATCGACTCATCAGGCCATATTGCGGCGCTGACGCCTCTCTCACAAGAGGTGCCTGACTGCAGCGCGCTGGTCTTGCCCGGCATGAGCAATCTCCATTCCCATGCCTTTCAGCGGGCCATGGCCGGGCTCGGCGAAACACGCGGTCAGGCAGATGACGATTTCTGGTCCTGGCGCCACACCATGTACAGGCTCGCAAACAGCGTCACCCCCGATCAACTCAAGACCATCGCGTCTCATCTTTATATGGAGATGATTGAAGCCGGTTACACGGAAGTTGCCGAGTTTCACTATTTGCACAGGCTTGTGCCGGACGAAGAGGTTCCCGGCTTTGCCGCGGCACAGGCGCTGATCGTTGCGGCCGAGGTTGCGGGTATCCGCCTGACACTGGTGCCGGTGCTTTATGAGCGCTCGGGTTTCGGGGCAAAGGGGCCCTTGGAGGAACAGGCGCGTTTTGCTCTGTCGCCTGAAGAATATCTTGAGCTGCTGAGCGCCTTAAAACCTCTTCAATCTTCGCAAATGCGCCTGGGTATTGGGTTTCACAGCCTGCGTGCTGTTCATGAAACCTCGATCGACCTGGTGCTGGCAGGTGCGGCGAAGCTGGGCCTTAGCGGACCCATCCACATTCATATCGCGGAGCAACAGGGCGAGGTGGATCAATGCCTGGAGGCACACCGCCAGCGCCCGGTGGAATGGCTCTACAACAATGTGGACGTCAATGAGCGTTGGTGCCTCGTGCACGCGACGCACCTGAGCGACAAGGAGGCCGAACTCATTGCCCGGTCGGGCGCGGTGGCGGGGCTCTGCCCCACCACGGAAGCCAATCTTGGTGATGGCACTTTCGACCTCACCCGCTTTGAAGCGCTCGGCGGACACTATGGGGTGGGCTCAGATAGCCATATTACGGTCGACCCCTTTGATGAGCTTCGCTGGCTTGAATATTCAAATCGGCTTCAGGCGCGCAAAAGGTTGATTGCCGGTCGCGCGGGTGAACAGCCTTGCGGGCGGCAACTCTTCCAGCAGGCGCTTGCGGGCGGCCGGGCGGTCACCTGCGGCACAGGCGGGCTGGAGGTAGGGGCGCCTGCGGACCTCCTCCTGATCCAAAATGAAAACCCGCTTTTGGCCGGTCGCAGCGCCGATGAAATGCTCAACAGTCTGATATTTGCGGGTGCTAAAGGATTGATTTCTGAGGTGCTGGTAGGCGGCATTTCCATCGCGGTAAAGGGTGAACACCCCCAGAAATCTGCCCTTTTGCCCAGCTACACAGAAACGCTCCGACAGCTCATTGACCGCCATCCTTGATATTGGTATATACCACCCTATTCTAATATGAGATTCCAACTTCCATGAACACTCAAAGCCAGCTATCCGACCCGCTCTACCTTAAGGTCAAGAAGCATATTCTCGAGCAGATCCGCAAAGGCGTTTGGGGGGCTGCTGACCGGATCCCTTCTGAAAATGCCCTGATTGAAGAGCTGGGCGCCTCGAAGATGACCGTCAATCGGGCGCTACGGGAAATGGCGCAGGAAGGTCACCTCATCCGTATCGTGGGCGTGGGCAGCTTTGTGGCCGAATCAAAAGTTCAGGTGCACCCGCTTGAGATCCGCAACATTGCCGACGAAATTGCCGAGCGCGGCCACGTCCATTCGGCCCGGGTAGAACATCTGGCCGAGGAAAAGGCCAATCAACGCCTCGCCGAGGATCTTGGCATTGCGCCCGGCGCGCCAGTATTCCATTCGGTCATCCTGCATCTTGAAAACGATGAGCCGCTTCAACTGGAAGACCGCTATGTCAATCCAGCGGCGGCGCCGGATTATATGTCCTGCGATTTCACGCAAGTGACGCCCGCAGAATATCTCATGAAAGTCGCGCCGCTGCAGGAAGTCGAGCATATCGTCGAGGCGCAAATGCCATCGTCTTACGTGGCGCGCCTGCTTGAATTGCAGCCCAATGAGCCCTGCCTTGTGGTTACCCGCCGCACATGGGCACTCGGTCATGTGGCCTCTGGCGCGCGCCTCTATCACCCCGGTTCCACCTACCGCGTGGGCGGACGCTTTTCGCCCGCCACCCCGCCGTCTTAAAAGGACAACCTCATGATCCAGAAATTTACCCGCCGCGACAATACGCGTCTTGTCCGCGCCCCGCGTGGGAGCGAACTCACTGCCAAAAGCTGGGCAACAGAAGCTCCCATGCGCATGCTGATGAACAACCTGGACCCGGAAGTGGCCGAGCGCCCTGAAGAGCTTGTGGTTTATGGCGGCATTGGCCGGGCGGCGCGGAACTGGGAGTGCTTTGACAAAATCGTCCAGACCCTGCGCGCCATGAATGAGGATGAAAGCCTGTTGGTGCAATCAGGCAAACCGGTCGCCGTCATGCGCACCCACAAGCAAGCGCCGCGCGTTCTCATCGCCAATTCCAATCTGGTGCCCCATTGGGCCCATTGGGAACATTTCAATGAACTCGATCGCAAGGGCCTCATGATGTATGGGCAGATGACGGCGGGTTCATGGATCTACATCGGCAGCCAGGGCATTGTGCAAGGCACCTATGAAACCTTTGTCGAGATGGGCCACCAACACTTTGGCGGATCGCTTAAAGGCAAGTGGATCTTAACCGCCGGCCTTGGCGGTATGGGCGGCGCTCAGCCGCTGGCGGCCAAGATGGCCGGCGCCTCCATGATCGCCATCGAAGTTCAGCCGAGCCGCATCGAAAAGCGCCTGGAGACCGGTTATCTTGATACATCTACGGATAATCTGGAGGAGGCGCTGCGCCTGGTGGAAGCCGCTCACGCCGAAGGTAAAGCCATTACTGTGGGGCTTTTGGGTAATGCGGCAGAGCTTGTGCCCGCGATGTATGCCAAGGGTATTCGGCCAGATGCGCTGACGGACCAAACTTCGGCCCATGACGTGACCAACGGCTATTGCCCCAAGGGATGGAGCGTCGCCCAGTGGGAAGCAAAACGCGAGAGCGCGCCTGAGGAAGTCGCTCAAGCGGCGCGTGCCTCGATCAAGGAACATGTGGCGGCCATGGTGGCCTTCTCCAAGGACGGCGTGCCCACCGTCGACTACGGCAACAACATCCGCCAGGTCGCCTTTGAAGAGGGATTAGAGGAGGCTTTTTGCTTCCCGGGCTTTGTACCGGCTTATGTGCGGCCACTCTTTTGCCGCGGCAAGGGTCCCTTCCGCTGGGTCGCGCTGTCCGGCGATCCGGAGGACATCTACAAGACCGATGCCAAGGTGAAGGAGCTCATCCCGGATGATCCACACCTTCACAATTGGCTCGACATGGCCCGCGAGCATATTCATTTCCAGGGTCTGCCGTCGCGCATCTGCTGGGTGGGCCTGGGCGATCGGGACCGGCTCGGCCTCGCCTTTAACGACATGGTGAAGTCAGGTGAACTGAAAGCACCGGTCGTGATCGGCCGCGATCATTTGGATTCCGGCTCAGTTGCCAGCCCGAACCGGGAAACAGAGGCCATGATGGATGGGTCCGACGCGGTGTCCGACTGGCCGCTTCTCAATGCCCTGCTTTCCTGCGCCGGTGGCGCGACCTGGGTGTCGCTGCATCACGGCGGCGGTGTGGGCATGGGGTTTTCGCAACATGCCGGGCTCGTCATTCTTTGCGACGGTACCGAGGATGCGGCGACCCGTATTAGCCGCGTGCTGTGGAATGACCCAGCGCTTGGTGTCGTGCGTCATGCAGATGCGGGCTATCAGGAGGCTATCGACTGCGCGCGCGAGAAAGGCCTCAACATGCCGATGCTGGAGGGGAAGTAATCGCCATGGCTCGCAAACTTACTGTGACACCCGGTGACCTGAACTTCGCCATGCTGCGCGAGACTTTTCGTGGGCCGGTCGAGGTGCATTTGGCCGCTGAGGCCGATGGCCCTATTGATGCTTCGTGCCAAGCCATTGAGAATATTCTTTCCTCTGGCCAGACGGTCTATGGCGTCAATACCGGGTTTGGCTTGCTTGCCAACAAACGCATTGAGCCCGATCAACTTGCTGAGCTGCAGCGCAATCTGGTGCTTTCCCATGCGGCGGGCACAGGTTCGCCGCTTGAAGATGCCACGGTGCGCCTTCTGATGCTGCTCAAGATGAATTCGCTCGCGCGCGGACATTCAGGCGTTCGGCGGGAGGTCATCGACATGCTAGCGCGTTTTCTGGACGAAGAGCTATATCCCGTGATCCCGAGCCAGGGCTCGGTTGGCGCCTCCGGCGATCTGGCGCCGCTTGCGCATATGAGCGCGGCCATGATCGGGGAAGGCGAGGCGAAGCTTAAAGGCGTTACCATGCCGGCGCGCGATGCTTTGAAAAAGATCGGGCTTGAACCTTTGGTGCTGGGCCCCAAGGAAGGCCTGGCCCTTCTCAATGGCACGCAGGTTTCAACTGCTTTGGCGATGAAAAATTACTACAAGATCAAACGCCTTTATAATGCGGCGATCCTGACCGGTGCCCTCTCCATTGACGCCATTAAAGGCTCGGATGTGCCTTTCGACGCGCGCATTCACACGGTGCGCGGCCAAAAAGGGCAAATCGAAGCGGCGCGGCTTTATCGCTCCATTCTTTTAAAGAGCGAAATCCGGCAATCCCATGCAGATTGCGACAGGGTTCAAGACCCCTATTCCATCCGCTGTCAGCCGCAGGTTATGGGCGCGGCGCTCGATATGATGGATCACGCGGCGCGCATTCTCCTTATTGAAAGTAACGCGGTCTCTGACAATCCGTTGATTTTTTCCGAAGACGAGGATGTGCTCTCTGGCGGTAATTTCCATGCTGAGCCCGTTGCGATGGCGGCAGATGTTCTGGCCATTGCCGCTGCAGAAGTGGGCGCGATCACCGAGCGGCGCATCTCGCTCTTGATTGATCCTCACTTGAGTGAGCTTCCAGCCTTCCTCGTGAAAGAGAGCGGCCTTAACTCCGGTTTCATGATCGCGCAGGTGACGGCGGCAGCACTAGCCTCTGAGAACAAGAGCTATGCACATCCGGCGAGCGTGGACAGCCTGCCGACCTCGGCCAATCAGGAAGACCATGTTTCCATGGCTACCTTTGCGGCGCGGCGCCTCGGGCAGATCGCCGAGAATTTGGCGGGTATTATCGCCATTGAGTATTTAGCGGCGGCACAGGGGATCGAGTTCCACCGCCCCTTAAAAACCAGTGCGCCGCTTGAGGATTTTATGGCGCTTCTGCGCGCCGAAGTGCCCCCTTATGACAAGGACCGCTTCTTCGCCCCAGACATCGAAGCCGCCAAACGGATCGTCATGTCGCGGGAGATCGACACCCTGATCGACAAGCACATGCCGGAATGGGGCGAACGGGACGCGCAACTCATATGAGCGCCATGGCCCCCTATCACTTGACGGAGGGCGCGAGCCCTATCCTCATTTCAGTCCCTCACTGCGGCACATATATCCCTGACGAGGTCCTTGAGGGGATGACGGATGAGGCAAAGGCTCTGACTGACACGGATTGGCACGTGGACCGGCTTTACAGCTGTCTAACAGATCAAGACGTGACTTTGCTCTCGGCCGCACATTCGCGCTACGTCATTGATCTCAATCGCCCGCCTGACGGCCAACCTCTTTACCCGGGCCAGACCGAGACCGCGCTTTGCCCGGTTGAAACCTTTGCCGGTAAAGCGCTTTACTGTGTTGATCAAGAGCCCGGTCCTGATGAAATCAAGAGACGGCTTGAGACCTATTGGCAGCCCTATCACGCGGCCCTTGAGGGACAAATTGCCCGTCTTAAAGCCCTCCACGGCCAGGTTTTGTTGTGGGATGCACATTCTATCGCCAATGAAGTGCCGCGCCTCTTCGATGGCCGGCTGCCGGACCTAAATTTTGGGACCAATGGCGGGCTGGCCTGCGGCGAGACCCTGCTTGAAGCCGTGATGGAGGTCGCCTGCGCGCAAGATCGATATAGCTACATTGCCAATGGCCGGTTCAAGGGCGGCTATATCACTCGCCACTACGGCGATCCGAAAAAGGGAACCCACGCCATACAGCTGGAGCTGGCCCAAGATACCTACATGGATCAAACGCCGCCGTTTAAATATCGAGACGACAAAGCGCCTCATTTTCAGGTCTTGCTGAAACAGTTTATTGCGACTCTTTTGCAGAGATTCACCTGAAAATAAGCCCCTTGGCGATTTCCTTATCTGTTGTAAGGTAATTAAAAAAAAGGCGCGTTTGCGGTCCCAAAGCGCTGGTTTTCAGGAGGATATCATGACGACATCGACAGCTCCCCGCATGACGGAAACGTCCATGAAGCAGCTCGATATCGAGATCCACTCGATTGAGGCCGAGGCCCCTTGGGAGTGGCTCGGAAAAGGCTGGCGGGATATGTGGAGCCAACCAAGTGTCAGCCTGACTTATGGCGCGATTTTTGCCGCGATTGCCGCACTTCTCTCCGCGTTGCTGGCCTACTATCAAATCGAGTCGATCGTTCTGCCGCTCGCTGCCGGATTTCTGCTTGCGGGACCCATTTTTGCCATTGGTCTTTATGAAGTTTCAAGACGTGAAGAGTTGGAGCTGCCCGTCAGTTGGGCCGAGATCATCTCACGTAGTCCCCGCTCGACAACTCAGCTTGGCTTTTTCGGCGTCGTGCTTTTGATAGCCTTCATGGCCTGGACACAGCTAGCCATCCTATCATTCGCGCTGTTTTTTGGCCTTCAGGGCTTTCCGCCAATTTCTGAGCTCATCACTCTTCTTCTCTTCACACCAACAGGGCTTATTTTTGTTGCCCTTGGCTCCCTCGTTGGTGCGGCCATTGCCTTCCTGATCTTCGCCATTTCGGCAGTTTCAGTCCCCATGATGATGGTGCGGGATGTGGACGCCATTACCGCAGCTCTGGTCAGCATTGAAAGTGTGCGCAAAAACTTTTGGCCGATGCTGCTCTGGGCCTGGCTGATTGCTCTTATGGTGACTGTTGGCATCGCCACGCTGTTTGTGGGGCTGGTGATAACATTTCCGCTGTTGGGACACGCGACCTGGCACGCCTACCGGGACCTTATACGGGACAAGGTTTAGTCTTCATCCGCTGGTTCATCCAGCAGCCCGCGTTCGGCGGCACCGTCCAGATCGTCAAATTGCCCGGACTTCAGGGACCATAAAAAGGCGACAAGGCCAAGCGCGCCCATAAAGAGGGCGACCGGTATCAGAAACAAAAGTGCGCTCACGTGAAGGCCCCTATTTCCTGCGCTCCCAGTTGAGGCGCATGGCATTGGCGGTGACAATCAGCGATGAGGATGACATGGCAATGGCGGCAAATAAAGGGGTTACGAAGCCGGCAATGGCAAGCGGGATGGCCACTGCGTTATAAAGAAACGCAAATCCGAAATTTTCAAGGATCAAGCGGCGGGCGAATGTGGCGGTGCGAATGGCCTTAACAACTGGACCCAGATTTTTCCCCTGGAAGATAAAGTCTGCGGCGGTCTGCGAAATATCCGCTGCCTCAGCGGGTGACATGGAGACATGAGCTGCCCGAAGCGCTGGCGCATCATTCAGGCCATCGCCGACCATGAGCACCTTGGCGCCCTCTTTCTTGAGGCGCTCCAAATAGGCGATCTTATCATTCGGGCGTTGCTGGGCATGCACTTCATCAAACTTCAAATGCAGGGCCTGTGCGGCGACCACAGCCTCCCGATCTCCGGACAGGAGATGGGTGCGATAGTCATGCGCCAGGTAGTCAAGCACGGCGGCGGCGTCTTCTTTAATGGTATCCGTCACCGCAATCCATTTGGGCGTATTTGACCCCTTGCGGATCCAAAGGCCCGATGTGTCGGCCCCATGACCCTCGACACCGCCGACCCATTCGGCATTGCCCATTCGAACTTCTTCGCCCTGATAGCGGCCGCTCAATCCCATGCCGGGCATTTCCACAAGACTTTCAAGAGGCAGAGCCTGGCAGTCCTTGAAACTCTCTGCAACGACTTTCGAAAGCGGGTGGCTGCTCTTGAGAGCCAGGCTCCTTGCCAGCGCCCTTTCTTCCTCAGAGAGCCCGGTTGCGGCTCGCAGCTTCAAATCGCCTGTCGTAATCGTGCCGGTTTTGTCAAAAACCACCTGATCAATATCCGCCAGACGCTCCAAACCATCGGCAGATTTGACCAAGACGCCTAGCCTGAGAAGTTTACCGCTGGCGACAACCTGAACAACGGGCACCGCCAGGCCGAGGGCGCAGGGACAGGTGATAATGAGAACCGCGATGGCCGACATGAGCGCGCCGTGTACTGTCGCGCCAAAAGCCAGCCAGCCCAGGAAAGTGCCCGCCGCCAAAATGTGAACGGCTGGCGCGTAGATGCGGGCAATTCGATCTGCCATCTGCACATAACCGGCACGGCCTTGCTCGGCGGCTTCCATCAGGCGCACGATTTCGGCCAAGAGGCTATCTTCATCACTCTTGGTGACCCTCACTTCGAGCGGCGCCTCCTGATTGATCGTTCCGGCGAACACTAATGTTCCCGGCACAACGCGCTCCGGCAGGCTTTCGCCAGTGACAAGACTGGCGTCCATGTGGCTAATACCTTTAACAACCTCGCCGTCCGCAGGCATGCGGCCACCGGCAGGCACCGCCACAAGATCGCCGGGCAAGAGATCGCACACACCGACAGTCTCATAACTGCCATCGGCCAGGATGCGCTGGGCTGTTACCGCGCGCAGCGACATGAGGTTTTGTGCAGCGGAGCAAGCCCGGTTGCGCATGCGTATATCGAGATAGCGGCCAATCAGAAGGAAGAAGAGCAAACTGACACTGGCATCAAAATAGACATCGTGACCACCGCGAATGGTTTCAAAGAGGCTCATGCCTGTGGCAAGCAGAACCGCCAATGAAATGGGCACATCCATGTTGAGCGACCTCCCCTTGAGGGCGCGCACTGCAGAGGCGAAGAAAGGTTGCCCTGCATAGGCAACGGCCGGGATGGCGATCAGCGCAGAAAGCCAGTGAAACAGGTGGAGGGTTTCCGGGTCCATGTCGCTGGCCTGACCGGACCAGACGGAAACAGAAAACAACATGACGTTGGCTGCAGCAAAACCGGCTACCGCCATGGCTCGCAAGAGCCGTCTGGCCTGATTTTCATCGGCGGTCGCCAGAAGCTTGGGATCGAAAGGGGTGGCTTCGAAGCCAATGTCTTTCATCTTCGTCAGGATGTCCCGGTCCGTGAGAGTTTTGCTCTCCCACTCCACATGAACGCGCCTGGTGGAAAGGTTGCAGCGCGCCTTGGAAACCCCCTCTAGCTCGCCAAGGCCGCGCTCGATCTTTCGCATGCAGCCAGCGCAGTGCATTCCGTTGACGATCAGATCAAGTTCGTGGATCGGAGCTTTTGCTCCCTCACCCTGGATATCAACGGGATGCGCGAGTGCCATCAGCTCAACCTTTCACGAAGAGCTTCTTTTCAAGACGGAACAATTCACCATTTGCTGAGGTCACAGTGACAAGTGCTTTCCAGTTCCCAGGCGCCGGCAAAGTAACTTCGCTGGTAAAAACACCCTTGGATGACTCCGATAACGTTAGGTTGACATCCATCCCCTTCACCGTGGGACGCATCAACAGGACTTCGACCTTGGCGCCCGGCGCAGCCGCACCCTCCTTGCCAAGCACATCGACGCCAAGGGCCAGTCGGTTGCCGCCCAGGGCCACTGTGTTCAACGAAGCTTGCCAACTCAAGGCCGCCTGAGCGCGCGCGCCCTCAAGAGTGTCATTGTAATCACGGCCCTTGCGGTAAGCGTCTTCTGTCTCAACACCAGAGAAGGTGTTTATTGCCAAAAAAGTCATGATGCCGTTGGCGGCGAAAACCGTCACGAAAAACCCGACGAACAAAATTAGAACCATGCGGCCTGTCAGTTCTTTCTTTTGAACAGTACTCATGATTTGGGTCCTCTAAATGTACTCATATTGGCGGCGGTCTTCGCGCCGGTTTCGTCCGTCAAAGTAAAACTCAAATCCACGGCTCCATCGCTGCCCAGGAGTGAGCGTTGCTCCTTCGGCAGAATGACAAAGAACTTGTCAGCCTGCTGAAGGTCCGCCGGGACAGTGACCGTTGTAACGCTGGCATCCACATTACCACCCCGAACAAGCCTTGCGCCCGGCAATCCCTCGACCGCTACCGAAAAGGTCTTGGCCTCATGCTCCTTGTTGAGCACACGCAGGGTATAACCATTACGGATCGACCCATCCGACAAAGTGACAAAGACCGGACTGCGGTCACGCACCACGTTAAGCTCTACCGTGGCCCGGGTTGTCAGCGTGAACAGCATAAACAAACCAACGAAGGAGATCACTGCGGCATAAAGAAGCGTCCGGGGACGCAGGAGGTGCACCTTAACTTCGGTACCCCTGGCCAGGGCTTCGAGATTGGCTTCCGTGTCATAACTGATCAGGCCGCGGGGGCGTCCCACTCTGTCCATAATGGCGTTGCAGGCATCAATACAAAGTGCACATTGGATGCATTCCAATTGGGCACCATCGCGAATGTCGATGCCCATGGGACAGGCAGCCACGCATTGATTGCAATCGACACAGTCGCCGCGCCCCTCCCAGGTGGTGCCTTTTTTGTGCGGCCCTCGCTGTTCGCCGCGGGTCGGGTGATAGGAGACGAGAAAGGTCTGCTCATCAAACATCGCGCCCTGAATGCGCGGCCAGGGGCACATATAGGTGCAGACCTGTTCACGGGCGATGCCGCCCATCAGATAGGTTGAGAACGTGAAAAAGGCGAGTGAGAAATAGGCGGTGAAGGGAGCCTCGCCTCTTGGCAGTTGATGCAAGAGCGTAGGCGCATCCGCAAAGTAGAAGATCCAGGCGCCGCCCGTGGCAAAGCCGATCAAAAGCCAGATGACGTGTTTGATCGTCTTTTTGCTCAGCTTGGATAGCGTCCACGGCTGCTTATCGAGCCGAATGCGCTGATTGCGATCCCCCTCAATAAAACGCTCCACATAGATCAGCAAATCTGTCCAGACTGTTTGCGGACAGGCATAGCCACACCAGACCCGCCCCGCCACACTGGTCACCAGAAAAAGCGATAGAGCGGCCAGGATGAGCAATCCCGTGATGTAATAAAATTCCTGCGGCCAGATTTCGATAAAGAAGAAATAGAACCGCTGGTGCTGGAAATCGACCAGTACGGCCTGATCGGGAATGTCGCCTGCGCGGTGCCATCTCAGCCAAGGCGTTATGTAGTAAATCGCCAAGGTGCAGATCATGACGATCCACTTGATCTTGCGAAAGCGGCCATTGACGCGCTTGGGATAAACCTTCTGCCGACTGGCATAGAGCTTGCGCTCTTCCTTGGCGTTAACGGGCTTAACCGGTTCTTCGCCGGGGCCTTTCCCAAGCGGAACCACGGTTTCAGCCGCCAGATTGGCGGCTTCCTCTGCCAGCGCTGACAGCGGTGATTGAAGGCTGTTCTGGGGTGCCTCGTCTTGCATGTACTTTAATGACCTTTGAGGCCTCTCTTTCGAGAGGCCTCATGTTACGCGAAGGTTTACTCGCCTCCCCCCAGGGAGTGGACATAAATCGCTAGTTCCTTGATATCGCCTTCGGTCAGACGGCCGCTCCACGCTGGCATCTGGCCGCGACGGCCATTCGTGATGGATTCCATGATCGTGTCCCGATCTCCGCCGTAGAGCCAAATGGCATCTGTCAGATCGGGCGCGCCCATCATGGTCATCCCTTCGCCGCCCTCCCCATGGCACATGGCACATTGATCCGCAAAAACGGTCGCGCCCGCGGCGGCTTTTGCCGCGTCATGGTTTTGGTCGCTTATTTGCAGCACGAATTCCACAACAGCACTGCCTTCTTCCGGTGTCAGGATTTCATCCTTGATGAAAGCAGGCATGTCGTTGATGCGGGTTTCATCATCGTCGTCCCAGCGAATGCCGTGAGAGATGGTCACCTGGATATCCTCCAGGGTGCCGCCCCAAAGCCAATCATCATCATTGAGGTTGGGGAAGCCAAGGGCTCCTTGCGCGCCCGAGCCATGACATGGGGCGCAATTGTCGCCAAACAGCGATTTGCCGCTGGCCAAAGCGACCTGGAACAGCTCATCATTGTTTTGGACCGCCTCAATGGGCTGCGCCGCGATCTGGTCGCGATAGACATTGAGCGCAGCCTCATTGGCCGCAATCTGATCGGTGACCTTAACCCGCTGCGAATAACCAAGCAGACCCTTGGTATATTCCCAACCATTGGCGCCCGGGAAAGGCCAGGCTGGCATTAAAATCACATAGCCAAGCGACCAGATAACCGAAACTACAAAGGTCCAGACCCACCATTTGGGAAGTGGGGTGTTAAGTTCTTCAATGCCGTCCCACGAATGACCCGTGGTCTCGACACCCGAGATTTCATCGATTTTGGGTTTGTCGCTCATTGTTGGGCCTCCGCGTCATCATCCAAAGGCAGCATGGCCGCCTGATCAAATTTCGACTTGTTACTGGGCCAGAGGGCATAGACCACTCCGCCCAGAAACATGGAAAGCAGGATCACCAGACCCCAGGTTTCCGAAAATTGTGCAACTTGGTGATAATCCATGGCGCTTACCTCTGATTTCCGTCGGCTTCCGGTTCGAAGACGTCATAGTCAACGAGGGTACCGAGCATTTGCAAGTAAGCCACCAGGGCATCGAACTCCGAAATCATTTCCGGATTGCCATCAAAGTCACGGGTTACCGCACCGGGATACCGCTCCAGAAGCCCATCCCAATCCGCATCCGGATCGCTTTGCGCTTTGAGATCTTCCTCAGCTGCGGCAATCATCTCATCCGTGTAAGGAACACCTGCCATCCGGTTCGCCTTCAACCGAGCCACCAGATCATTGTAGTTGAGCGGCGTTTTAGCGAGGAACGGATAGCCGGGCATAATGGACTCCGGCACAACAGCGCGAGGATCATCCATATGAACCCGGTGCCAATCGTCAGAGTATTTGCCGCCCACGCGCGCGAGATCCGGGCCAGTTCGGCGCGAACCCCACTGGAAGGGGTGGTCATACATGCTTTCGGCAGCCAGCGAATAGTGACCGTAACGCTCGACTTCCGCCCTGAGGGAGCGGATCATCTGGCTGTGGCAGACATAGCAGCCTTCGCGCACATAGATCTGACGACCCTCCAGCTCAAGCGGTGTATAGGGACGCATCCCTTCCACCTTCTCGATGGTGCTTTTGACCAGGAAGAGCGGGACGATTTCGACCAGCCCCCCGATCGCCACAACAACCAGAATGCCTACCAGCAGAAGGATCGAGTTCTTTTCAAATTTCTCGTGAGAAAATTTAGTCATTGTTCCGAGCTCCTCCTCAAGCCGCCGCAATCTGGCCGGTCGGAAGATCTTCCTCCCGAAGGTCGCCACGGATTGTCTTGTAGATGTTGTAGGCCATGATCAGCGAGCCGATCACAAAGAGCAGACCGCCCAGTGCCCGGATCCAATAGTAGGGGTTCATCGCCGCAACGGTTTCCGCGAATGAATATTCCAGGAAGCCCAGCGAATTATAGGTCCGCCACATCAAGCCTTGCATGATACCTGCAACCCACATGGAGCAGATGTAGAGCACGATGCCGATGGTCGCGATCCAGAAGTGCCAGGACACCATCTTGATCGAATAGAGCCGCTCGCGGCCCCAAACCCAGGGGACCAGGCAGTAGAGCGCGCCAAAGGAAACAAAACCAACCCAGCCCAGCGCACCGGAGTGCACGTGACCGATGGTCCAGTCTGTGTAGTGGCTCAAAGAGTTCACAGCCTTGATGGACATAACCGGGCCTTCAAAGGTGCTCATGCCGTAGAAAGCCACGGAAACCACCAACATGCGGATCACCGGATCGGTGCGCAGCTTGTCCCAGGCACCGGACAAGGTCATCAGACCGTTGATCATCCCACCCCAGGACGGCATCCAGAGCATGACCGAGAAGACCATGCCGAGGGTTTGCGCCCAGTCGGGCAGCGCCGTGTAGTGAAGGTGGTGCGGACCGGCCCAGATGTACAGAAAGATCAGCGACCAGAAGTGGATGATCGACAGTCGGTAGGAATAGACCGGTCGCCCTGCCCGCTTTGGCACGAAGTAATACATAATGCCAAGGAAGCCGGCCGTCAGGAAGAAGCCCACCGCATTATGGCCGTACCACCATTGCACCATGGCGTCCTGGACACCGGCCCAGACAATT
Source organism: Alphaproteobacteria bacterium (assembly GCA_006226415.1). Classification (GTDB taxonomy): domain Bacteria; phylum Pseudomonadota; class Alphaproteobacteria; order M2410; family M2410; genus M2410. The sequence goes on from SBGZ01000075.1 coordinate 48,648, forward strand.
ACAGACGAGGAACTCGTCAGGCTGAGCGGGATGGTCATATTGTTGACCAGATGCAGCATGGCGACGGTCACGATAAAGGCGAGGAAGAACCAGTTGCCGACATAAATGTGTGGCTCCTTGCGCTTCATCAGGGTGCCGAGGAAAACGAGCAGATAAACCACCCAAACGACTGTCAGCCAAAGGTCCACATACCATTCGGGCTCGGCATATTCCTTACCTTGAGAGATCCCCAGAACGTAGCCTGTTGCCGCCAGAACGATGAAAAGCTGATAGCCCCAGAAAACAAACCAGGGCGCCAGGTTTCCGGCGAGACGGGTCCGACAGGTGCGCTGAACCGTATAGAACGACGTGCACAAGAGCACATTCCCGCCGAAGGCAAAGATCACCGCCGAGGTGTGCAGGGGACGCAGTCGCCCGAAATTGGTAAAGGGCCAGTCAAAGTTGAGTGCCGGGGCGGCCAATTGCAAGGCAATGACAAGCCCGACCAGAAAACCAACAACGCCCCAAAAGACGGAGGCCACGGCGCCAAAACGCACCACAGAAAAATTATAGCCCTGATCGACTTCTTCGAAGGGATTAGCCTTGGTGGGGTTCAAATTCATTGCCAGATAGCCCAGCGACAGCGCGCTGGCCAATGTGAAGATCCAGCCATGGATTGCCATGCCAGTATCTGCGGCATTGAGTGCCCACAACAGCCCAAAGAGAGTCGCGAGAAGTGACGTGCCAAGTGCTGCGTAGCGCATCAATGGCGTTGAACCGCCCGTCGGAGAGCCGGCGGAGAGAGTCTCGCTCATAGTCCTGTCCTCTTGATTTCAAGTTCCCAAGATTGAGGCCAAGAATCAGCCCCAAACTCATTTAACCGCATATTGCATGCGGACCTAATGCAGCATACCGCGCATATTGACGCAGCGCGGACTCACAAGGGTACTGGGCTCATTTGTCGCAGATTCCCAGTGAAATACTAAGGATTTTATGTGTAATTGAGAACGGCTCTCAAAAACCGTAGGCCGCGCCCCGCTCCGGGTCTTTATCAGCCACAAGGCGCGCCAGATCGACGATCACCTTGGCCTGTTTCCAGGTGGCATCATCCTGCATTTTGCCGTCAATCAGGACCGCCCCCGTACCGTCCGGCATGGCTTCGAGAATACGCTTGGCAAACAGGACTTCATCCACTTCCGGCGAGAATACCCGTTTGGCGATTTCGATCTGAGAGGGATGCAAGGACCAACCGCCCACACAGCCTTGCAAGAAAGCGTTGCGGAACTGCGCCTCGCAGGCATCCGGATCATCAAATGCACCGAAGGGGCCGTAGAAAGGCTTGATCCCCGCCGACATGCAGGCATCGACCATTTTGGAGATGGTGTAGTGCCAGAGGTCTTGCTGAAAAAACTGACGGGTCGCGCCTTCTCCGCCCGCATCCTCCAATACCCCGTAGAGAGGATGTCCGCCGCCGACACGGGTTGTCTTCATGCCGCGCGAGGCGGCCAGGTCCGCCGGGCCAAGGCTGAGCCCATGCATACGCGGGCTGGCGAGGGCAATTTCCTCAACGTTCTTCACCCCTTGGGCCGTTTCGAGAATGGCGTGGATCATGATCGGCCGGGTGACGCCGTGGCGCGCCTCCAGCATGGCCAGATACTGATCCAGGAAATGAATGTCCCAGGGGCCTTCGACCTTGGGCAGCATGATGACATCAAGCTTGTTGCCAATTCTTGAGACGAGCTCGGTCAGATCCTCGAGCACCCAGGGGCTGTCGAGGCAATTAATGCGGGTCCAACAGCCGGTTGCCCCGAAATCCACTTTTTCCACCACCTCAATGAAGCCGCGGCGGGCCGCCTCCTTGGCATCGGCGGGGATGGCGTCTTCAAGGTTCCCCAGGAGCACATCCACCTGCTTCACCATATCGGGTACCTTGGCCCGCATTTTCTCCACATGCGGCGGCAGAAAATGGATCATGCGCTCCAGCGCAACAGGCACTTCGCGGTATGGCTGCGGGGCGCCGATGGCCAGGGGCTTGAAGAAATTCTTGGGCTGTTTCATGGGGGCGCGCACTTTCGTTGTGGTTCTTGTTGTTGGGTCCCTTGTTGAAGACAGGTTTTACGATGCCCTCTCCTGCTTGCCAAGGTTCAGCTGCCGCAATTGCCCGAAAATTTGTCTCTTAAAGCCCGATCGCGCGGCTGCCCAGCCAATAGAGTCCGATCATCACCAAAGCGGCGGACAATACAGACTGACCGAGGTTTCTTTGTTCCGTCGACAGGAGCCTCGCCATCAGGGCGGCGGCGGCCAGGATCAAGGCAACCGCGACAAGCTGGCCAAGCTCCACCCCCACATTGAAGCTGAACAAGGCGGCCACAAGATTTCCGGTG
>SBGZ01000023.1 GCA_006226415.1 Alphaproteobacteria bacterium
GAAAAATGCGATCTGACGGTCAACCGAAAAGTCCTTGAGAGCGATGCGCCCTATGACAAGGATCTTTGGCAGGCTGTGGTTGAGATGGGCTGGACCGGCACTGCGATTCCGGAGGAATATGGCGGATTGGGTCTTGGCCATTTGGAGCTTTGCGTGATTGCCGAAGAACTTGGCCGTGCTCTGGCGCCGATCCCGTTCTCGTCCAGCGTCTATCTGGCGAGCGAAGCCTTAATGGTGGCTGGCTCTGAAGATCAGAAGAAAGACTATTTGCCGAAGCTGGCAAGCGGCGAGCTCATCGGGACTTTCGCCATGGCGGAAGGCGCCGGTCAGCCCTTGCCCAGAAACATTTCTGTGACCTTCAAAGACGGCAAATTGAACGGCGACAAATTGCCGGTGCCGGACGGCGATGTCGCGGATTTTGCCGTGGTTGTCGCGCGTACCTCCGAAGGGGATGCTGAAGATGTACTGTCTCTGGCGCTCGTTGATTTGAGCGCCGAGGGCGTGACGCGCGAAACGGTCAAGACCCTTGACCCGTCCCGCAGTCAGGCCAAGCTCAGTTTTGTAAATGCCCCCGCCGTTTTGCTGGGCGCGCAAGGTGAGGGCTGGGCCATGGCGCGCAAGACCCTTGATCGGGCCGCCGTGCTCATGGCGTTTGAACAGATTGGTGGCGCGGATCGCTGCCTCGAAATGGCCAAAGATTACGCCATGGAGCGCTATGCCTTTGGCCGCTTGATCGGTTCTTATCAAGCGCTGAAACACAAGATGGCCGACATGTACATCAAGAACGTGCTCGCCCGTTCCAATTCCTACTATGGCGCCTGGGCGCTCTCGACCGATGCGCCGGAGCTTGCGCTCGCCGCCGCCACCGCGCGGGTGAGCGCCATTGATGCCTTCCACTTTGCTTCCAAGGAGAACATCCAAATCCATGGCGGCATGGGTTACACCTGGGAAGTGGACTGCCATCTGTTTTACAGACGATCAAAAAATCTGGGCCTTGCGCTCGGTGCCGACCGGGTCTGGAAAGACCGTCTGGTCGCACAGCTTGAACAGCGCAACGTAGCTTAAAGAGGAGGTAACAAAAATGGATTTCAACGATACCCCGGAAGAAGCCGCGTTCCGCGCGGAAGTTAAAGCCTTCCTGGAGGCCAATGCCTCCAAACCGAAGAAACTGTCCCGCAACGCCAGCGAGGCTGATCGTCTGGTTCAGGCGCGCGTTTGGCAGAAGGCTAAGGCCGAAGGCGGCTTTGCCCAGATCACCTGGCCGAAGGAATGGGGCGGCCGTGGCGGCTCCCCCATCCAGCAGGTGATCTACAATCAGGAAGAGGTCAAATACGAATTGCCCCGCGGCTTTTTCGACATTGGCCTGGGCATGTGTGTGCCCACCGTCATGACCTATGCGGATCCGGAAACCTGCAAGCGCTTTGTCGGCCCCGCTCTCAAGGGCGAGGAGATCTGGTGCCAGCTTTTCTCGGAGCCTTCAGCCGGATCCGATGTGGCGGGTCTTAGAACCAAAGCCGAACGCGAGGGCGATGACTGGGTCATCAATGGCCAGAAGGTCTGGACCTCCGGTGCGCATTATTCGGACTTCGGCATTGTTGTCGTGCGGACCGATCCCAATGTGCCCAAGCACAAGGGCCTCACCATGTTCTGGATCGACATGAAGTCGCCGGGCGTGGAAGTACGGCCCCTGGTGCAAATGTCGGGCGCGTCGAACTTCAATGAAGTTTATTTCACCGATGTGCGGGTGCCCGATCGTCAGCGCCTGGGTGAAGTAGGCGAGGGCTGGAAAGTTGCGCTTACCACCTTGATGCATGAACGTCTGGCCGTGGGTCAGGCGGGCGGCCCTGGCCACCGCGAGCTCATTGACCTTGCCAAGGGCACCATGCTGGAAGAAGGCCCGGCCATCAACAATGCAGCGGTGCGCGAGCGCATCGCCGAATGGTTTGTTCAGGCCGAGGGTCTTAAATATACCCGCTATCGCACCATCACCGCGCTGTCGCGCGGCGGCACGCCGGGGCCGGAAAACTCCATCACCAAGGTGGTTTCCGCCAAGAAGCTACAGGACGTCACCTCCTTTGCCATGGATCTGGAAGACATGGGCGGTGTCATGACCGATGACCAGGTGGCGCCTCTCGCAGCCGCTTTCCAGGACGGTTACATGTGGGCACCCGGCATCCGCATCGCCGGTGGCACAGACGAGATCCTGCGTAACATCATCGCAGAACGCGTTCTCGGCCTGCCACAGGATGTGCGCGTTGACAAAGACATCTCTTTCGCCGATCTGGTGAAAGGCAAATAACCAACCTTTGCCCTCTCGAAGTTTTTAAAGCTTCGGGAGGGCTTGTCATTTGAGGGGAGAGCGCCAATGCTGAGCATCAATCTCAAGAGCGCAAAAGCGAAAGTCTCTGTTGCCGTTTTGGCATCTGTTGTTTGGATGGCCACGGCGGTCGCAGAAGATGCACCCTATCAAGGCGGCGGCCATCTCACAGAGGTTCAATTTTCGGCTTCGGACGGTGTGACGGTTTTTGCCGACCACATTACCGGCAAAGCAGGTGCCAAGGCACCGCTGATCATTTTGTACCATCAGGCCCAGGGTAGCGCCCGCGGCGAATATGAAACCATCGTGCCGCGCCTGATCGACGAGGGTTATCAGCTATTGGCTGTGGATCAGCGCAGTGGCGGCGATGCCTTCGGCGCGCCAAACCGAACCGTCGACAAGATCGGCAGCAACGCGCATTATTGTGAAGCCTATCCCGATATGATCGCAGCGCTGGACTATGCCCGTGGTCTTGAGGGCGAACCTAAACCCTTTATCTGGGGGTCAAGTTACAGTGCCGGTTTGGTCATCAGACTAGGGGCGGCAAGGGGGAACGACCTAAGCGGCGTCTTGGCCTTCTCTCCGGCAGCAGGTGAGCCCATGGCGGCATGCGATCCCAATGCACACATCAAGGACCTGAAGGTCGCAACGCTTGCCCTGCGTCCGGGGTCGGAGATGGAATATGAAAGCGTGCAGGCACAGCTTGATCTTTTCAAAGCTCACGACCGGGATACCTATGTGGCCCCCGACGGCGTTCACGGATCCTCCATGCTTGTGGAGGAACGCACTGAGGTGAGCACCGAAGCGACGTGGGGTATCGTGCTTGATTTCTTGAGCCGTCACGCCCAACAAAAATAACATCAAGAGGTGTTGACCGGGCGCTTGAGCGCCAGGCAACAAATTCGTAACCTAGACATCAAGATTCTGCAGGTAAGGAGAAAAATGGTGAGTAATTCCAAGAACATTGCACTTTTGGTCGGCGTCGCGGTTGTGTCGTCCGCCGTAACTTGGGGGCTGACAAAAAGCCTTTCAGGAACGTCAGGCAATGAAACCTTGCTTGAGGTTGCGGAGCCGACTGTTGTGGAAGCCGTCGAGCCAGCACCCGCCGAAGTCTCACCGGCACTTGCCGATGGTCTCAAAGCCACCTATTGGGCGCAGCGCTCAGCAGAATACGAAGCGACCGTCGAAGCACTCTACGACCTGGCGCGCAAAAACCTGGATGAAGCCCTCGAAGATCCGACCTGGAGCGCCTATGACGGTGGCACTGGCGATTTTGCCGACAAACCGCCTGCGGTCATCTTGGATGTCGATGAAACCGTGCTCAATCATGCAGAGCTACAGGCCTGGGGATTGATGCCGGGCAACCGGATCAGCCGTAAAACCCTTTACGAGTTTTTTGATGAGGCAAATTCTCCCGCCATTAAACCAGCTTTGGCATTTACCAAATATGCGGCCTCCAAAGGCGTAAAGGTCTTTTATGTGACCAACCGTCTGGCGCCTGCCGAAGAGGCCACGCGGCGGAACCTCGAAAAACATGGCTTTCCGATCGACGACAGCATGGACACGGTTTTGTTGAAGGAAGAAAAAGAAGAGTGGACTAGCAAGAAAGAAACCCGCTGGGCGCATATCGCTCAGGACTATCGTATCTTGCTGCTCATCGGCGACAATCTGGGGGACGTGGCGGAAGGTATCTACGATACACCGGAAGCGCGACTGGCAATCGTTGAAGATAACCGCGATGCCTTTGGCAAAACCCGGATCGTCATTCCCAATCCTCTTTATGGCTCCTTCGAAGGCGCGGCCTATGGCTTCAACTATGGCAAGCCTGACACTGAAAAGGTGGCAGATATGGTGTCCCAGATGGATATCTGGGTGCCCAAGGTTGAAGAGGAAGAAGCTGCTGAATAGGGCTTAGCCGAGATCCAGCGCTCTCAGCACCGCGCCTGTATCATAATAGGGGCGCTCGCAGATAATCTTGTCGCTGCCGGGGGCAAACTCAAATGTCCCCGCCATGCGCACCTTAAATTTACGCCCCGTGGGCTCGATGGTTTTGCCCTTGACCTTCAAGGGGCCAAGGTGCGTGCCCGTTAGCCAAAATTCAACAAAGACAATATTTGTCTCGTCGTCATGGGCGAGCGCAATAATTTCATTGCCTTGATCGGGGAAGGGGATGCGCGACATTGCAAAATATTTGCGCACCTGTTCCTCGCCGTCAAAAATCTGGCCGCTGCCATAAAGTTCGTAGCGCGGATGCTCGAAGGTCTCAATTACCGCATCCCAGTCATGGGTAATTTCAAGGGCCATGTGGTCGCGCACGGTTTGTAATCGGCGTTCTGCTAAATCTGTCATTTCAAGTTACATCCCTGTGAGGCCGGAATCGACGGCGAGTATTTGTGACGTTACATAAACACTTTCGTCCGACATAAAAAAGAGCGCGGCATAGGCAATTTCCCATCCCGTGGCTTGGCGGCCAAAGGGGGTGTTCTCACCGGCGCCCCGGCTCGGGCGTCCTCGAATGGCGAGACGCCCAAGCGGCGTGTCCACAAGGCCAGGCGCCACCACATTGGCCCGCACGTTCTTGCGTGCGCCAAGCCGGGCAAGATAGCGCATAAGGCCCCCAAGCGCCGCCTTGGAGGTGTCATAGGCAACGATTTGCGAGCCGGAGGTCAGCCCTGCAATGGAGGAGATAAGAACGATAGAGCCACCGGGCTCCATCACATTGAGAGCCTCACGGCCCACCAGCATGGCGCCGCGCAAATTAACATCAATAATGCGGTCCCACTCGTCGACAGCAACGTCGATGCCGGTCTGGCCCGCGATACCCACATTATAGACCACGCCGTCAAGGCCGCCCATTTCAGACACCGCGCGGGCGATCATGGCCTGGATGTCTTCTTCCTTGCCCACATCGCCCTGGATGGCGAAAGCATTGCCGCCGTCTTTTTCAATTAGCTCGACCGTGTCCTCGGCGCTTTCAAGTTTGGCGTCCGCCACCGCCACATGCGCGCCTTCCCGGGCAAAGAGCATCGACATGGCGCGGCCATTGCCCACCGGATCGGTTTCCGGGTCGCAGCTGCGCTGACCGCCCCCGACAATCAATATCCGCCGCCCATGGAGCCGCCCGCGCCCGGGCGCTTCCCCCCTCGATTCCGCTGAAAGCGGTAAAATGCTCTGATCTTTGCTCATGAAGTGTCTCCCTGGACTTCGTTGTGCGTGGAATGATCTTAGTCTTCGACGCGGCTCCGTAAACGTTTCACATGACTGCGAATGGATTTTGATTTGAGCCGTCGTTCTTTGGCCGCCTTGCTGGGCTTGGTCGGGCGCCGTGGCACCACGGGCTCGGCAGCTCTCTGCAAAAGGGTCACCAGACGCGCGCGGGCATCTGCCCGGTTGCGTTCCTGACTGCGGTATCTTTTTGCTTCGATAATAAGGATGCCATCTTGAGTGAGGCGGCGACCCGCCAGCCGCCGCGCCCGGATTTTGACCTGTTCCGGCAGGTTAGGGCTGCCTTCAAGGTTAAATCTGAGCTGCACCGCCGTCGACACCTTGTTGACATTCTGCCCACCCGGCCCGGAGGCGCGGATGAAATGTTCTTCAAGCTCGCTCTCGTCGATGTGAATTTCTGGCGTAATCTCGATCATGGCTTTGTGAGTTCTTGTAAGCCCTCCACCCGCGTGATCACGGGCTTGTAGCCGAGCTCGTTCCTGGCTTTTGAAATATCAAGCGTGACCGTCACGCCCACGGTGGCATATTCCTGTCGGCTCATGGGGCCGCTGATCGCGCCGCCGGTAAGACTTGCCAGCGCGTCGCCCATATTGACCACCAGCTTGATCAACCAGCGCGGGACGTCTTTCGCTCTTGCCTCGACCCCCTGGGTTGCCAGGAGCTGAGTGATCCAGGGCTTGAATGGAATGTCTTCGCCATCGGTGACAAAATAAACTTCACCGCCTCGGCCCTTTTCAAGCGCCAGGCGCACCCCTTCCACCACATTGGCGATATGGGTTGTGGAAGTCAGATATAGGCCGCCGCCAATCCAGGCGAGCTTGCCCGTGCGGGCGGCCTCAACAAGCTGCGGCAGGGCGGTGGTATCATCCCGGCCCCAAACGAAGCGGGGGCGCACGACAATGACGTCGAGACCATCGCCATTGGCTTCAAGAGCAATGCGTTCCGCGCCCGCTTTGCTGCGCGAATAACCGCCTGCCGATTTTGCTGGGATCGGCCAGCTCTCATCCGCCTGGATGATCGGCCGTCCATCCATCAACACCGCTTCGGTGCTGATATGGACCGCGCGTTTGACACCCGCCTTTTTCGCCGCCTCATAGACATGGCGCGTGCCTTGCAGATTGGTCATCTCCTGCGCCTTGGTTGCGCGGCCATGGGCTGTGTCCGCCGCCGCATGGATGAGATCAGAGATCCCTGCCATGGCACGCTCAAGGGAAGCCGGGTCCATAATGTCGCCCCGCACAGGGGTAGCGCCCAGCGCCTCCACGATCTTGGCAGATGCATCACTGCGGACCAGACCGTCAACCTTAGCCCCACGCGCCACGTAATCCCGGACGAGGTTGCGCCCGAGATATCCACTTGCACCGGTGATAAGAATCTTCGCTGTCATGGCACGCAGTCTAGGCAATCTGGTGTGCTTGAGGCTATAAGAACTTTATGACGGACCTGAACCGCACATTTTCTGTGGCCCCGATGATGGATTGGACCGACCGGCATGACCGGTTTTTCCTGCGCCAGATTTCCGCGCGCACCTTGCTCTACACCGAGATGGTCACCACCGGCGCGGTCCTTCACGGCGATCGTGAATATTTGCTGAGCTATAATAGGGAAGAGCATCCCATTGCTTTGCAGCTTGGCGGCTCCGATCCGACAGACCTGGCCGAGGCGACCCGTATTGCGGAAGACTTCGGCTATGATGAGGTGAACCTCAATGTGGGATGCCCGTCTGACCGGGTTCAATCGGGCCGCTTCGGCGCTTGCCTCATGGCTGAGCCGGAGCTGGTGGCCGATTGCATTGGCGCCATGCAAGCCGCAACGCGCTTACCGGTCACCGTCAAAAGCCGCATTGGCATTGACGCGCAAGAGCCCCGCGAAGTCCTGCCGGGCTTCATCGAGCGCGTGGCCGATGCAGGTTGCAAAACTTTTATCATCCACGCCCGCAAGGCCTGGCTGGAAGGATTGAGCCCCAAGGAGAACCGGGACGTCCCGCCGCTCGACTACCAGATCGTCTATGACATGAAGCAAGCGCGGCCCGACCTTGAGATTATCATCAATGGCGGTATCGATACGCTGGATGAGGTGGACACCCACCTTGCCCATGTGGACGGGGTGATGCTCGGCCGCGTGGCCTATCACAACCCCTGGATCCTGGCCGCCGTCGATGCGCGATATTTCGGCGACACGCCAAACACGCTTACACGCGCCGATATCGTTGAGGCCATGCTGCCTTATGTGGAAGCGCATTTGGCCCGCGGCGGCGCGCTTCACCACGTCACGCGCCACATGGTTGGGCTTTTTCAAGGCTGCCCGGGCGCCCGCGCCTGGCGGCGACATCTGTCGGAAGAAGCGGTCAAGCCCGGCGCCGGTGCAGAGGTGCTCACAGACGCTCTGGCGCTCGTGCCCGAAGAATTCTCAAGCGAAAGGGTGGCCTGATATGGGCGAGCTTAATATCGCGGAGCTTTGGCCCTTGGTGTTGGCGCTTTTGGCGGCTGGTATTGTCGGCGGCATCCTCGCGGGGCTTTTGGGGGTCGGCGGCGGCATTGTCATCGTGCCGGTTCTTTTCCACATCTTCACCGGCCTCGGGATCGACGAGAGCGTGCGCATGCATCTGGCGGTCGGCACCTCACTGGCCACCATCATCCCGACATCCATTCGTTCCATGACGGCACATGCCAAGCGCGGGGCCGTCGACTTTGAATTGTTGAAAGCCTGGGCTCTGCCGATCTTTGTCGGCGTGCTCTTGGGCGGCGCCGTTGCCGCTTATAGCCCGGGTGAAATTCTCACATTGGTCTTTGCGGTTATTGCCCTTGTGGTGGCGTTCCATATGTCCTTTGGCAATGAGGATTGGCGGCTCAAGGACACGCTCCCCGCAAAATGGATTCAAAATCTCATGGCGGCGACCATTGGCCTTTTGTCGACTCTGATGGGTATTGGCGGCGGCACTTTTGGGGTTACCACCATGACCCTGTTCGGTTACCCAATCCACCGGGCGGTGGCGACCGCATCGGGCTTCGGGGTGATCATCTCGATCCCCGGCGCCATCACTTTTATCGTTTCCGGTTGGGGCAAAGAGGTTTTGCCCAGTCTTTCCGTCGGCCACGTCAATCTGATCGGCTTCGCGCTCATCACCCCCATGACCGTGCTCGCAGCACCATTAGGGGTGAAGATTGCCCACGCCTTGCCGCGTCTCTGGCTGCGCCGCGCCTTCGCGTTCTTTTTAGGGCTCACATCTCTCAGGATGTTTTTGAGTTTATTGGGCTAGTGGGAGAGTAATCGTATCCCCGGGCTTGACCCGGGGTCTAATGGCCTATCGATTCAGCCCGAAGTAAAGGTCTGTCCAGTCAGGGTTCATCTTTTCGATGAGTTGGATTTTCCAGGCGCGGTTCCAACGCTTAATCTGCTTCTCACGGTGTGCCGCGCTCTCGACATCATCAAAAATTTCGTAGCAGACGAGACGATCTAGTCCATGTGTCTTTGTAAACCCCGGCACCGATTTTGATTTGTGCTCCCAGGTACGCCTTGCAAGATTTCCTGTCATCCCAACATAGAGAGTGCCGTACTGGCGATTAGTGAGGATGTAGACATAAAACGAGCGCATCGCGCAATTGTGATGCCATTGGACCCCGGGTCAAGCCCGGGGTTACATGTTTATTATCTGGCATTTCGGAATCTTGGCAACAAACCACTCACCGCCGCACCGAGGATGACGAGCGCAAACGCCCCATAGCCGAAATACTTCGGACCGCCGCCAAAGCCGAACATGGCGATAAGCGCGATGCCAAGGCATAGCAGCGCCGCGCCGCCCACAAGCCGGAGCGCGGAAGGGATCGGCGCCTCTTTGGGGCGTGGCAGACGTTCAAAGATAGAAAAGAGCAAAGCGGTCGGGATCAGCGCGACATAAAGAACGAGGATCCAGAGCGGCCGCGTCTCCCACCACAAGGCCGTGTCCGGCAGGATGGAAAT
>SBGZ01000049.1 GCA_006226415.1 Alphaproteobacteria bacterium
ACGAAGGTGTAACCACCCCGCGCTTTCTCAAGCTCCTCACGCAGAATACTCTCGGCCTTAAGGTCGGCGGCGGTCACGAAATTTCCGGGACCCTTACGGGAGACCTGCAGATTTTCAATCTCGCCAAAGTCACGCGCCAGGTGCCGACCGGCTTTGCGTGCGGCATTGACCATCACATTGATGGTGGCGGAGTAACGGGCCATAAGAAAATCCTTTGGGCGAAATGAGAGGGCGGTCAGTCGGCGCGGCGCAGGTACTTCAAGTCTTCGGTTTGGATGACCACACGCTCACCGGTTTCGATGAAGGGGGGAACCATAACGCGGACACCGTTTTCAAGCTTGGCGGGTTTGTAAGAGGAGGCGGCGGTTTGACCCTTTACGGTCGGCTCGGTCTCTTCAATGGCGAGGGTGACCTGCTCAGGCAGCGAGATCCCAATCGGACGTCCTTCATGCATTTCCAGGATGACGGTCATGCCGTCCTGCAGGAAAGCAGCGCGTTCGCCAACAAAATCCTCGGCAATCTCGATCTGCTCGTAGCTGTCGGTGTCCATGAAAACCAGCTTGTCGCCTTCAGCATAGAGGAACTGGTGATCCTTTTGCTCAAGACGGACCCGTTCGACGGTTTCGGTGGCGCGGAAGCGTTCATTGAGTTTCTGGCCGGTTTCCAGGTTTTTCAGCTCAACCTGAGCAAAGGCGCCGCCTTTTCCCGGTTTTACGGCCTGAATCTTGACGGCGGCCCAGAGGCCATCCTTGTGCTGGATCACATTGCCGGGTCGAATTTCGTTACCATTTATTTTCATTGTTTAGCCCAATTGGTAGGTTAGGGTCGCTTTTTAAAAATCGCGCGGAACCTATCAAGATGTGGGTGGGGTTGCAATCGCGTAGATTGGGGAAAAGATTGATTTTCCAGCCCTTACCAAAGGGAAGGTCAGTAAAGGAGTTCTGGGTGGCGGGAAAACGTCATTTTCGACGGAAATTGAGGGGGGTGGCGCTGGGGGCCGTGCTGGCCGGTTTGCCGCTCCTGGTGGGCTGTTGGCCGTTTCCGGTGCCGCCGGAGCCGACGGACCTTGCCGCGCGGCTTGAGGCCTTTCCGACCAGGCAGCTTGGTTTTGAGGCGCCGATCGAAATTCGCTGGAATGACCATCAGGTGCCTTACATTTTTGCTCAGAACGACCATGACGCCGCTTACGCGCTGGGGCTGGTGCATGCCCACCTCCGGCTTGGGCAAATGGCCATTATGCGCCAGATTGCCGAGGCGCGGCTGGCGGAGGTCATTGGCCCGGAAGGGGTGAAGGTGGACCGCGGCCTCTTGATGCTGGATCTGAAAAAAGTCGCACGGCAGAGCGTTCGCGAGATGTCGCCCGCATCCAAGGCCTGGGCAGAGGCCTTTGTGGCGGGGATCAATGCCTATCAATCTTCTGCCAAAGAGCTGCCTTATGAGTTTGAGGCCTTGGGCCTGCGGCAAGAGCGCTGGACGGTGGAAGACATCTTTGAACTTGTTCATCTCTCGGGCGTTGATATCACCTGGCTCAGGTGGAGCGCGCTGTTGCCCCTACGCGAAACGGATCATTGGCCTGAGATTTGGGCCGAGGCTCAAAAAGGGCGCTCGACAAGCCCTGTCAGCTTTCCGGTTGACCGGGCGGCGCTTGCCAAGCCTGTGACCGGCCCAGCAGTGGGGGAAAGGGGCGCCGGCTTTCTCGGGCTTTTGAAAATGGTTTCCAAGGCGGGCAGCAATTCCTATGCCCTCGGCCCCGACAAGACCGCGTCCAAGGGCGCCATCATTGCCTCTGACCCCCACATTGGATTGATGTTGCCCAATTTTTATTTGCTCGTTGGTGTCAAGACGCCTGATTTTGAAGCGGTGGGGCTGATGGCGCCGGGACAGCCAATCTTTTCGGTTGGCCGTAATGCGCATGTGGGGTGGGGGCAAACCAATCTCATCGGCGCGGCGAGTGACTTGATCGATGTGTCAGACCTTCCCGCAGAAGAAATCGACACGGATATCTACCGGGTGAAGGTGCGCTTTCTGCCAGCACAAGAAGTGTCTGTGCGGCGTACGGCCTATGGGCCGATCATCTCGGACCTGGATGTAATTGATGCGGGGGATGCGCAGATCGCCCTTAAGTGGATGGGTCAGGAGCCTTCTGACGAAATCGGGGCGGGGCTCAAAGTTTTGAAGTCGAAAGACTGGGCAAGTTTTCAGGACGCCTTTGAGGCTCATGCGCTGCCGAGCCAGAATGTGACTTTTGCGGATGATCAGGGAAATGTCGGTGCATTGGTTGCGGCGCATTTGCCCAAGCGGGCTCCAAAGGATGCTTACGCGTTTCTTCGCAAGCCCGAGGTCGTTTTGGAAGAGTGGCAGGAAAAGGTGACATCGGCCGCTTTGCCCCGGGTGTTTAATCCCAAGGAGGGGTTTGTGGCCTCGGCCAATAACCGCCCAACGAAAGACGCCCATCAGTTGATCAGTTATTTTTATGGCGCACCGGACCGGATCTTCCGATTGCAGTCCGTGCTGGATGCGGCAAGGGAAGTGACCGTGGAAGACGTCAAGCTTCTGCAGCAGGATACGTTCATGCTTTCCAGTTTGGAGTTTCGCGACCGGTTGGTTTCGGCCATTGATCAGGCGAATGTCAAAACCGCCTCGCCCGCGCTTGCGCTTATTCGCCAATGGGATGGGCATTATGATGCGGGGTCGGGGGGCGCGCTTGCCTTTGAAGCTTTCTTCGGGCCCTTCGCCAGTTCGCTTTACAGCCTTGAAGGGCGCCAGGCGGAGTTTGACGCTTTGCAGGATTCCGGTGATCTGAAGTGGGGCGCGATGGCGGTGCTTGAAGCCGCGCCGCCAGAGGTCTTGAGAGATCTGGTGTCCGCCGCGCTTGTGCATGCAGATGAAGCCGTTGAAACCTACAAGACCTGGGGCGGCATGCACCGTCTGCGGCTCGCACATCCTTTCGCGCTGGTGCCGGATGTGGATCAGGCGTTTTTCAAAATCGATCTCCCGGCGGGCGGGTCGGCGGAGACGTTGATGAAGACTTCTCACTCGCCGACGACGAAAAAACACGGGAGCCTTTTTGGCAGTCAGTCCCGCCATGTTTCGGATATGTCGACGCTGGATGAAAATTATTTTGTGTTGCTGGGCGGCCAGGATGGCTGGGTGAATTCCTCAACCTTTGCCGATCAACTCGATCTCTGGCAATCGGGCGACTATATCCAGATGCCGCTGTCGGATGAAAAGATCGCGCGAGAGTTTTCCCATTCGGTGAAGTTTGATTGATCCCCTTCTCCCTTAGGGAGAAGGTGCACCAAAATTTGTCATCCGGCGGCCTCTACAGAAACACAAAATATCTCGTTCCCCCGCGAAGGCGGGGGTCCAGAGCGACCCACACCGGTCTCGATGGCAGCCCCTGGGTTCCCGCCTGTGCGGGAACTCGGACCCTTTTACTGTTCCCCCGCGAAGGCGGGGGTCCAGAGCGCTCCCCACCGACCTCGATGGCAGCCCCTGGGTTCCCGCCTGCGCGGGAACACACATGCTTTATCTCGCTCCCCCGCGAAGGCGGGGGTCCAGAGAAACTAGAACTTGTCATATAGGTCCAGCCATTGTGGGTTCATTTCTTCGATAATTCGCAGCTTCCAGGCGCGGCGCCACTTTTTCATTTGCAATTCGCGCAAGCGCGCCTCCGCTATGTCGTCAAATGCCTCGTAATAAACAAGTATTTTGAGACCATGGGATTTGGTGAATCCGGGTACGACGCCGTTCCTATGTTCCCAGATTCGCTTCGGCAAATTGCTGGTCACGCCGATGTAGAGCGTCCCGTTGCGCTGGTTGGTGAGGATATAGACGTAGCCGTGTTTTGCCATGAGGCATCTCAGCACCGGAAATCAGATCGCACAAGCCCAGCCCCTGGGTTCCCGCCTGCGCGGGAACACACATGCTTTATCTCGCTCCCCCGCGAAGGCGGGGGTCCAGAGCGCCCCATACCGGCCTCGATGGCAGCCCCTGGGTTCCCGCCTGCGCGGGAACACACATGCTTTATCTCGCTCCCCCGCGAAGGCGGGGGTCCAGAGCGACTCACACCGGCCTCGATGGCAGCCACTGGGTTCCCGCCTGCGCGGGAACACAGCCCCTCTTACTGTTCCCCCGCGAAGGCGGGGGTCCAGAGCGCTCCCCACCGACCTCGGTGGTAGCCCCTGGGTTCCCGCCTGTGCGGGAACACGGACCCTTTTACTGTTCCCCCGCGAAGGCGGGGGTCCAGAGCGCTCCCCACCGACCTCGATCGCAGCCCCTGGGTTCCCGCCTGCGCGGGAACACGATAAAGTATGCGCTCGGTGGGGATTAGATGGATCTTTGTTCTTTGAGCTTCTCGTTAAACGCCTCGACCGCCGCCTTGGGGCCGTCTGCGTGATTCCAGACGCCGGAGGAGACCGCGAGGAAGTCGGCGCCCGCGGCGATGAGCGCATCGCAGTTTTCCGCTGTGATGCCGCCGATGGCCACGCAAGGAACTTCAAAAAGCTCTGTCCACCAGGCAAGGAGGTTTGGCTCGGCGCGGGTTGAGGCCTCTTTCGTGGTGGTGTCAAAGAAGGCGCCGAAGGCGACATAGTCCGCGCCTTCTTCGCCGGCGACCATGGCCAGATGCTTGGAGTTGTGGCAAGTGACGCCGACGATGGCGTCTGCTCCGAGGGCCTTTCGCGCTTCTTTGTATTTGGCGTCGTCCTGGCCGATGTGAACGCCGTCAGCGCCGGCCTGTCTGGCAAGGTCTGGGCGGTCATTGATGAGGAAGGCCACATCATGGGCGTGCGCGATAGGCATCAGCTCTCTGGCGGCAGCAAGGATCTCCTCGTCCGTGGCTGGTTTGAGGCGGAGCTGGAAACAGGCGACATCGCCGCCTTCAAGCGCGGCAGAAAAATCTTTCTTGAAACCCGCAAGGTCAATGGCGGGAGGTGAGATGAGGTAGAGGCGGCAGTCGCTCACGTGGGTCAGCTCGCCGAAAGCGCTTTGACGCCCGGCAGCTCCTTGCCTTCAAGCCATTCCAGGAAGGCGCCGCCCGCGGTAGAGATGTAAGAAAAATCATCTGCCGCACCGGCCTGATTGAGCGCGGCGAGGGTATCGCCGCCGCCAGCCACAGAGGTGAGGCGGCCCGCTTTGGTCAGCATGGCGACCTGACGGGCGGCGGTGACGGTGCCGTTGTCGAAGGGCTTGATTTCAAAAGCGCCAAGAGGGCCGTTCCAGACCACAGTTTTCGTGGCCTCCAGATGGACGGCCAGATCGCCGAGACTGTCTGTGCCCACATCCAGGATCATGTCGTCCTCGGCCACCGCATCAAGGCCAACACATTTTGACGGCGCATGTTCTTTAAATTCCTTGGCGACCACCACATCGCTCGGCAGGATGACCTCGCAGCCCTTTTCCTTGGCGGCTTCGAGAATGCGGCGGGCGGTGTCGCCGAGGTCATGCTCGCAAAGGCTCTTGCCGACGGACATGCCCATGGCGGCGAGGAAGGTGTTGGCCATGCCGCCGCCAATGACGAGGCGGTCGACCTTGCCGACAAGGTTTTCAAGCAAATCAAGCTTGGTGGACACCTTGGCGCCGCCGACAACGGCGAGCACCGGCCGCTCGGGATTGCCGAGGGCAGCATCAAGGGCTTTCAGCTCTGCCTCCATGGAGCGACCCGCGTAGGCTGGCAGCAAATGGGCGAGGCCTTCTGACGAGGCATGGGCCCGGTGAGAGACGGAGAAGGCATCATTCACATAAATGTCGCCACTGGCCGCCAAGGCCTTGGCAAACTCGGGATCATTGGCTTCCTCGCCTTTGTGAAAGCGAGCGTTTTCAAGCATCAGAATGTCGCCATCCTTTAGAGCGGCAACAGCGCTGGCCGCTTTGTCGCCGATGCAATCCTCGGCAAAGGCAACAGGGCGTCCCAAAATGGCAGCTGTGGCCTCGGCCACGGGTCTGAGTGACATCTCGGGCACCACGGCCCCTTTCGGGCGGCCAAAGTGTGCCATGAGGATCACCTTGGCGCCCTTGTCGGAAAGCTCGGTCAAGGTTGGCACCACCCGGTCGATCCGTGTGGTGTCGGTTACCTTGCCCTCTGCCATGGGCACGTTGAGGTCCACGCGCACGAGGGCGCGCTTGCCCTTTACGTCGACGTCATCAAGGGTTTTGAAGGCGCTCATGGCAGTTTGCCCTTTATCTTAGAGGAACTTCGCCATTTCGTAGGCGGTGTCGGTCATGCGGGTGGCAAAGCCCCACTCGTTGTCATACCAGGACAGAACCCGCACCAGCTTGCCGTCCATGACCTGGGTCTGATCCAGGGCAAAGGAAGAAGAATGGGCGTCGTGATTGAAGTCGATGGAAACGAGTGGTTTGTCGACCACGCCGAGTACGCCCTTCAGTTTGCCGTTTGCGGCGTCGATGATGGCGTTGTTGATTTCTTCAACGGAGGTGTCGCGCTTGGCATCAAACACCAGATCGATCATGGAGACATTCGGGGTCGGGACGCGGATCGCGGACCCGTCGAGCTTGCCAGCCAGTTCCGGCAGTACCAGACCCACGGCCTTGGCGGCACCGGTTGATGTCGGGATCATCGACATGGCCGCAGCACGGGCGCGGTAAAGATCTGAGTGCATGGTGTCGAGGGTCGGTTGGTCACCGGTATAAGAGTGGACGGTGGTCATATAGCCGCGCTCGATGCCGACGGTCTCATTGAGAACCCAGGCAACTGGTGACAGACAGTTGGTGGTGCAAGAGGCGTTGGAGACGACCAGGTCGTCTGCCGTCAGGGTGCCGTGGTTGACACCGTAAACGATGGTCTTGTCGGCGCCGGAAGCCGGAGCTGAAACCAGGACGCGCTTGGCGCCTGCTTCCAGGTGTGCCGCAGCTTTTTCCTTGGAAGCAAAAATGCCGGTGCATTCAAAAACGATATCGACGCCAAGTTCTTTCCACGGCAGTTCTTTCGGGTCGCGAATGGCGGTGACCTTCATCTTGCCTTCGCCTGCGTTGATGGTATCGCCGTCAACAACCACGTCTTTGGGATAGCGACCGTGAACGGAATCGAATTGCAACAGATGAGCGTTGGTTTCAACCGGGCCCAGATCGTTGATCGCGACGACTTCGATGTCTTTGCGATTGTGCTCAAGCATGGAGCGCAGGGTCAGGCGGCCGATGCGGCCAAAGCCGTTGATGGCAACTTTGAGGGTCATTTTTTGTTCTCCTAGGGTGCAGGCTTTTTGATTTAAGAGAGTTGTTCTTTTGCGGCAGCAACAATGGCTTCCGCGGTGATACCGAAGTGATTGTAAAGATCTTCGAGGGGCGCGCTGGCGCCAAAGCTCGACATGCCAATGAAGACACCTTCATCGCCCAGGAACTTCGACCATCCTTGCTCGACACCGGCCTCGACGGCGATGCGAACAGGTGCCGAACCGATGACGGACTTTTGTTCGGCCTTGGACCGGGACGCGAACTTTTCGAAAGACGGTACGGAAACAACGCGGGTCGCGACCCCTTCGCTTTCAAGGGTTTGTCGCGCGGCGAGAGCGATTTCCACTTCCGAGCCGGTGGCAAAGATTGTCACCATGGCTTCACCTGATGCGGATGCCAGCTCGTAAGCGCCCTCAAGGCAGCGGTTAGACGTGCCGCTGTCAGAACGCACGCAGGGCAGCCCCTGGCGGGTCAAGGCAATCACACTCGGAGTTTTGGGGTCTTCCAGCGCGGCTTGCCAGCACTCAGCTGTTTCCACCACATCCGCTGGGCGGAAGACATTAAGGTTCGGCATGGCGCGCAGAGCCGCCAGGTGCTCGACCGGCTGGTGGGTCGGGCCATCTTCGCCAAGGCCAATGGAGTCATGGGTCATGACATAGACGACACGCAGGCCCATCAGGGCGGACAGGCGGATGGACGGACGGCAATAGTCGGTAAAGACCAGGAAGGTCCCGGAATAGGGGATAACACCCCCGTGCAGCGCCAGGCCGTTCATGGCGGCGGCCATACCGTGCTCGCGAATGCCGTAATGGATAAAGCGACCGCCAAAGTTATCGGCGTCGAGCACTTCCATGCCTTTTGAACGGGTGTTGTTGGAGCCGGTGAGGTCTGCCGAGCCGCCAATGGTTTCGCTGATGACCTCGTTGATGACATCAAGGGCCATTTCAGAGGCCTTGCGGGTGGCGACCTTCGGCTGGTCGGCAATGAGCTTTTGCTTGTAGGCGGTAATGGCGTCATCCAGCCCGCCTGGCAGATCGCCTGCCATGCGGCGGGTAAATTCGGCTTTGTCGTTTGAAGACGCCAATCGTGCTTCCCAGGCTTGACGGGCCGCGCGGCCACGGCCGCCCGCGGCACGCCATGCCGAAACAATATCGTTCGGAATATTAAAGGGCGCATGGGGCCAGCCGAGTTTTTCGCGGGCGCCGGCCACTTCATCCTCGCCGAGAGGGGAGCCGTGGGTCGCGGCGGTGCCCTGTTTGGTCGGGGCGCCATAGCCGATGATGGTCTTGCAGGCGATGAGCGACGGGGTGCCGGTCTTCTGAGCTGCAAGGATCGCGGCCTCCACAGCATGAGGGTCGTGACCGTCCACGCGGGCGACATCCCAGCCGGAGGCCTGGAAGCGGGCCAGTTGATCGGTCGCATCGGTCAGGGAAATCGCGCCGTCGATGGAGATGTCATTGTCGTCAAAGAGAACAATGAGCTTGGACAGTTTTAAATGTCCGGCGAGGGTCAAGGCTTCCTGGCTGATGCCTTCCATAAGGTCGCCGTCGCCGCAGAAGACATAAGTGAAGTGGTCCACCAGATCGTCTCCAAAGCGCGCGTTCATGATGCGTTCAGCAAGGGCGAAACCGACAGAATTGGCAAATCCCTGGCCAAGGGGTCCGGTGGTGGTTTCAACGCCCGAGGCGTGGCCATATTCCGGGTGACCCGCGGTGATGGCCCCCAATTGCCGGAAATTCTCAATCTGATCGAGGGTCATGTCCTCGTATCCAAGAAGATGGAGCAGGGAATAAAGCAGCATGGAGC
This sequence comes from Alphaproteobacteria bacterium, assembly GCA_006226415.1. GTDB lineage: Bacteria > Pseudomonadota > Alphaproteobacteria > M2410 > M2410 > M2410. The sequence goes on from SBGZ01000049.1 coordinate 8,998, forward strand.
CGTGGCCGCCCGACAGAATGAAGCGGTCGCGGTCGGCCCAATTGGGGTCACTCGCATCGAATTTCAGGATCTTGGTAAAAAGAACCGTGGCAACATCGGCCATGCCCATGGGCAAGCCCGGGTGGCCGGAGTTGGCTTTTTGGACGGCGTCCATGGAAAGGGCGCGGATGGCATTGGCCATGTCCTTTTCAGAGACTTGAACCTGCGGGTTTTCAAGGGTGCTCATGGGTGGCGCTTCGCTTTTGAATTTGCGGCCCTCATGGGGGCCGGACGGGTCACGATGACGGTGGCTCTGATTTAGGGCGATTCGGCCTCATTGGCGTGGTGATTCCCGAATCGATCGCCACAAAAATGATGCCCGGGCGGCCCCAAGTCGGCGCATTTATGCTTTCCGGCTCATCTGGCGTCAAGGATTCATCGAATTTATTCGATCTGAAATGAACAAATGCCGCCAAAGCCCCAAGGGCACTAGCATTTTTGCACGTTACGCCCTACAAATAGAGTCTTACTCTGATTGGTTTCCAAAGGTTTGCCCCATGAGCAGATTGGATTCGTCCATCGAAAGGTTTTTCAAGTCGCTCGACGATCTCGAGGCGGCGGCGAACCGGCGTGGCGTGCAAGAAAAATCCATGGAGAAAGTGCACCGAGAACTGGCGGCTCTGTCTGAGGACCGGTCCCGATTGGCGCAAGAGCTCGATGCCTTGAAGGCGCAGAATAAGCGCCTCAACGAAATGAACGACGAGGTGGCCGAGCGTCTGGACGGGGCCATTGAAGAAATCCAGGGCGTCCTGGAGAATTGAATTTGAGACAGGTGAAATGAGCCAGGTCAGCTTAGAGATAAATGGGCGTCTTTATACCGTCGCTTGTGATGATGGCGAAGAAGGGCATCTCACGGAGCTTGCCGAATATGTCAACAAGCACGTGGAAGAACTTGCCGGGTCGATCGGCCAGGTGGGAGATTCTCGGCTGATGCTCATGGCCAGCCTGATGGTTGCCGATGAATTGGCCGAGGCCTTGCAGCGAGTGAGTGAGCTGGAAGACACCATTGCCACCTTGAAAGTCACGGCAAACGGCGCCGCCGCGGATGCGGAGGATGCCGGGGATGTGCTGGCTGAGGTCCTCGACCGGGCTGCTGCCCGTGTGGAAGAGATTGCGGCTCAATTCAATCGCGCGTAAAATAGATCAGCATTTCGTGGGGGCTGCCCTTCGCGTGAGGGGACCCAAATCCCTGTGGCCTTAAGATTCTCTTCGGGAGCTGTCCCTGTTTAGGGTCGTGGCCTTTTACACACGGTGCCCACCTGCATTTGCAGGCCCATGAGGATTGACCCGTTCCCCACGGTTGTGGTGGCTCCACGAATTGCGACCCCAAGATTTGTTTCACCGCAATAACCAGATGTTGAGGAAAGTGAGCAAAGATTTACTTCGCGCCGAATTGCTGGAAAAGCGTGCCGCTATCGACCCGGCAGACCATAAAGTGCGCAGCCTAGAAATCATTCAGAATTTTCTGCAATCCATTCCCTTCCAGGATCACAGTTGCATTGGCCTTTATGATGCCATTCGCCACGAGGTCTCTGTCGGCCCCTTGGTTGTGGAGCTGGCTGATCGCGGACATGCGACGGCCTTGCCGACCATTGAAACCAAGAATGCCCCCCTGCTTTATAAACACTATGAGCTTGGCGATGCGCTGGTGGATGGTCCTTTTGGCACGAGAGAACCGGTGGGGCTGGTGACCGCGCCAAGTTTGCTGATTTTACCAATGGTCGGGTTTACGCGTGATGGCTATCGGCTTGGTTATGGCGGTGGCTATTATGATCGTACGCTCGAAGAATTGCGGCGCCAGGCGGCGGTTGTTGCGGTGGGGCTTGCTTTTCATGAGCAGGAACGGCAAGACATGAATGTTGATCCGCATGATGAGCGTCTCGACTATATTGTGACAGACCGCGAGGTCTTGGCTTTCGATTGAAGGCTGTGCTGAGAGATTTGCTCTCAGGGCGAGAGGGTCCCGGGCCCTTATTTTTGCAAGTTCCGGGTAGATTGGATTTTTTGTTCATGCGTTTGTTGTTTTTGGGTGACGTGGTGGGACGTTCGGGACGTCACGCGGTGATTGAGCATTTGCCCGACCTCATTCGTACCTTTGACGTGGGGTTTACGGTGGTGAACGGCGAAAACGCCGCTGCGGGATTTGGCATCACCGAGAAGATCGCCGGAGAGCTGTTTGATGCCGGCGCAGATGTGATAACCACCGGCAATCATGTGTGGGACCAAAAGGAAGCCCTTGTCTTTATTGAACGCCAACCGCAAGTCCTCAGGCCGATTAACTTTCCCGCAGGAACGCCGGGCAAGGGCGTGGGACTGTTTGAGGCGCGCAACGGCGCGCGGGTCTTGGTGATGAATGCCATGGGCCGGGTGTTCATGCAGCCGCTTGAAGACCCGTTTGCCGCCGTGGATAAAGAGCTTGATGCCTGCCCGCTCGGCGATGTGGCCGATGCGGTGATCGTCGATTTTCACGGCGAAGCGACGTCGGAAAAAATGGCCATGGGACATTTTTGCGATGGCCGGGCGAGCCTGGTGGTCGGCACCCACAGCCATGTGCCGACAGGGGACGCGCATGTGCTGGGCGGTGGGACCGCCTATCAGACGGATGCAGGCATGTGCGGCGACTATGACAGCGTGATCGGGATGGAAAAGGACGAGCCGCTGCACCGCTTTGTGCGCGGCTATAGCCAGGGGCGCTTTATGCCGGCGCTCGGTGAGGCCACCCTTTGCGGCGTGCTTGTGGAAGTGGGGGGCGATGGCCTGGCGCAACGGGTGGCGCCGATCCGGATGGGCGGAAAATTGGCGGAAACCCTTCCCGACTGGGACTGACGGGGAACTTTTCCCTTGAAAATCGAATGGGTTCGGGCCATCACCTGACCCGAAGAATTTCAGCGTTTTATAAGTTTTTGTGGAGGTAGCCGTGGCCGGCCATTCCAAATTTAAAAATATCATGCACCGTAAGGGCGCGCAGGACGCCAAGAAGGCCAAGGTTTTCTCGCGCCTGGCCAAGGAAATTACCGTGGCTGCCAAGATGGGGGCGCCGGACCCGACGCAAAATCCACGGCTGCGCCTTGCCATCCAAAATGCCCGCAAGGAAAGCATGCCCAAGGACAATATCGAGCGTGCGATTAAAAAGTCCCAAGGGGGAGACGCGGAAACCTATGAGGAGATCCGCTATGAGGGCTTCGGTCCGGGCGGGGTTGGTCTTATTGTTGAAGTCCTGACGGACAACCGTAATCGCTCGGCCAGCGAGGTGCGCTCAACCTTGACCAAACACGGCGGCAATCTTGGCGAATCCGGGGCGGTGTCCTTCCAGTTCGACCGGGTGGGCGCGATCCATTACAACGCCGATGTGGCGGATGCGGACACCATGCTGGAAGCGGCGATTGAGTCCGGAGCCGAAGATTGCGAGAGCTCTGAAGACGGCCATGATGTCTATTGCGAGGCTTCGGACTTGCATGATGTGGCCTCGGCCCTGGAGGGCCAGTTTGGGGAAGCGGAAAGCGCCAAGATCATTTGGCGGCCGCAAAACACCATCGAGATCGATGAAGATAAAGCGGCGACGCTTTTGAAAATGCTGGATGTGCTGGAAGATCTCGACGACGTGCAAAATGTTTATTCCAACTTTGAAATTTCAGATGAGGTGCTGGCCTCGCTGACCGCTTAAGGGCGGCGCAGGTCCCCGTGCGCATCCTTGGTCTCGACCCCGGCCTTCGTAAAACCGGCTGGGGCGTGATTGAGGTTGAGGGCGCGCGCCTTTCCCATGTGGCGAACGGGGTGGTGACGTCCACCCAGAGCCTGTCGCTGGCTGAGCGGCTGGTGGAGCTTTATGATGGCCTGTCAGAGGTCCTGACCTCCTTTGCGCCCGCGGAAGCGGCGGTGGAGGAAACTTTCGTCAACAAAGATGCGCGGGCGACGTTGAAATTGGGCCAGGCGCGGGCGATGTCGCTCCTGGTGCCGGCGCGGGCAGGGCTCAGGGTCTTTGAATATGCGCCCAATCTGGTGAAGAAGTCCGTGGTGGGGTCGGGTCATGCGGGCAAGGACCAGATCGCCATGATGGTGGGGGTCTTGCTGCCAAAGGCTGAGATTGTTGGGCCCGATGCGGCGGATGCGCTGGCGGTCGCCATTACCCACGCCCATCACCGCCATTAAATTATTTTCAAGGTGCCACTTTTTTCAAGGTGCCAGGTACACTTGAAAATTATGTGGCAGAAATCTGCGAAATATAGTGTTTCAAGTGTACCTGGCACCTTGAAAACGAGGGATGGAACAAAAGGTGAATTTTTTGCAGAATCAGGTAGACTCAACCCCATGATTGGCAAACTCAAAGGCATTATCGATTCCATCGGCGAAGACTGGGCGCTCATTGACGTGGGCGGGGTCTGCTATCAGGTGCATTGCTCCTCGCGGACCCTTGGCCACCTGCCCCAGATCGGCGAGGCGGTGGCACTCTCCATTGAGACCTATGTGCGGGAGGATCAAATCCGCCTCTTCGGCTTTCTGACCGGGCTGGAGCGGGACTGGTTCCGCCTTTTGCAAAGCGTGCAAGGGGTGGGGGCGAAGGTGGCGCTTGCCATTCTCTCGACCCTGACGACCGAAGAGCTCGCCAGCGCGGTCGTCTTTCAGGACAAGGCCGCCGTTGGCCGGGCCACAGGCGTTGGCCCCAAGCTTGCCCTTCGTATCGTCAACGAGCTCAAAGACAAGGCGCCGCATGGCGGTGTGGTGATCGAAGGCGGCAAGAGCGCAGACGGGACGGCGGCGAGCCCGCAAGCGGGCGTCGGCCATGATGCGGTTTCGGCCCTGGTCAATCTGGGCTATGCCCAGCCGCAGGCGGCGAGCGCGGTGGCACAGGCTCTGGCGCGCACGGGCCAGGATGCAGGCCTTGATCTGCTCATTCGCGAGGGCTTGAAGGAGCTTGCCTCCTAGGGCAGGGTGGATCCCATGACCATTGCAAGCGAGGAACGACTGGTGGACGGCAATCGCGCCGAAGATGAGGCAAGTGAAGCCAGTTTGCGCCCGCTTTCCCTTAAGGACTTCACGGGTCAAAGGCAGGCTCGGGAAAATCTCAGTATTTTCATTGAGGCCGCCAAAACGCGCGGTGAGGCGCTGGACCATGTGTTGCTGGCGGGCCCGCCGGGCTTGGGCAAAACCACCATGGCGCAGATCGTCGCGCGAGAGCTCGGGGTCAATTTCCGCGCGACTTCCGGACCGGTGATCGCCAAGGCGGGGGATCTGGCGGCACTGCTGACCAATCTGCAGGAGCGGGACGTTCTTTTCATTGATGAGATCCACCGGCTCAGTCCGGCGGTGGAGGAAATTCTCTATCCGGCCATGGAAGATTTTCAGCTCGATCTGATTATCGGCGAGGGCCCGGCCGCGCGCTCGGTGCGCATTGATCTGGCGCCGTTTACGCTCGTTGGTGCGACCACGCGGGCGGGGCTGATTACGACACCGCTTCGCGATCGCTTCGGCATACCGCTCAGGCTTAACTTCTATGAACCTGACGAGCTGGAGAAGATCGTGACACGAGGCGCTGGGGTCATTGGTGTTGAGATCACGGCCGATGGCGCGCGGGAAATTGCCTGCCGCTCACGGGGAACGCCGCGCATCGCCGGGCGGCTCTTGCGCCGGGTGCGCGACTTTGCGGCCGTGCAAGGGGCCGGTGCCATCGACGCCAAGGTGGCGGATGCGGCTTTGTCGCGCCTGGAAGTGGATGCGCGCGGACTTGATGCGCTTGATCATCGCTATCTTAGTGCCATTGCGCTTAATTTCAGCGGCGGGCCGGTGGGCATTGAAACCATGGCGGCGGCGCTCTCGGAGCCGCGCGACGCGCTTGAAGAAATTATCGAGCCCTATCTTATTCAGCAGGGGTTTTTGCAGCGGACCCCACGCGGGCGGGTGCTCACCGGCAATGCCTATCAGCACCTGGGTCTCGACATGCCGGCCCATGTTGCCTCGCAAGGACAGCTTTTTACGGAAGAGGGCCGCGATGAGTGAGCGTCAGCCGCCCGCGGAGCCTGGTGAGCTCAATGGCTATTTTGAAGGCCAGATCCACGTGCAACCGATCCGGATCTATTACGAAGACACAGATTTTTCGGGCGTTGTCTATAACGCCAACTATGTGAAGTTCATTGAGCGTGGTCGGACCAATTGCCTGCGTCTGTTAGGGGTTCACCATCAGGACCTTCTGGCGCTCGAAGAACCCATCGCCTTTGCGGTAACCCACCTTGATTTGGATTTTCTGGTGCCGGCGCGGCTGGACGATTTGCTGCATGTTTATACCCATTATACCAAGGTGACCGGCGCACGGATTGAAGGTTCACAAATCGTTAAGAGGGGCGACGTAGTCTTGGTGCAGGCGCGAATCCAAGCGGCGTGCATCAATCTGGACGGGAAACCCCGACGTATCCCCGCCTATGTGCGGGAGGCCCTGTCGGCCAAGATGGCCTGAGGCTTAAAGGCAAACTTTAAGCCGAATTAAGGGGTCAATCGGCAAAATTCCCAGTAAAACTCCAGAATTGGCCCTTGTTTTGCCAAAAAGGAACACTGAAATCTGTCCCGCATTCTGCTATAGAAAAGGCCAGTAGCGGGGCTTATTGAGGGATATAACTAAATGGAATCGAGTGTAATAGACGGCGGCATGGCTTTGGCTGCCGGTGATTTTTCACTTTGGTCGCTGTTTCAGCGGGCCGATATGGTGGTCAAGGCGGTGATGATCGGCTTGCTGATCGCCAGCATCTGGTCCTGGGCCATCATCATCGACAAATGGATGAAGGTTGGCTCCTTGTCGCGCAAAGCAGACAAGTTTGAGGATGTTTTCTGGTCCGGCAAGAGCCTTGAGGAACTCTATCAGAACCTCGGCCATAAGCCGGCACACCCCATGGCGGTGGTCTTTGTCTCGGCCATGCGCGAGCTTAAACGCTCCATGGAAAAGAAAGAATCCAGCTCTCAGCTCCTTAATATCCGTGACCGCATCGACAAGGTGATGAATGTGACCATCAACCGGGAGCTGGCGCAGTCGGAGCGCAATCTGGGTTTCCTGGCGACCGTTGGCTCGACCGCACCTTTCGTAGGGTTGTTTGGCACGGTTTGGGGGATCATGAATGCCTTCACCTCGATTGCCGCGTCTCAAGACACTTCGCTCGCCGTGGTGGCGCCGGGGATCGCCGAGGCGCTGTTTGCAACCGCGCTTGGACTTCTGGCCGCTATTCCGGCAGTGATTTTCTACAACAAGTTTACCGGTGATCTGAACCGTTACTCCGGGCGCCTTGAAGGTTTTGCTCAGGAGTTTTCGGCCATCCTGTCGCGTCAGCTTGACGAACGGGGGATGTAATCGATGGGCGTTTCTTTAAACTCACAAGGCGGCGGGGGACGCAATCGCGGCCGCCCGATGAGCGAGATCAATGTGACGCCCATGGTGGACGTCATGTTGGTGCTGCTCATTATTTTCATGGTCACCGCGCCGCTCTTGTCTGTGGGTGTGCCGATCAATCAGCCGGAAACGGAAGCCAATCCCCTTACGTCATCTGAGGAGCCGCTGACCATCACCATCGATGCGGAAGGGATTGTCTATCTGCAGGAAACGCCCGTAGAGCTTGATTCCCTCGTGCCGCGGCTTCTGGCGATTGCCGAGAACGGCTATGAAGAAGGCATTTATATCCGGGCAGATGAATCGGTGAGCTATGGTCAGGTCATGAAGGTGCTCGGTCATGTGAATGCCGCCGGTTTTAAACGGCTCGCGCTGCCGACGGACCCGATGCCGAGCGGGACAGCCGCGCCCACCAAGAAACGATAAGAGAAGCGATCTTCGTTCCTATGAAGCTTGGTCTATTTCTTTCAGCACTTTTTCACCTGGCAGCCGTGCTCGCCGGGATGGTGGTGCTGCCCGCCAAGTGGGCGGATCAGGAGCGCTTTGAAGTGATCCCGATTGAGCTTTTGACGATAGCGGACGAAACCAATGTGATTGCCAAATCTGAAGAAGTGAAGGAAGAGCCGCAGGAAGCGCCGAAGGAAGAAAAACTTTTCGCGGAAGCCGCGCCGGCCCCCGAGGTTGAGCAGAAGGTCGTTCCAGAAGATGCCATGCCTGCGCTGCCGAAAGACAAGCCGGAAGAAAAGAAGCCAGAGCCCAAGGCTGAAGAGAAGCCCAAGCCGCAGCCAGACAGAGCGGCCAAGGCACGTCCGCGGCACAAACCCAAACCGCCAGCTGATACTTCTGACTTCAGTTTCGATGATATTGAAAAATCTCTGAAGCAAACGGCCTTGCTCGACAAGAAGCCGACTGAAGAGGAGCAAAAGCCGAGTGACTTTGAAAGCGCCATGGAAGATTTCTTTGGCAGCGAGCTGGATCAAGATCGGCAGAAGGTTGGCGCGGGTAACGACCTCACCATGAGCGAAGTTGACTATTTGAAAAATGCTATCGCTTCGTGCTGGCGTCCGCCTGCGGGTGCGGCCAATCCGGAAGAGTTGATTGTGGATCTCAAGATTTATTTCAATCGGGATGGCTCGCTGGCTGCCGCGCCGGAAGTGACGCGGTCGGGAACATCTACATTTTATAAGAATACTTTTGCGCAAGCGGCAGAAAGTGCGGCGCTTCGCGCTGTAGAAAAATGTGCACCCTATGACCAGCTTCCCGAGAGTAAGTACGAGCGTTGGCGTGTGGTGACATTTACCTTTGATCCGTCCAGTATGGTCGGGCAGTAGTGATTAAGGAGTGACGGAATGCTTGATCTGAAGACGAAACATCGCAATGGGATGAAAATTGGTGCCATCCTGGTCGCCCTGTTTGGCCTTTTGTTGGCACCCGTGCGGGCGGAGGAGCCGCTGCATGTGGATATCACCGAGGGCCGCGTTGATCCCTTGCCGATCGCTGTTCCAGATTTCATTGGCAAGGATCGCCGCGAAATTTCCGCCGGTTCGAGCCTGGCCAGCGTCATCACCAACAATTTGAAGCGCTCCGGCCTGTTTCAGCCGATTGACCCCCGTGCCTTTATCGAGCGGCCCAGCGATTTTGACACGCTGCCGCGTTTTCAGGATTGGCGGATTATCGATTCCGATGCTCTGGTCACCGGTCAGGTGGTCTACCAGGACGATGGCCGGATCCGGGTTGAGTTTCGGCTTTGGGATGTGGTGCGTGATCAGCAATTGGTCGGCAAGCGCTATTACACCACGCCGGAAAATTATCGCCGCGTGGCGCATCTGATTTCAGATGAAATCTATGAACGCCTGACCGGCGAGGCGGGCTATTTCGATACCCGTGTTGTTTATGTGCAGGAAAGCGGACCAAAGAACAACCGCCGCAAGCGTCTGGCGATTATGGATCAGGACGGGTTTAACTCTGCTTTTCTGACCGATGGCAACAATCTGGTCATGACGCCGCGGTTCAGCCCGACCTCTCAGGAAATTGCTTATCTTTCCTATGTGAATGAAAAGCCGCGTGTGTTCCTGCTCAATATTGAAACCGGCCAGCAGGAAGTGGTGGGGGATTTCCCCGGCATGACCTTCGCGCCGCGCTTTTCGCCCAACGGCGACAAAATCATCATGAGCCTGGAGCGGAGCGGGAACTCGGATATTTATGCGATGGACCTGGTCAAACGGCGCTCGACGCGCCTGACCGATCACCCCGCGATTGATACCTCGCCCTCTTATTCGCCGGATGGACGCTATATCACCTTTAACTCGGACCGGTCGGGCCGCCAGCAGCTCTACGTGATGCGCGCCGATGGTACGGATGTGCGGCGGATCAGCTTTGGTGAGGGCAAATATGCGACCCCGGTCTGGTCGCCGCGCGGTGACCTCATTGCCTTTACCAAGATCCTGAACGGGCGGTTTTATATCGGGGTCATGCGCCCGGACGGGAACCCCAAGACCGAGCGGCTTTTGACGGAAAGCTTCCTGGACGAGGGGCCGACCTGGTCGCCCAATGGGCGGGTGCTGATGTTTTTCCGGCAGACGCCCTCTGAGGTGGACGGCAGCGGCGGGACCGTACGGCTCTGGTCGGTGGATCTGACCGGCTATAATCTGCGCCCGATTGCCACACCGGGAGATGCGTCAGACCCTGCATGGTCACCCTTGATCAAATGACGCAACACAGGTAGATTCGCCAGCAACTTGTCAGCTTGGTGGGGCGGCCGCTCCAATGATGCGATGCAGGTGGCCGACGGGCTGAAAAGTCCCATGGGATTAATGATTTAACAAAGGGATCCATTGTCCTGATCTGATCCATTGAGGGAAAAACAGGTTTGTTTTTCGTTCATATTTGACCGCTAAAATCCAAGGAGATGGCGCCTAAGGATTTTGGATGATCTGTCCGGGGCATGTCCAACAAAGGAGTTTTTTGAAATGAACCTGGTTCAAAGCAGTAAAATCGTTGCAATGCTGGCGGGAGTTATGATGCTCGCCGCATGTGCGGGCAGCACAGAGTCAACCTCAGTTACAACGGATACGGGCCCGTCTTACGCGGCTGGTAGCCAAGAAGCTTTTCTTGATGCGGTTGGTGCGCGTGGCGACCACGTTTACTTCGCTTTCAATCGTCACGACCTGAACAGCCAAGCTCAGGCCGCTTTGGGTCAGCAAGCCGCCTGGCTGATGCAGAACCCTTCCGCGACTGTTCGTGTTGCTGGTAACTGCGACGAACGCGGAACCCGCGAATACAACCTGGCGCTGGGCGCGCGGCGTGCGAATTCTGTCAAAGACTATCTGGTCAGCCTTGGTGTTGACCCGAGCCGAGTTGAAACCATTTCCTACGGTAAAGAGCGTCCTGAGTGCATTGCTTCCAACGAAGAGTGCTGGGCGATCAACCGGAACGGCGTGACGTCAGTGACCAACGGTCCGTCCTCTTAATTTCAGGACGTGACTGGTTGATATCCAGAAATTGACGCGGCGCCCTGCCGAAAACGGTGGGGCGCCGTTTTTATTTCGATTTTCGACCTGCAATGCCCTATTCTTGGCGTAGTTGTGGGGCATAGATTAGAAAATTTCAAAAGTATTAGAGACGGACAAGATCATGGTAGGTATGCGTTCAGTGGGCAAAGGAGTGCTTGCTCTGGGGGTCATGGCAAGCGTTTTAAGTCTTCCTGCGCTTGGCCAATCCGGTGATGCGGAGGTCGACCAACTTAAATATCGCCTGGAAGCCCTGGAGCGGGAGGTCACCGACATGCGTTCGGGGGCGATTTCGATTACGCCCAATCTTTCGGCTGAGGCTCAAGGGGATCCGACCTTGTCGACCATTTTGGTCCGGCTTGATCAGCTTGAGACCCAGATTAGCGAGCTGACCGGGCAGCTGGAGGAAATCCAGTTCAGAATTCAGCAGAACGCGACTGAAATTTCGGCGCTTGGCGAGGATGTGGATTATCGGTTGCGCGCGCTTGAAGGCGGCGCCCCGGCGAGCCGTCCGGCATCGTCGCGCCCCAATTTTCCGAGCAGTTCTGTCGATGTCGGACCCGCGACGACCGCCACGCAGGGGCCATCGGTTTCGGGGCCCGGGGTTCCTTATGCGATCGGAGATGGCTCGGGTGACGTCAAGGCGGAATATGATGCCGCGCTGGCGCTTTTGCGCAGTGGAGACTATGTGCGGGCTGAAGCGGCCATGAAGGCCTTCGTTGCTGAGCACAAAGATTCAGAGTTTGCTTCCAATGCGCAGTACTGGCTTGGTGAAGTCTATTACACACAAGGCCGCTACAAGGACGCCGCAGAGGCCTTTTTGGGAGGCGTGAAGGCCTATCCAAACGGCTCAAAGGCCGCCGACAGCATGCTTAAATTGGGCATGTCGCTGGCCGCTCTTGGGCAGACAAAAGAGGCCTGTACGACCTTTACGGAGATTACGCGCCGCTATCCCAACGCGCCGCAAACAATCATACAAAACGCCCGGAACGAAAAAGCGAAAGCCGGATGCTATTGATCACTTTTGACACAAAAGATTAAATGAAAAGGCCATCCGGAGTTTGGGGTGGCCTTTTTTTGTGGTCGTCCTCGGGCGGCTGGAACACAGAGGTCGGCTGAGTTTGGATTATCCGCTTACAGATGAAAGTTTTGCCGCGGCGCTGAAGGCGCTGAGACCGGGACGCCGTCTGGCGCTTGCGGTTTCAGGAGGGCCGGACAGCCTGGCGCTTTTGTTGCTCGCCAAGCGATATGCGAGCTTGGAAGGTTGCCAGCTGCAGGTTCTGACGGTGGATCACGGTTTGCGGCCAGAGGCGGCGCAAGAGGCGGAGGATGTGGCGGCCCTCTGCGCACGGCTGGAGGTGGCGCATGAGACCCTGGTTTGGTCAGGCGAAAAGCCCGAGGGTAATCTCCAGGCAGAGGCGCGCCGGGCGCGTTATGGCCTTATGGGAAGCTGGTGCCTGGCGCATGGATTTTCCGACCTTCTGGTGGCGCATCACTTTGACGATCAGGTGGAAACCTTTCTATTGCGACTGGCGCGTGGCAGCGGGGTCGATGGGCTCAGCGCCATGGCGGCCGAGCGAGGCATGCCTGAAGCGCCGGGGGTCAGGGTTTTAAGGCCGCTGCTTGGCTTTGCCAAAGAGGAGCTGCGCCGGATTGTGGCTGCGGCGGGTCTTCAGGCGGTGGAAGATCCCAGCAATGAAAACCCGATGTTTGACCGCGTGAAGGTTCGCCAGCTGCGCAGCGATCTTGAAGCGCTGGGGCTCGGCGGTGCGCGGCTCGTCAAGACAGCGGCGCAGATGGCCGAGGCGCGTGCCGCGCTGGAGGCAATGACCGAAACGGCGCTGGCGCGTCACGTGACGTTTGGGGCGCTGGGGGTTGCCAGGCTCGATTGCCGGGCCTTGCCTGAATGGCCGCAAGAGATCGGGCGGCGGCTCTTGTCCCATGTTCTGCAGCGGGTGTCCGGTCGTTCTTATCGCCCGCGCCTTGAAAAAACGGAACGGTTGTTGGCAGACCTGCAGGGGGCATTGGATGGGGACTGGACCCTGCATCACTGCGAGGTGCATGTGGTGGGTGGTGAGGCTCTTATCTGGCGAGAGATGCGGCCCCTGCCGCCGGTGCTCGATTTGTCGCGGCCGGGATGCCACCGGGGGGTTTGGGATGGGCGATTGTCCTATGAGGTGGAGGGTCGCGCCGGGCTCAGCCTTCAGGCTCTGGGCGCGGACGGGCTGGCGCTGATGAAGGCCGAGGCGCAAGAGGCGCTGGTTCACGGCTATCCGCAGAGGGCCTTGATGTCCGCGCCGGCCTTTTGGCTGGACGGCCGGTTGTTGGCGGTTCCGGGCGGTTTCTACGGCGAAGTGCCCGGAGAGGTCGATTTCATCGGAAAATAGCAATAAAAGCAGCTAAAACACCGCTTTTGTCCTCTGGAAATCCCCCGTAAAGGACTTATCTGTTAAAGTGCACTGGTCACCTTTCGTGCCGGGGGGCTGTTGTTTGCCCGGCGAAAAGTGATTAGAACAGTTTTAAGTCTTAAAAAAAGCGCTGAGAACCCGCGCTTATTGCTCAAGGAAGCCCCCCAAGTTGAACAATTCCCGCAATATTATTATCTGGCTGGCCATTGGATTGGCGGTCTTTCTGGTCTTCAACCAATTCCAGAACGCGGCTCAAACGCAGGGCACGCAGGAGGTTGGCTACAGTGAATTCCTCAATCAGGTCGATTCGAACCAGATCTCCGAGGCGATCCTGCAGGGTGACAAAGTTTATGTGACCACATCGGAAGGCAAACGCTATGTCACCAATAGCGGCGGTGATGACACATTGATCTCGCGCCTGCATGACGCGGGGGTAACATTTACGAACAAGGAAGAGGAAGAGCAGGGGCTGTTCGGTCAGATCCTCCTGGCCCTCCTGCCGGTGGCCTTGATCCTGGCGGTGTGGATATTCTTTTTCCGGCAAATGCAGGCAGGCAACGGCAAGGCCATGGGCTTTGGCAAATCAAAAGCCAAGCTTTTGACCGAAGGCCAGGGCCGCATCACCTTTGAAGATGTCGCCGGCATTGACGAAGCGAAAGAAGAGCTTGAGGAGATTGTTGAGTTTTTACGCGATCCGCACAAGTTTCAGCGGCTCGGGGGCAAGATCCCAAAAGGCGCGCTGCTGGTGGGCCCTCCAGGCACCGGTAAGACGCTTCTGGCGCGCGCGATTGCGGGCGAAGCCAATGTGCCGTTCTTTACGATTTCGGGTTCTGACTTCGTTGAAATGTTTGTCGGCGTTGGCGCGAGCCGCGTGCGCGACATGTTCGAGCAGGCCAAGCGCAATGCGCCATGTATCGTGTTTATCGATGAAATTGATGCGGTCGGTCGTCACCGGGGTGCCGGTCTTGGCGGCGGCAATGATGAGCGCGAACAAACGCTTAATCAGTTGCTCGTTGAGATGGATGGTTTTGAAGCCAATGAAGGCGTCATCCTGATCGCGGCGACGAACCGTCCGGATGTGCTGGACCCGGCACTCCTTCGCCCGGGCCGTTTTGACCGCCAGGTGGTAGTGCCCAACCCGGATATCATTGGCCGGGAAAAAATTCTGCGCGTCCATGTGCGCAAGGTGCCGATGGCACCGGATGTCAATGTCCGCACGATTGCCCGAGGCACGCCCGGTTTCTCCGGCGCGGACCTTGCCAATCTGGTCAACGAGGCCGCTCTTCTGGCGGCGCGGCGCGGCAAGCGGCTGGTCACCATGGCAGACTTTGAAGATGCCAAAGACAAGGTCATGATGGGTGCCGAGCGCCGGTCCATGGTGATGGACGATGAAGAAAAGAAAATGACGGCCTATCATGAGGCGGGCCATGCGCTGGTTTTGCTGCATACACCGGCCTCTGATCCCATTCACAAAGCGACGATCATTCCGCGTGGCCGCGCTCTCGGCATGGTGATGCATTTGCCGGAGAAAGACCGCTATTCCTACAAGCGTCAGCAAATGACGTCGCGGTTGGCGGTCATGATGGGCGGACGGGTCGCCGAAGAGATCATGTTCGGCTATCAGGAAGTGTCATCCGGCGCCTCGTCGGATATCTCGGCCGCCACCAAATTGGCGCGCGACATGGTGACCCGCTGGGGCATGTCCGATCTCCTGGGACCGCTCGCCTACGGTGACAATCAACAAGAGGTGTTTCTTGGCCATTCCGTCGCACAGACACAAAATGTGTCTGATGAAACCGCGCGGCAGATCGATTCTGAAATTCGGCGATTTGTCGATGAAGGCTATGAGACAGCGACGAAAATCATCACGGAGCATAAAGATGAGCTCGAGATCATTGCTCAGGGTCTGCTCGAATATGAGACCTTGAGTGGTGATGAGATCAATGACCTTCTGAAAGGCAAGTCGCCGAACCGGGAGGACGATGAGGTCCCTGATAAGCCAAAAGGTCCCTCCAGTTCTGTGCCGACCTCGGGTCGCCCGGCGGCTGGACTGGACCCGGAGCCGCAGCCAAGCTGAGTTGACAATTTTCTGAACTTCTTCCATGGGAGAGGTCGTAAGGCGCAAGTCTTTCGGGTGGGGTGGCAAAGGCCCCTCATCCGGCTCGCTTTTGCTCGCCACCTTCTCCCCAAGGAGAAGGAAATTGATATTGAACCATGCTACAAAGCGCCCCATGACGAAGACTTACGCAAGACCTCTTGGGCTGGTGACGGGCCGCTCGGCTGGCCGGCTGTTGGCGCGGGGTGAGGCCTGGCCGCTGGCGGGCGGGCCATTGGCCTTTACCCATGTGGCGCTGCATCAACGCGGACAAGAGGCCGAGGTCGTCCCGGTCGCGGACTGGCAGCCAGATGAGGCGCTGAAGGCGCGGCTCACACAGCCGCGCGCGCCTATCGCCAGCTTTGACTGGCGGGCACCGGTGGTCATGGGCATTCTCAATGTGACGCCGGACAGTTTTTCCGATGGCGGCGCGCACAATGAAGCGGCGGCGGCCGTGGCGCGGGCTGAGGCCATGAGGACCGAGGGCGCCGATATCATTGATGTGGGCGGGGAGTCGACACGGCCGGGTTCGGATCTGGTTGGTGAAGATGAAGAACTCGCCCGTGTGTCGCCTGTGCTCCAAGCGCTCCAGGGCAAGGCCCTCCTGTCCATCGATACGCGCAAGGCCGGGGTGATGCGTGCGGCCGTTCAGGCGGGAGCGGCGATCCTCAATGACGTGTCGGCTTTGACCTTTGATGAAGACGCTCCGGGCGTGGCGGCCAGTCTTGGTCTGCCGGTGATCCTCATGCATGCGCAGGGGGACCCAAAGACCATGCAGGATGCGCCTCATTATGAGGACGTCTTGCTGGACGTTTATGACTATCTGGAAGCGCGGATCGAGGCGGCTATGTCGGCTGGTGTGGCGCGGGAGAAAATCATCGTCGACCCGGGCATCGGCTTCGGCAAAACCCTGGATCACAATCTGGCGCTCCTTGGGGGGCTCAGCCTTTTCCACGGGCTTGGCTGCCCGATCCTGCTCGGCGCCTCGCGCAAACGCTTTATCGCCATGGCCTCGAAGGGCGAGGGAGAGGACGCGCGACTTGGCGGGTCCCTGGCGGCTGTGCTTCAAGGCGCTGCGCAAGGGGTGCAGATGTTCAGGGTGCATGATGTCGCCGAAACGGCCCAGGCTCTCCGAATATTCCGGCCTGTAAGCTAAATTGACCTGAATTTTATGGTTAATGGCTGTTTACCAGCCTGTCGTAAGGGTATGATAGGAAAGAGGTGCTAACCTCGCTGCAATTGACTGATTTCTTTGGGGAAAATGACATGGCCAACAAGCTGTTTGGCACCGATGGGATTCGCGGTACGGCAAATACGCCGCCGATGACGGCCGAGATTGCGCTTAAGGTCGGCATGGCGGCGGGTAAGATTTTTACCCGCGGCGACCATCGCCACCGGGTGGTGATCGGCAAGGATACGCGGCTGTCTGGCTATATGATCGAGCCGGCCCTGGTGGCGGGTTTTACCTCTGTGGGCATGGATGTTTTCCTTTTTGGCCCCTTACCGACCCCGGCGGTGGCTATGTTGACCCGCTCCCTACGGGCCGACATGGGGGTCATGATTTCGGCCAGTCACAATTCCTTTGAAGACAATGGCATTAAGCTCTTTGGGCCGGATGGCTATAAGCTTTCCGACGATGTGGAGGAGCAGATTGAAGATCTGATCGCGCATGAGATTGAGTCCGCGCGGGTGAGCCCGGATTCCCTCGGGCGCGTCAAACGGATTGAAGATGCGCAGGCCCGCTATATAGAGTTTGCCAAAGCAACTTTCCCAAGACGCCGCCGCCTCGATGGCATGAAGATCGTCATCGATTGCGCCAATGGCGCGGCCTATAAGGTGGCGCCTGCCGTGCTCTGGGAGCTTGGCGCGGATGTGATCCCGCTCGGGGTGAGCCCCAATGGCTTTAATATCAACAAGGGCTGCGGCTCCACACAACCGGATAAGCTGTGCAAGGCGGTGGTGGACGAAGGCGCTGATCTTGGCATTGCCCTTGATGGGGATGCGGACCGTGTGTTGATCGCCGACGAAAAGGGCCGCCTGATTGACGGCGACCAGCTCATGGCGCTCGTGGGACAAAGCTGGGGCGAGGCTGGGCGGCTTTCTGCGCCGGGAGTTGTCTCCACCGTCATGTCGAACCTCGGGCTTGAGCGTTACTTGAACAGCTTGGGTCTTGATCTTATTCGCACCAAAGTGGGTGACCGCTATGTGGTCGAGCACATGCGCAAACACGGCTACAATGTGGGCGGTGAGCAGTCGGGCCATATTGTGCTTTCTGATTTCTCCACCACAGGTGACGGGCTTATTGCCGCATTGCAGGTTTTGGCGGTTCTCTCGCGCAGCGGCAAGCCGGTGAGTGAGGCCTGCCACCTCTTTGATCCATACCCGCAAATCCTTGAAAATGTGCGCTTCAGCGGCAAAGCGCCTCTGGAACTGCCAGAAGTGCAATTGGCCATCAAGGCCGGGGAGAGCCGCCTCAGTGGCTCTGGCCGTCTGGTGATCCGCAAGTCCGGCACCGAGCCGCTGATCCGTGTCATGGGCGAAGGCGACGACGAGGGCCTTGTCAAAGCGGTTGTTGGCGAGATATGTCAAGTCATTGAGAGTTCCGCAGCCTAATTTACCAAGCGCTTCCGGGCTTTAATAAACAACTGAAGAGTTTTCTCATGGCGACGGACAAACCCGTCCGTATCCTGACCATTGCTGGGTCGGATTCCGGCGGCGGGGCAGGCATACAAGGCGACATCAAAACCATTTCGGCGCTTGGCGGTTATGCCATGAGCGCGATCACGTCGGTAACCGCTCAGGACACGAGAGGCATTGGCTCGGTGGTTGATCTGGATCCGGCATTTGTGGCCGAGCAAATCCGTCTGCCACTTGAGGATATCGGGATCGATGGCATTAAAGTGGGCATGCTCCGGTCTGCGGCGGTTATTGACGCGGTCGCGGAAGCGCTTGACGGAGCGGAAGAAGCGCCGCTAGTGCTGGACCCCATTGTGGCGGCGAGTGATGGCACAACCTTTCTTTCCAGCGAGGCCTTTGATCGATTTAAAACCCTTTTGCTGCCTCTCTCCGATGTTGTGACCCCCAATGTGCCTGAAGCCATGGCCCTGAGTGGGTTTGAAGTCTCTGACGTGGAAGGGATGAAACGCGCCGCTGACAAACTTCTTGAGCTTGGCGCCGAGACAGTGCTGGTCACGGGTGGACATCTTGAGGGCGCGCAGGTCTTTGACGTGCTTGCTACACAGGAAACACTTGAGGTCATGATGTCGCCGCGCCTTAAGAGCACAAGCACCCATGGCACGGGATGCGCATTGTCGTCTGCTCTTGTAACCCTTTTGGCGCAAGGGTTTTCTATAAGTGAGGCTGTCACACAGGCACGTGAATATGTTCATGAAGCCATTGCCAATGCGCCTGGGTTTGGTAAGGGTCAGGGGCCCCTCAATCACAATTTTATGTTCTTGATTGAAGACCCTAACTGAGGACCTGACTTTCCATGGAGCTTACGTTTTATCAGATCGATGCTTTTGCGGACCGTGCCTTTACCGGAAATCCGGCGGCGGTGTGTCTTATCGATGCCTGGCTTGATGAGGATCTGATGCAAAACATCGCCATGGAAAACAATCTGGCGGAGACAGCCTATCTTGTGCGCGAAGCAGGTAAGGGCGCGGGGCACTATAACCTGAGATGGTTTACGCCCGGCACCGAAGTGGATCTGTGTGGTCATGCGACCTTGGCCAGCGCGCATGCGCTTTGGGTCCATCATGGGGAGGCGGCTTCGACGCTGACTTTTCATACGCGTTCCGGCCCTCTTGTGGTGAGCCGTGGCGCGGATGAATTGATTGTCATGGACTTTCCATCAACGCCTGTTCGTCTGGCGGAAGACCAGACCCTCGGGCAAAGTATGTTGAATATGCCTGTTGATGAGGTCTATGTGGCCAAGACCAATCCCTTTCTCGTGCTTGGCAGCGAGGAGGATGTGCTGGCCGTCCAATATGGGGACATCAACTTCCGTGCGGCGGAGAACATCGGCCTTAATGAAGCGCTTATTATTACAGCCCCCGCCAGGGAAGGCTCTGGCCGCGATTGCGTGTCGCGCTTCTTTGCGCCCTATGCCGGCATTCCGGAAGATCCGGTGACCGGCTCGGCGCACACGTCGATCGTGCCCTATTGGGCGAATCGCTTGGGGAAGGCGGACATCACGGCCTATCAGGCGAGCCCGCGCGGCGGCACGCTTTACTGCACTTACGCAGATGACCGGGTAATCTTGAGAGGCACTTGTGCGGATTATTGCCGTGCGGTGATCACGCTTTAAGCAAAAGTTGCGTGAAAGCAGTCTGTTTCGTGACATTCATTGTTGACGGTTCTGCCGCGCGCCTCTATATCGGCGGTGGGCCACGCCTCCCCAACGAGGTGCAACTATTCTGTGAGGAATAGCCATAATGACTGTCGACCAGAAGCCGGGGATGCGTCCCCTTCGACCCTATTTTTCATCTGGACCTTGCGCCAAGCGCCCCGGATGGTCTCTTGAAGCGCTGAGCCAAGCCAGTCTCGGACGCTCGCACCGGGCAGCTCCCGGAAAATCCAAACTCAAAGAAGCTATTGACCGCACGAAGGCCCTCATAGGCCTTCCTGAAGGCTATCGCGTGGCCATTGTGCCAGCCTCAGATACCGGCGCTGTGGAGATGGTGCTGTGGTCCGTGCTCGGCGCCAGAGGCGTCGACTTGTTGGCCTGGGAAAGCTTCGGCGCAGGCTGGGTGACGGATGTCAAAAAACAGCTCAAGCTTGACGATGTCCGGGTCTTCGAGGCGCCCTACGGGGAGTTACCGGATCTCACCCAGGTATCGCCGGACCGGGATGTGGTGTTCACCTGGAATGGCACCACCTCTGGCGTTCGCGTGCCGAATGCGGACTGGATTTCCGATGCCCGCACAGGGCTTACGATCTGTGATGGCACCTCTGCGGTCTTCGCGCAGGATCTGGATTGGCCGAAGCTCGATGTGGTGACTTTCTCCTGGCAGAAAGTGCTCGGCGGGGAGGCGGCGCACGGCATGCTGATCCTCAGCCCGCGCGCGGTCGAGCGCTTGGAAAGCTATACGCCCCCCTGGCCTTTACCGAAGATTTTTCGCCTGACCAAAGGCGGCAAACTCAATGAATCGATCTTTGAAGGGGCGACCATCAATACGCCTTCCATGCTCTGCGTTGAGGATTATCTGGATACGCTTTCCTGGGCTGAAAGCCTGGGCGGGAAAAGGGCTCTGTTTGACCGCGCCAATGCGAACTCTGCGGTCTTAGACGCCTGGGTTCAGAAGACCGATTGGGTGGATCACCTGGCTGTCGCACCAGAGACCCGCTCCAACACGTCTGTTTGCTTGAAAGTCGTCGACCCCTGGTTTGAGAGCCTGGATGATGCGGCACGCAATGCAGCCGTAAAAAAATTGGCGGGCCTGCTGGACGCGGAAGGCGTTGCCTATGATATCGGTTCTTATCGGGATGCGCCGGCGGGTCTGCGGATCTGGGCGGGCGCGACCGTCGAGACGCAGGATCTGGAAGCGCTGTGTCCCTGGCTCGACTGGGCATTCGCTCAAGTTAAATCCGCCTGATCTTTTTAAGAAAACATCTCTCCAAAATAAGAGGACCTTAGTCCCATGCCTAAAGTATTGATCTCTGACAAACTAAGCCCACGTGCTGAAAAGATCTTTCGCGATCGCGGCATTGACGTGGATGTCAAAACCGGCCTCGATAAAGATGAGCTGATCAAAATTATCGGCGATTACGATGGTCTGGCTGTGCGCTCAGCGACGAAAGCGACAGCCGAAGTGATTGAGGCCGCAACGAACCTGAAGGTTATCGGCCGTGCCGGGATTGGCGTTGACAATATCGACATCCCTGCAGCCTCCGCCAAGGGGGTCGTGGTGATGAATACGCCCTTTGGCAATTCGATCACAACGGCAGAACATGCGATCGCCATGATGTTTGCTATTGCGCGGAAGATCCCGCAGGCGAACGAAACCACGCATCAGGGCAAGTGGCTCAAGTCTGCCTATATGGGGGTTGAGCTCACCGGCAAAACGCTCGGCATTATCGGCTGCGGCAACATTGGTTCTATTGTCGCCAATCGGGCGCAGGGACTTAAAATGAAAGTGCTCGCCTTTGATCCCTTCCTGACACCGGAACGGGCGGTCGAGATTGGCGTGACCAAGGTGGAGCTCGATGAGCTTTTTGCCAAGGCTGACTTTATTTCGTTGCACACGCCGCTGACGGACAAAACACGCAACATTATTGATGGTGATGCGCTGGGGAAAATGAAGCCGGGCGTTTTCATTATTAACTGTGCACGCGGCGGGCTGGTTGTTGAATCTGCCCTTAAACTGGCGCTTGAGAGCGGTCATGTGGCCGGTGCGGCGCTGGACGTGTTCGAAAAAGAACCGGCCACGGAAAACGATCTCTTTGGTGTGGAAAATCTTGTGGCGACACCGCACCTGGGCGCCTCGACGGAAGAGGCGCAAGAGAATGTGGCCTTGCAAGTGGCTGAGCAGATGTCGGATTTTCTTCTGACCGGCGCCGTGAGCAATGCCATCAACATGCCTTCCGTGTCGGCAGAGGAGGGGCCGATCCTGAAGCCCTATATTGATCTTGTTGAAAAACTTGGCCTCTTTGGCGGGCAGATTGCCGAAACCGGGATCAATGAAATCCGTATTGAATATGAAGGCGCTGTGGCGGAGCTGAACACTAAGCCGCTGACGGCGGCTGCCATTGTCGGCGCTCTTAAACCCTCGTTGCAGGACATCAATATGGTGAGCGCGCCAACCCTTGCCAAGAACCGGGGCATTCAGGTCAGCGAGACCAAGCGGACCCAGCAAGGGGTCTATGAAAGCTATGTGCGGATCACTCTTGTGACACAGCGCCAGGAACGGTCTGTGGCGGGCACGATCTTCTCCGATGGCAAGGCGCGGCTTATTCAGGTCAAGGGCATCAATGTGGAGGGTGAGTTTGGCGACCACATTCTTTACGTCGAAAATAACGATACGCCGGGATTCATTGGCAAATTGGGTACGCTGATGGGCGACAAAGACATCAATATTGCGACCTTTAACCTCGGCCGGTCCGAGGCTGGTGGTCAAGCGCTGGCCCTCGTCGAGGTCGACAGCGATATCGATGCGGAATTTCTGGCCCAGGTCCAGGCCCTGCCTCAAGTGGTCGTGGCAAAGGCCTTGAAATTCTAAGGCCAAGCCATTACAAGAACCTGCAAAGCCGGACGCGCCTTGCGCGCCCGGCTTTTTGTTTGCGTTTGAGGTCTACACACACTCGAAATCTGGAGATATCCCGTGGCAAATGTGGTCGTGGTCGGTTCCCAATGGGGCGACGAAGGCAAAGGCAAAATTGTTGATTGGCTGTCGGAGCGGGCGGATGTGGTCGTGCGCTTTCAGGGCGGTCATAACGCGGGCCACACGCTGGTTGTGGACGGCAATGTGTACAAGACTTCGGCGCTGCCCTCCGGCGTGGTACGCGAGGGCAAAGTGTCTGTTGTCGGCAATGGCGTTGTTTGCGATCCCTGGGCCTTTGTGGCGGAGATCGACAGGCTGCGGGGCCAGGGGCTGAAAATCTCCCCGGCAAACCTCAAGATCGCGGAAAACACGCCCCTTATTTTGCCAATCCATCAGCAACTTGATGAAATGCGCGAAAGCTCCAACAGCGTGCGCAAGATCGGCACCACCAAGCGCGGCATTGGCCCGGCCTATGAGGACAAAGTCGGCCGCCGCGCGCTCAGAATGATTGATCTGGCAGACCCAGATACCCTGGAAGATAAGGTGATGTCGCTCCTGGACCACCACAATGCGCTGAGGCGCGGCTATGGCCGCGACGAGCTGGATGGCGCGGAAATTGTCAACAAGCTGAAGGAAATCGCGCCGCAAATTCTCCCCTATATGGACTGTGTCTGGCAGTTTCTCGATGGGGCGCATAAATCAGGCAAGCGCATTTTGTTTGAAGGGGCGCAAGGTATCCTCCTCGACATCGATCACGGCACCTATCCTTATGTGACCTCGTCGAGCATTGTTGCCGGGCAGGCCGCGGCGGGTAGCGGCATGGCGCCGCGCGACATCGGTTATGTGCTCGGCATCACCAAGGCCTATACGACCCGCGTCGGCGAGGGACCATTCCCGACGGAGCAAGAGGGTGAGGTTGGGCAGTATCTTGGTGAGAAGGGTCATGAGTTTGGCGTGGTGACGGGGCGCAAGCGCCGCTGTGGCTGGTTTGATGCGGTCTTGGTGCGCCAGACAGTGATCACCGGCGGCATTGACGGGATTGCGCTGACCAAGCTTGACGTGCTCGATGAGCTTGCAGAGATCAAAATCGCGGTCGGCTACAAGCTTGATGGCAAGGAAATCGACCATCTGCCCGCCAGCGCGCCGGAGCAGGCGCGTGTTGAGCCGATCTATGAAAGCTTTGAAGGCTGGCAGGCGTCGACCGAAGGCGCACGCTCCTGGGCCGAACTGCCTGCTCAGGCGGTCAAATATGTGCGCCGCATTGAAGAGTTGATCGGCGCGCCGGTGGCGTCTGTGTCAACCTCGCCGGAGCGGGATGATACTATTCTGGTCCACGATCCGTTTCTGGGCTGAGGGCTGTTTCCTCAGGCGTCAACACTGATTCGGATGGCTTTTCGCGATTTGGCGCCTTCGCCAGATCTTCACGCACGGTGCGGCTTGCCATCCAATAGTGGAACACACACCACAGATTGACGATCACAATTACGATGATCAGCGAGAAGCGCAGTGAGTCCTTGCCAAAGCTTGGCTCAAGCGCATCGCTGACCATGCCGACCACCAGAGGGCCGAGGCCAAGGCCGATGATATTCAGGATGAAGAACAGCACTGCCGACGACATGGCACGCATGCGCAGTCCCACGAGCGAATGTGCGAGCGCCAGATTGGGCGCCAGATACATGGAGAAGGTCAAGCCGGTCACGAAGGTCAACGACAGGGCCAGCATGGGCAGGCCTGTGTTGTAGATGATCATGGAGAAGGGCAAAGTTGCAATGGTCGATAAGGCCGGAACCCAGAGATACCAGCGCTCGTCCCGCTGCATCAATTTGTCGGTGACGTAACCGCCCAGGAATGTCCCGAGGGCGCCAAAAATACCCGCAGCGGCGAGCCAGGTGCCGACGAAGCCAATCTGAAGGCCGTGGGTGCGCACAAAGAACGAGGGGGCAAAATTGGCGGCACCATAGCCTATGAAAGCATGAAGGCCGGCGGCGACCGCCATATGTTTGAATGATCGGCGAGAGAGCAGCACTTGTGCTGTTTCCAGCATGGAAGGTGCGTCTCCGGTTTCAACAACTTGCTCGGCAAACCCGCGCGGGGCCTCCTGAACCGTAAAGCGCAGCAACAAGGCATAAATGACGCCGGGAATACCGACGACGAAAAAAGCGATACGCCAATCCATATATTGCGCGATCCAGCCACCCGCAAGAAGACCGATGAGGCCGCCGAAGTTGATGCCAGTGGAATAGATGGACAGGGCTGTGGCGCGCTGCTCTTTTTTGAAGACATCTGAAATCATCGAGTGCGCAGGCGGACTGCCACCAGCTTCGCCAATGGCAACGCCGACCCGAGCCGCCAGAAGCTGGGCATAGTTCATGGCGAGGCCGGAGAGGGCGGTCATGGAACTCCAGACCACCAGGGCGACGGTGATGATGTTGCGGCGGTTGCCCTTGTCGGCAAAGCGGGCAATGGGGATCCCGGCCAGGACATAAATGAGCGCAAAGGCAAATCCAGAGAGGAGCCCGAGCTGAGTGTCAGAGAGCCCCATGTCCTCTTTGATGGGTTCTTGAAGAATGACCAGAATCTGGCGGTCAATGAAGTTAAAAGTGTAAACACCGGTCAGGATGATAAGGACATACCATCTGTACCAACTCTGGCCGTATCGGCCAGGGTTCGCCCGCGTTGCTTGATCCGCCAAGATAATTCCTCCCTTTTTCCTCAGAATGACCTGTGGCCTCAGCGAGCGCAAGCCATTTGCATGGCTTGACGAATTGGTTTGGTTGGGTAGGGTTGATCTTTCTACTTCGAGTGCAGGAGCCGGGAGTGGCAAAACTCGTTTTCACATCGCATCTGCGCGCTGTCGGGCCAACTGGCGACTCACATTTCGAAGGGTCGACGGTTCTGGAAGTTTTGGATAAGGCCTTTGCAGAACATGATCTGCTGCAGTCTTATATTCTCGATGATCAGCGTCGCTTGAGAAAACATATCAGTATATTTTTGGATGGTGTGCGATTGCCTGCAGGCCAGGCGCTTGCAAGTCCGGTCAGTAACACGAGTGAAATCTATGTGATGCAGGCTCTGTCAGGAGGGTGAGATGAGCGATCGTTTGCTGGTTTCCACGCGTAAGGGGTTGATGGATGTTCGGCGCGGCCATGGCGGCGACTGGCGTGTTGAAAATGTACATTTTCTTGGTGTGCCGGTCGTTAATACGCTGCGGGATCCCAGAAATGGGTTTTTGTTTGCGAGCCTGGATCATGGTCATTATGGCGCGAAACTGCATCGCTCCACGGATGACGGTCAGAGCTGGGAAGAAATGACGGCGCCTTCCTACCAAGGGGTGGCTGGTGATGTGGCCCTGCAGATGATTTGGACCCTGGCGGCTGGCGGGGGGGATCAAGCTGGTGTGCTGTGGGCGGGCACGCTTCCGGGCGGGCTTTTTAAGTCCGAGGACAATGGTGAGAGCTGGTCTCTTAATGAACCGCTCTGGAGCGTTCCTGAAAAAGCGGCCTGGATGGGGGGCGGCTATGACGATCCGGGTATTCATTCCATCTGCGTGGACCCGCGCAACTCAAATCGCATTCTTTTGGGTTTGTCAGTGGCGGGCGTTTGGCTGACAGAAGATGGCGGCCAGAGCTGGTCGCTTTCTGCCCAAGGCATGTGGGCGGAATATGTGCCGCCAGACATCAAACACAATGGTGAGATCCAGGACCCGCATTTGATTGCCCAATGTTTGGGGGCGCCCGACACCTATTGGTGTCAGCACCACAATGGAGTGTTTGTCTCTAATGACAATGCCAAGAGCTGGCAGGAATTGAAGAATGCGCCGATCTCCCGATTTGGTTTTCCGGTTGCGGTTCACCCGCAAGATCCTCAGCGCGCCTGGTTTGTTCCGGCCCAGGGGGATGATGCGCGGTTTCCGGTGGACGGCAAAGTTGTTGTCAATCGCACAAGTGATGGCGGGCAGAGTTTTGAAACGCTACGCGCGGGCTTGCCGCAGGCTCACGCCTATGACCTTGTCTATCGTCATGCTTTCGTTGTTGACGCAACCGGCGAAAGGCTCGCCATGGGATCGACTACCGGCGCGCTTTGGGTATCAGAAGATGGCGGCGACACATGGGCAACGGTTAATGCCCATCTCCCGCCGATCTATGCGATTGAGTTTCTCTAAGAGTGGTCAGGCATTTTGCGCGAAGTGCTGTTCGCGCATCTGCGTTTTCATGGCCTTTTGAAGTTTTTCAAAGGCGCGTACTTCGATCTGACGGACCCGTTCGCGGGAAATGTCATAGACTTGGCTGAGCTCTTCCAGAGTAGCCGGCTCATCTTTAAGGCGGCGCTCGGTCAGAATGTGCTGTTCACGCTCATTGAGATTTTTCATGGCATCTGCCAGCAGCGCGCGGCGTGTGTCGAGCTCTTCCTGTTCGGCGAGGAGGGTTTCCTGGTCGATCCCATCGTCCACCAGCCAGTCCTGCCACTCGCCTTCGGAATCAGCTTTCATCGGCGCATTCAGTGAATGGTCGTGAGCGGAGAGGCGGCGATTCATGTTGACCACCTCTTCTTCGGAAACGTTGAGACGATCGGCAATCTCTTTGACGTTTTCGGGATGCAAATCACCTTCTTCAATGGCTTGAATTTGTCCCTTCACCTTGCGCAGATTGAAGAAGAGTTTCTTCTGCGCTGCTGTGGTGCCCATTTTGACAAGGCTCCAGGAGCGCAGGATGTATTCCTGAATAGAGGCGCGGATCCACCACATGGCGTAAGTGGCCAGGCGAAAGCCTTTTTCTGGCTCGAAGCGTTTGACCGCTTTCATGAGACCCACATTGCCTTCGGATACAATTTCATTCGTCGGCAGGCCATAACCGCGATAGCCCATGGCGATTTTCGCGACGAGGCGCAGATGGCTCGTTACCATTTTGTGGGCGGCTTCGGAATCGCCGTGCTCTTTCCAGGCTTTGGCGAGCATGTATTCTTCTTCCGGCTCCAGCATGGGAAACTTACGGATTTCCTGAAGATAAGAAGAAAGACCACCTTCACTGGAAAGGGTTGGAAGATTGGAAGCCATGAATTAAATCCCCTGAAATTCCTGCATAACTGACTTGCTCAGAGCAAAAAACCACCTCCCCCAAAGGTGGTCCGTCTGTGCCCCTCAAAGATAGGGATTTGTTGGCGATATTCAAGAGAGGGTTCGCAGGTCTTCCATTAACTCATTGAAATCATGAGGTATTTCTGAGTCGAACGAGATGACCTCACCTGTGATCGGGTGCTCAAAGCCCAAGGTGCGGGCGTGCAGGGCCTGGCGGGGGAAATTTTCAAGGTGCCGGCGGACGCCTTCAGGCAAGGTGGACGGGGCGCGTTTGCGCTGGCTGCCGTAAATCGGATCGCCGATGAGGGTGTGCCCAATCTGGGCCATATGGACCCGGATCTGGTGCGTGCGGCCGGTTTCGAGGCGGCATTCCACGAGGGTGGCGATGGCGCCGCCAGGGGGCCCGAACCGCTCGAGCACCTTGTAATGGGTGACGGCGTGGCGGCCGCCGGATTTCACCACCGCCATTTTTTTGCGGTTGTTCTTGGATCGGGCGATCTCGCTTTCAATGGTGCCTGTCAGTTGGCGCACATCGCCCCAGACCAGCGCCACATAGCTGCGTTCGACGGAGTGAGCCTCGAATTGGGCGGCCAGGCCCTGGTGGGCCTTGTCGTTTTTGGCGACCACGATGAGCCCGCTGGTGTCCTTATCGATGCGATGGACGATGCCGGGCCGCGCAACGCCGCCAATGCCCGAAAGGCTTGCGCCACAATGGGCAAGGAGCGCATTGACCAAGGTGCCATCCGGGGTGCCCGCGCCGGGGTGCACCACAAGACCTGCCGGTTTGTTGATGACGATGAGGTCGTCATCCTCGAAGACCACGTTGAGGTCTATTGCCTGCGGCTCCGGTTCGGCGGGCAGTGGCGGCGGAATGGTGATATCTATTTCATCACCTTGTTTGACCCGGTAGGAGGGGTCCGTTATCGTCGCGCCGTTGAGCGTGACCTTGCCTTCCATCAGGAGCGCCTTGAGCCGGGACCGACTGAGATCCGGGATGTGGAGGGCGAGATAGCGATCAATGCGGGCGCCTTCCGCTGCCACCATTAGTTGGAGCGGGTCAGGTTGTTCCGGTTCATCATTTTGCGATGCTTTGCGATCACACATGGAGAGACTTATGGCAAAGGAGCTCAGTTCGGGCAATGACAATCAGCCGGGTGTGCCGATTGCCTTAAAAGTCTTGGTGATTGTTCTCGGCGTGGCCCTGGTGGGCATGCTGGTTTTGCTGATTTATTCCGTGGTCACCAAGAAAGACCCTGAACCCTACGGCGCGGGGGCGGGGGCGACGGGCGCACCGGTTATGGTCGGCGAGGTGCCCCATTTGCCGCTGGATCTGGGGCCGGGCGCCCGGGTGCGACAAAGCACGATCGAGCGCGGGGTCCTGATCCTGGTGGTTGAAACCGGCGCTGGCGATAAAGTGGTGCTTTTCGACGTGAAAGCAGGCCGCGTGCTGTCTGTTCTTGATCTCAGCGCGGCGACCCCGCAACCGCCGGAATGATTTTACTTCCGGCTGTGGTTTTCGGCGATGGCCTCAAACAATGACACAAGATACTTGCGCGTTTCGGAGTGCGTGATCGCTGCAAAGGCGCTATTGAGCTCAAGCCCTTCCATTGATCCGGCAAACCTGAGGACACCTTCGGTGGTTTGCCCGTCGTAGGCTTTGGATTCCTCTTTCAGTGCATTTGCTTCGAGGTTGCCGTCCAAACCTTCAAAGAAAAAAGCCACCGGGACATCCAGGGTGTGAGCGATGAGAAACAATTTGCTGGCGCTGATGCGATTGGCGCCACGCTCGTATTTTTGCACTTGCTGGAAGGTGAGCCCTAAGACCTCTCCCAGTTCAGCCTGGGTCAGCTTGAGGCTCTTGCGGCGGATCTTAACTCTTTGGCCCACGTGAATGTCGACGGGGTCGAAACTCATAAGTCCTAATTCCTTCGCCGCAGGAAATTGCCTTTTCAACACGGGCCGCTGCTCCCATATCCTGCGCGCAAATGTATGGGATCGGTATGATAATACACGCAGCCACAGCCATAACTGATAGGTGATTGTCCGGTTTCGAGCAAGAAGAAAACAACTTTTCCGCGATTTGAGTTGTGGTCTCCCTTTGAAAAATCACTTCAACGGGTGTTGTTTATGGCTTCAATTTTGAGAGGTGTTGATTTGGGGCGGGACTGCCTGAAGGCGCAGAATTGTGCGGATCTGGGCGATTTTACGCCGATATTTCTTGGCGAATCTCCCTATCATCCCCACCTATAAGATGTGCAATTTTGCGGTTCCGCGAAATGTACAGTTCTTGGAGGCTTTAAGAGGAGAGCACATATGGGATTCCTTCCTTTAGTAATTCTGGTGGTTGGTCTGGTCGTTTTATACGGCACCGTTAAGCCTGTGCCACAGGGGCAGGAGTGGACGGTTGAGAGGTTTGGTCGATATACACGAACCCTCAAGCCCGGCTTTAATATTGTCGTTCCGGTCATCGACCGCATTGGCAACAAGCAGTCGATGAAAGAAACGGTGCTGGACATTCCGAGCCAGGAAGTGATCACTCGTGACAATGCGACTGTGACCGCTGACGCCGTGGCCTTCTATCAGGTGGTGAATGCGGCAAGTGCCTCTTATGAAGTCAATGATCTGACCCGTGCGATCACCAATCTGGCATTGACCAATGTGCGGACCGTGATTGGTTCGATGGAATTGGATGAAGTGCTGGCCAAGCGTGATGACATCAACTCGCGTTTGTTGGTTGTCGTGGATGCGGCGACCAACCCCTGGGGCGTTAAAGTGACCCGGGTCGAGATTAAGGATCTGGCGCCGCCACGCGACATTACCGAATCCATGGGCCGCCAAATGAAGGCGGAACGTGAGCGCCGCGCGGAAGTTCTGCAGGCAGATGGTGAGAAACAAGCCGCGATCCTGCGCGCTGAAGGCGCCAAACAATCAGCGGTGCTGGAAGCAGAAGGCCGCAAAGAGGCCGCCTTCCGGGATGCGGAAGCACGCGAGCGTGCCGCCGAAGCGGAAGCCAAAGCGACCCAAATGGTTTCTGAAGCCATTGCGGGCGGCGATGTTCAGGCGATTAATTATTTCGTGGCGCAAAAATATGTGGAAGCTTTCCGCGACCTTGCCAAGGCGCCGAACCAGAAGTTTGTGTTGATGCCGACAGAGCTTAGCGGTCTTGTGGGCACTCTGGGCGGCATTGCCGAGCTTGGGCGTAGCGCGCTCAAGGATGGCGACGGCGGTACTTCTGCTCGGCCAACGACCTCTGTCCCGCGTGCTTAACGGCAGGAAGCAAAGGCGATAGGAGAATTTGCAATGATTGAATTTCTTTTGAATTTAACCACGGTTCAATGGTGCATCCTCGGCATCGCTCTCATCGGGGTGGAGGTCTTGGCGCCTTCCTCCTATTTCCTCTGGCCGGGAGTGAGCGCCCTTGTTGTCGGGTTATTGTCCTGGCTTTTCCCGGGCATGTCTGCGACATGGGAAATTGGGATCTTCGTCACACTGGCTGTCGTGACTTCCGCAGCCTGGCAGATCTGGTTTAAAGGCAAGACGGAAGTGTCAGATGAGCCGCAGCTCAACCGAAGGGCCTCCCAATACATTGGCCGAAAGGTCGTGTTGCGAGAAGATTTTGTCGATGGCGCGGGTTATGTCTCCATTGATGACAGCCGCTGGCGCGCCGAATCCGAAACGGGCGCCAATCTGGCAACCGGAACCCGCGTTGAAGTGATCGCGGTCGATGGCATAACTTTTCGGGTCAAAGAAGCGCCGGTCGAAACAGCCTGACGGGCGCGTAGACAATTGTTCTTAAATCGTACAGGATCGGGAAGGAAAGACCCTTCCCGGTCTTTGTTGTTTTTGAGCTTGGCCCCCAGAGATGATTTGATGAGAAAAGCTGTTTACATAGCCATCGCTGCCGGATTTATCTTTTTGATGCTGCTTGTCGGATTACGGTTGATTGTGGCGGGCGGTGGCTTTTCGCCGGGGACACACCTGCAGATTTCCATGTGGCTCGGATTTATCTTCGTGATTTTACTCAGTATTGGCCTCATGTCGGCGGTCTTTTATTCGTCCCGGCATGGACATGACGATATTCATCGCAACAAACGGCAAGATTGAAAATCTCACATACCTGATTAAATAGTAACAGGAAGCGGCGCTCTAATGACTCTGGTCTTGCGCGGCTTTGGGTGCTATTTCAGGTGGCAAATTATCGTATCGTAATTCAGATTTGAGTGATCCCAGACATGACTTCTTCTATGCTCGCCGCCCCCACAGGCGTCGAATACTCCGAAATTCGCCAACATGATCTGCGCAAGTCGCGCATGGTGATGATTGACGGCAATCTTGTCGCCAATATGCAAAATTCTGAAGGGGGCGTGAGCGCCCGCGTCTTTGACAAAGGCTATTGGGGTTTTGCTTCGGTGCCAACTCAAACCGCCTTGAGCATCGATCAAGTCACACGGCGTGCTGTCGACAATGTACAGGCGATGAGCCGGTTTGGTGAAAAGTCGAGCCTTGCTATTCCGCTGGATGCGCAAATTGGCGAGTTTGGCTTTAACGGCAAAACACCGCTCAGCCAGCAGGAGAAGGTCGACCTGGTAGAGGCGCTCAATGCGCTCTGCAAGCGCAAATACAAGGGGCTTAAGTCCTCGACCTTCATTCTCCACGACGAGGCTCACAATAAATCTCTGAAGACGTCCAATGGCGCGGATGTTCTCAATACCATCCGCCGCGCCGCGGTCTATATGGTGATGACCGTCGAAGATGATCGGGGCGAACCGATTGAGCTTATGGAAGCCTTTTCGGGGAAGGGCAGTCTCGCCGAACTCGACCTCTCCATGGATGTGCTGGAAGGAAAGTTGGACCGTCTCTATGAACATCTGCAAGCCAAGCGCCATGCGGTGCCGGCGCGCGGCGGTCTGCAGACCGTTGTTCTGGCACCGGAGCTGGCGGGGATGCTGGCCCATGAAGCCATGGGGCACCCTTGCGAAGCCGACCTCGTGCTGGGCGGCTCGGTCACTGGCAATATGGTTGGTAAGCCGGTGGCAAGCGAACTCGTGACCATGATTGACTTTGCCCATACCTATAAGGGCGAGGAATGCATGATCCCTGTTTATGCGGATGATGAAGGCAGTCCTGGCGAAGACGCGGTGTTGATTGAAAATGGCATTATGCGCCATTTCATGACGAGCCGTGAAACGGCGGCGCGGCTTGGTATTCCTTCCACCGGTAATGCGCGGGCCTATACTTTTAACGATGAGCCACTGGTGCGTATGCGCAATACGGCCATCCTTCCAGGTAAGGACAAACTTGAGGAAATGATCGCAGGTGTTGAAGAGGGCTATTACCTCATGAAGTCCGGCAATGGGCAGGCGGATTCAACCTCTGAATTCATGTTCGGCATTGATCTGGCCTATGAGATCAAAAACGGCAAGCTGGGCAATGCGATCAAGGACACAACGGTGTCCGGCACCGCGATCAATATGCTCAGAACGGTCGATGCGGTCTCCGACGACATGGTCTGGGAGTGCAATGGTTATTGCGGTAAGAAGCAGCCGATGATTGTTTCTTCCGGTGGGCCGGCCCTGCGCGGCAAAGCACATTTGGGCGGGGAGTAAGACTCATGAACATCGAACAAATTGCAGAAAACGCCCTGAAGCAGATGAAAGCCGCCGGGTTTGAGCAATCTCAAGTTTCTGTCGGCATTTCCCGCCAGGATGAACTCAATATCTCGCTATCAGATGCCAGCCTTTTCCGTTCGACGGAAGATCACGGCATGTCGCTGAAAGGCATTATTGATGGGCGTGCTGCCAGCACTTCCTTGACAGATCTTGGGGAAGACACGATCGCCCATGAAATCTCTGGGCTGTTTGACCGAGCGCAGCATTCGCCGCAGGACGATGCCAATGCGGTGTCCTCGGGTCAGACCGCACAAGTGGTGAAGGGCCCGCAGGAGCCGGATCTGGAGCTGATGGTGGAGAAGGTGCGCGAGCTGCTTGAGTACCGCGCCGCTGAAACCCCGAAGATGGAAATCGATGAAGGCAACGCCTCTTACTATGATCAGCACAGCCTCTTTTTGACGTCTGAGGGATCTTCTTTGGAGAGTAGGACGGGCGCCTATGGACTGATGGCCATGGGCACGGCGCGCGAAGGGGAAAAGTCTTCCTCCTTTGCCTATGCGGGCGGGCAGACCGATGACCTTTCCAAGGCTCATGCGGCCGCCTTCTTCGGCATTGGCGATATGCTCAAAGAGACCGAACGGCAAATTGACACGCGGTCCTTTGGCGGCAATCTGACAGGCGATGTGGTGCTGGCGCCGATGGCGGTGGAAGACCTTCTTGGCTGGCTTTTGGGTCAGCTGTCCGATGGTCAGCTGATTGCCGACAGTTCCGTTTACAAAAACAAAGTGGGCGAGCAAATTGCCTCGTCTCTCCTGACGATCAAGAGCCGGTTCCACGGGCCGTGTAATGATGGCATTTCCGGCGACGGGTTTGTGGCCGATGACTTTACGGTTGTTGATCAGGGCAAGCTTTTGACCTTGATGCCAAGCCTTTATGGCAGCCGCAAAACGGGCATTGCGCACCGGCCCACAGCGGGCGGCTGGGAGATTGTTGCTGGAGACACGGCAAAGTCGGATCTGACAAAGGGTATTGAAAAGGGCGCTCTGGTGACACGGCTTTCCATGGGCCACCCCGGACCATCCGGTGATTTTTCTGGCGTGATCAAAAACAGTTTCATGATTGAAAACGGCGAGATTGGCCCGGCTTTGACGGAAACCATGATTGCCGGCAACATGGGCCAGATGCTCAAAGACATTGTTGCGATTAGCGCGGAACGTCTGGATGATGGCTCATCGCAGATCCCGTGGATGCGCTTTGCCAATGTGAATTATAGCTAAGAATTGTCATCCCGCGGCTTGACCACGGGATCCAGGCGTCCTCTGAGAGCCCCTCCATCTGGATTCCGCGATCGAGTCGCGGAATGACATTGGCTGGTGGCGTGTTCCCGCGCAGGCGGAACCGTGAGTGACGCTGCCATGTGACCTCATGCTGAGGAGAGACCGAAGGGCTCGTCTCGAAGTATGGGTGAAGGTGGTCTCATCCTTCGAGACGCGTTTTGCGCTCCTCAGGATGAGGCATTTCTTGAATAACTGGCCCCCCGCCTTCGCAGGGGTGACATTGTTTTGTGAGGCTAGGGTTTCAAATTAATCCGGTAAAGCACATGCAGCGCCACAGGGCTCGCGGGGTCGAGCTTTGGGTGCATAAAGTCGCCGCCCTCTACCCGGGACATGCCGATGCGTTCCATGACAGCCATGGAGCGGGTGTTGGAGGCGGCGGTAAAGGCGATGATTTCCCGCTCGCCTAAATCTTCCTTGGCAAAAAGGAGGCAAGCCCTTGCGGCCTCGCTGGCGTAGCCTTTGCCCCAGTGGTCGCGTGCCAGGCGCCAGCCTATTTCCATCGCCGGTTTGAAGGGGCCTTCAAATCCCGGCCAGGTGAGGCCGGTCATGCCGACAAAAGCGCCGCTGCCGCGCTCTTCCAGGGCAAAGAAACCGTAACCCTTGGAGGCGATCTCCCGTGCGCGCCGGTCGATGAAATCATCACTCTCCGCGCGGCTTTGTATTCCTGGGAAGTGGCGCATGACTTCGGGGTCCGCATTCATGGCGGCCCAAGGGGCGCGATCTTCGCCGCGCCATTGACGCAGGATCAGCCGCTCCGTGGTGAGGGTCATGTCAGTCCACTTTGCCCTTGGCGACAAAGAAGGGGTTGGCGAAGTCTTCTTCTGTTTTGCCGTAGAGGAAGGGACTGCCATCGAGTTTGGTGACCTTGCCGCCGGCCGCGCTCAGGACAGCATGACCTGCGGCTGTGTCCCATTCCATGGTGCGGCCGTGGCGGGGATAGATGTCGGCTTCGCCGGTGGCGACCAGGCAGAACTTGAGGCTCGATCCGGCAGCGACCATGTCCTTGATGTTGTAGTGCGCCAGATATTCGTCCGTTTTGCTGTCGCGGTGGGAGCGACTGGCCACCGCTATCAGCGCTTCGCCGCCGGGATCATTAACAGCGATTTTCTTTCGGGTGCCATCCGCACCAGCCTCAAAGGCGCCATCCTTGGTATTGCCCGCAAAGAGGCGGCCCTTGGCCGGGGCCAGCACCACGCCAGCGACCGGTTCGTGGTTGTCGATGAGAGCAATGTTGACCGTAAACTCGCCGTTGCGGGAGATGAACTCCTTGGTGCCATCGACCGGATCGACCAAAAAGAATTGACCGCCGATTTCCGGCCGGATGCCTTCTGAGAAGGCTTCTTCGGAGATGACCGCGATCTCCGGGAAGGCGGCCTTCAGTTCTTTCAGGATGACGACTTCCGCGCGCTTGTCGGCCTCTGTGACCGGCGAGCGGTCGTCTTTCGCCTCCACTGCGAAGTCGGAGTTGTAAACCTCCATGATCACCTCGGCCGCTTTGTCGGCGATGGTGCAAAGGGTCTCGGTTACCTCAGTCAGATTGGCCATCTTGCCTCTGCTTCCTTTGTTCCTGCTTTGGGTCGATGGGGACGAGATCGACTTTGTCCGCCCGGATTAGCTGTTTGCCCGCGTGCTCGAAATTGATGGTTACGCGGTTGCCAATCACGGATTGAACCTGGCCGATGCCCCAATCGGGTTTTTCTGGGAGGCGAACATAGGCACCTGGGGCAAGAATGTCGAGCATGGAGCCTCCTGGATGGGGGTTAAAATGGGAGTTTTACCGACTTGCGAGGCGGCGAACACTTTCTATGATGGAACGTTAGGCGGCGCGGATCAATCGGGCGCGCGACAGTTTTAAGGATGAGACGCCATGGATGATTTGAGAATTTCCGCACTGATGTGCTCCAAGGTTTGCCACGATCTGATCAGCCCTGTGGGGGCGCTCGGCAATGGGATTGAGGTTCTCAACGAGGATCAGGATCCGGAAATGCGCGAGCATGCCATGGCGCTGATTGAGGCGAGCGCCCAGCAGGCCTCCGCCAAGCTGCAGTTTGCCCGGCTTGCCTATGGCGCCTCAGGCTCAGCAGGGTCTGAGATCGACCTCAGGGAAGCTGAAAATGTCCTGCGGAACCTGATGAGCGGCGGCAAAGTGAGCCTTAATTGGCGGGCGCCAGCGGAGACCCTCGACAAGGACCTCGTCAAGCTTCTGGCCAATCTGGTGCATATGGCGGGTGATACGATCCCGCGCGGCGGCGAGGTGACCGTGGATGTCATGTTGACGCCAGAAGGCGGGCTTTTCAAGATTGTGTCCAAGGGCGTGAAGGCGCGCTTTGCTGACGAAGTGCGTGCGGCCATCAATGGGGAGATTGACATTGATGCCCTCGATGCTCGCTCCATCATTCCATATGTCTGCGGCGAGATCGCCCGGCGCCACGGCGGCGGCGTGCAGGTCGAGGTCGGTGAAGATGTCGTGACCATCACCAACCGGTTTCAGAAGGCGGTGCAAGAGAGCGCGGTGGCTTGATTTTGGGATCAAGCACCTCTCCCTGAGGGAGAGGTCAAAACACGTCAGTGTTTTGGGTGAGGGGTCGACCCCTCATCCACCAAATCTACCAATTAAAATTGGCGACTTTGGTCCCCCTTCTCCCTGAGGGAGAAGGTGACTTGTTGCCCTGGACCCCCGCTTTCGCGGGGGAACCCAAATAAGATGTATCCCCGGACAAGCGAGCCTTGGCGAAGCGCGATCCGGGAGCCAGGAGTGCGCAGGCGGGAACCCTGAGGGACGCTGCCATGTGACCTCATGCTGAGGAGAGACCGAAGGGCTCGTCTCGAAGCATGGGTGAAGGTGGTCTCATCCTTCGAGACGCGCTTTGCGCTCCTCAGGATGAGGCATTTCTTGAATAACTGGACCCCCGCCTTCGCGGGGGAACATCTTTCGAGGAAAACAAAAAACCCGGCTCTTTTGAGCCGGGTTTTCTAATTCTCAATACGGTGAGGCGCGGCTTAAGCAGCCTGGGTGCCTTCCGCCGGGTCGCGAAGCACATAGCCACGCCCCCAAACGGTTTCAATGTAATGGTCGCCGCTGGTGGCGGAAGCGAGCTTTTTGCGAAGCTTGCAGATGAAGACGTCGATGATCTTCAGTTCCGGCTCGTCCATGCCGCCATAAAGGTGGTTGAGGAACATTTCCTTGGTGAGCGTCGTGCCCTTGCGCAGGGAAAGCAGCTCCAGCATCTGGTATTCCTTACCGGTCAGGTGGACCCGCTGGCCGTCTACTTCGACAGTCTTGGTGTCGAGGTTGACGGTGAGCTTGCCGGTGTTGATGACTGATTGGCTGTGACCCTTGGAACGACGGACCACCGCGTGGATGCGGGCGACCAGTTCGTCCTTGTGGAACGGCTTGGTCATATAGTCGTCGGCGCCAAAGCCGAGGCCGCGTACCTTGTTGTCGATGTCGGAGAGGCCCGACAGGATCAGGATCGGCGTACCGATTTTGGCCAGACGCAAGGTTTTCAAAACCTCGTAGCCACTCATATCCGGCAGATTTAGATCCAGCAGAATAATGTCGTAGTCATACAGCTTGCCAAGGTCGACGCCTTCTTCGCCCAGGTCGGTGGTGTAGCAATTAAACCCGTCCGACTTTAGCATCAGCTCGATGGACTGGGCTGTCGCGCTATCGTCTTCGATCAGCAATACACGCATTTTTTATCTCCGTGACTTTGGAACCCCCCAGCGCTT
>SBGZ01000072.1 GCA_006226415.1 Alphaproteobacteria bacterium
TGGGGCTCCTATTACGTTGACGGCTTGACCAGCATGACCCCTGAGGACATTGACACCATTGAAGCCACGGTTAATGGCATCTTCGATGAAATGGCCGCACAATCAGACTATATGCACGCCCGAAACAAAGGCGCATTCAAGCGCATTGGACGTGTCTTGAACGCCTGGGTTAGTCGCGAAGACGTCACTGAGGGCCAACAAGCCGCCCGCGAGCGCCTGATCGCGAAATTCGACACCATGTGCGAATCCGAACTTGAAGACGAAGAAGCCCTGGCAACATGCAAAGGCTATATGCGACCCGCCGAAAGCTAAGTCGCGCATTCCATATAGATAGAAGGGCCAGCCTCCGGAGAACAACTGAGGCTGGCCCTTTTTTTGTCGCGTAAAGCGTGGGTGCTTATTCGGCGGCAAGAACTACGTTTGCAAACAAAGCGTCAATCTGCGCCTCGGCCGCTGCCCTGCCGGATTTCGCGCGCTCAGCACTCATGTCTTGACCATCGGCGGTGACAACGGACACATCAGTCATGCCAAGAAAGCCCAGCATATGTTTGAGATAGGGCAATTGGAAATCGATCGCAGCCATATCGGGGTCTGAATAGTCTCCCCCCCGGCTTACCACCAGATAGACTTTCTTGCCTTTCAAGAAGCCCACAGGACCTTCAGCGGTGTAGCGGAAGGTTTTCCCCGCCAGCGCAATATGATCGAACCAGGCCTTTAGGGTCGAAGGGATTGCAAAATTATACATCGGTGCGGCGATAACCAGCGTGTCCGCATCTTCAATTTCTGAGATGAGCCGTTCAGTGAGCGCGACCAGCTGGCGCTGCGAGTCTGTGCGCGCCTCTGGCTCGGCAAATATGCCGTGCATGAAATCGGTGCCCATGTGGGGAAGTTCATTTTCAACAAGGTTTCGGCGCGTAACCTCGGCTT
This sequence comes from Alphaproteobacteria bacterium, assembly GCA_006226415.1. Taxonomy (GTDB): domain Bacteria; phylum Pseudomonadota; class Alphaproteobacteria; order M2410; family M2410; genus M2410. Next base: position 928 of record SBGZ01000072.1, read on the forward strand.
TCGGAGAGGACTCAACAAGCCGATCGACCAGTTGCCGAGCCAAACCGCTGGATACGGAGGCTTCTCCGTTGATGCTGCTTTCGAGGGCAAGAATATGTGTCATGGATGTTCTCCTGTGTTTGTGTGACACCCTCAAAATAAGCACTCATACAAACAAGAAAACTGATGAAATACTGATCTTTTCCATCTATATTTCTGATATGTCTATCGAAGCTCTCACCCTTGACCAGATTAGAGTCTTTCTCACAGTGGCAGAAACCGGCACTTTTTCGGCGGCCGCTCGCAAGTTGAACCGTGCCCAATCCGCCATCTCCTATGCCATCGCCAATATGGAGGATCAGCTGCAGGTGCAGCTCTTTGACCGCTCCACGCGGCGCCCGGCCCTCACGCTGGCCGGAACTCAGATCCTTGCCGACGCCCGCGCGGTTGATCAGCGCCTGATGGGGCTCAAGGCGCGCGCGCGCGCCATGGCAACGGGATTGGAGCCCAAGCTCGCAATCGCCGTCGAAGTCCTCTACCCCATGACTTGCCTGGCCCATGTATTGAAAACTCTGTCCAAAGAGTTCCCAACATTGCCGGTCACAATCCACGTAGAAACGCTCGGCAGCACGGCCGAGAGACTTCAAACAGGCCAATGCGACATTGCCATCGTCGGCCCACTGATCGCCAGTCGGCATGACATTGATGCTGTACCCCTGCGCCCGATTAAATCCGTCGCGGTGTGCGCACCAGATTATCCGCTGGCGGAACATACCAAACCCCTTATTAAAGCTGATTTGCATCAGGCCAATCAGCTGGTGCTGACCGATCGCAGCAAGACCACAGAAGGTCAGGACTTCGGCGTTTACTCACCCTCCACCTGGCGACTGTCAGATATTGGCGCCAAACATGAGCTCCTGCGCGCAGGGTTGGGATGGGGCTTCATGCCGTTGCACCTTGTCGAAAAGGATTTGGCAAGTGGCGCACTAGTGCAAATTCGAATTGCGGATATGCAGTCAGACCACCGCAGCATGGGCTTTGCCATTGCTTCACGCCCTGAAAATCCGCCTGGGCCTGGCGGACGCCGTTTCATCGAATTGATCATGGCTGAATCTCAGGCCTGAGCCTTTGACTTGGAGCCCCTCTTACCATACCAAGAGAGACCCATTTCAAGGAGCCCCAAATGAAGGTAAATCCGAACCCGACTTTTGATTTCCGTGCGCCCAGAACTGACGAAGAGTTCATGGATGTTTCGACACTCCTCAAACTCGCTTTCGCGGGATCTGACGAACCGCGCGATATGCGAGACATTGGCCTTAAGACCGAGCAGTTTTTCTGTGCCTATGATGGTGAGCATCTCGCCAGCACGGCCGGCGCTTTCGATTTTGATCTGACCTTAAACGGCCAGACAGCCAAAGCGGACGGCGTCACCATTGTCTGCACGGATCCAGCTTACCGCCGCAAGGGCCTGGTACGTCACACCATGACCCAAATCCTTGAAGCCGCACATGAGCGCGGCGTGCCCATCGCGATCCTTTGGGCCTCCATGGGCGCCATTTATCAACGCTTTGGTTATGGCCTCGCCACCAATTGGAACGCCTATGCCATCGCCCCAAAGGACATCATCTTTCGGGACAAAGTCCCCGCCTCTGGCTGCATAAGGCGCGTGAAGGACCGCGACGAGGCGCTCAGCCTGGCCAAACCTCTTTACGAGAAATCCATTGAACACAGCACTCTTTCCATCAAGCGCGATGATGGACGCTGGAATTGGCTTTTGCCAATAGACGAAAAAAAGGCACGCAATTTTGCAGCCTGGTTTGACGCCTCCGGCACGCCAGGCGGCTATCTCATCTATGAGCTTGAAGGAAAAATGGATGACGATGGCATGTATCAAATTATCTCGGTTGTCGATTTCATCTGGAGTGACATGGCATCGTGTCGCGGCCTCTGGCAATATCTTGCCGACCATGACTTAGGCCGCACCGTCAAGATGAATTTCCGCCCCGATGATGATCCCGTCATCACCCTTCTGCTCGAACCACGCGCCTTAAAGCACCGCGTAGCCGATGGCATTTGGCTGCGCGTTGTCGATGTCGACAGGGCCCTGGAAGCGCGTGGCTATGACATAGACGGCAGCCTAACCCTGACCATCGACAAGGATGAGCTTTGTCCCTGGAATGAGGGCACATGGGCCATGACCGTCAAAGATGGGGCGGCAAAGGTTGAAAAGGTGGCGCTGCAAAAAGGCGATATGACGATCACCCCACAAGCGCTGGCAACGCTCCTGAGCGGCTACCGCAGTGCCTCGCAGCTGTGCGCCTCGGAACAGATTACCGGCGCGGACGTGGCAAAACTTCGCGAGCTCGACCTGCTCTTCTCCACCCGCTTCCGTCCCAACTGCACCAACATGTTCTGACCAACCTGTTAATAAAGGGGTCTGACCCCTTTATTAACAACTAGAAGGGCGACGGCGCCTCAAAGCTCATCCAGGCCCCTGTCCGAGGATGCGAGAAAGCGAGCCGCTCGGCATGCAAAAGCAAGCGGTCAGCAGCTTCCAGCGCCGCTCCAGTCGCATAAAAGTCATCCCCCAGGATGGGATGCCCCAGATGCTGCATATGCACCCTCAGCTGATGCGAACGCCCCGTGATCGGCGTCAGACGCACCCGTGTAAACCGCTCACTGCGAGAGATCACCTGCCAGCGGGTCTGCGAGGGTCGGCCCCGCTCATAGTCGATCCGCTGCATCGGGCGGCGTTCCCAGTCGGTCGCCAGCGGTTCATCCACCAGCCCCTCATCCTCTGCAAGGTGACCATAGACCTCTGCCACATAGGATTTCTCCGTCTTGCGATCCTGAAAGGCTATCGAAAGCGCCCGGTGGTTATCCGCCCCAAGCCCCATAACCAGGAGTCCGGAGGTCGGTCGATCGAGCCGATGGACCGTTAAAGCCGCTGGCAAGACCCGCTGCACCCGCGTCTCCAAACAATCCTTGTGATCGCGCGGCTTCCCGGGCACCGTTAAAAGCCCACTTTGTTTGTTCAGCACCAACAGATCCTCATCGCGATAAAGAAATTCAAGATAAGGCGCCATGGGTGGGCGGTAATGAAATCGCGGCACGGTCTAGTTCAACTCAATTGATATTTAAAGCTTCAGCCCTTAGATACTATTGAGGAGTTAGATTGAACACCCTGGAATAATTACCAAAAGCAACCTGTTTCCATGACGGACCCGATAAATCGCCCAAAAATTGGATTGGCCCTTGGCGGCGGCGTCGCCCGGGGTTGGGCGCACATTGGCGCCATTCGCGCCCTCATTCGGGCAGGCTACGCACCTGACATCGTATGTGGAACCTCCATCGGCGCGGTCGTCGGCGGATTTTACCTCACCGGCCATCTCGACACCCTGGAAGAATGGGCCCGCTCCCTCACCCGCAGCCGAATGGTCTCTTACCTGGATATCATGGTCGGCGGATCCGGCTTTTTTGGCGGGAAGCGTCTCGAAAAACTGATGCGCAACTATTTAGGCGATGTGCGTATTGAGGAGCTGCCAAACAAATTTGCTGCGGTCTCCGCTGAACTGGCCACCGGTCACGAAATCTGGATCCAGGACGGCTCCCTGGTCGACGCCATGCGCGCCTCTTATGCCCTGCCCGGTGTTTTCCCGCCCTTCAATCACAACGATCGCTGGTTGATTGATGGCGCCCTCGTAAATCCGGTGCCAGTCTCAGCCTGCCGAGCTCTCGGAGCCCGCCTTGTCATCGGCATATCACTAAATGGCGATGCCTTCGGCAAAACCACCCTTCAGACCACAGAAGAGTTTGAAAATGCCGAGTTTAATGGCGACGACGAAGAAGACGGGGCGAGCATTTCAAAATGGCGCGCCATGTCGCCGCAAAGACTTATGATGCGCCAGATCTTCGGCACCGGCCAAAAGACCCCCGGCATTGGCACGGTTATGCTGTCTTCCCTCAATATAGTGATGGACCGCCTCGGTCGCTCGCGCATGGCTGGGGATCCGGCCGACATTCTGGTCGCGCCGCGCATTGGTCACATCAGTCTTCTGGAATTTGATCGCGCTGACGATCTCATCCGGCTCGGTGAGGAAGCGGTTGAACGCGTCCTTGGACAGCTCGAGGAAGCCAAATCAATTTTGGCCAAATAGGTCAGCCACTGGCGATATAAGACTTAAGCGCGTCAGTTTCCGCTTCCACTTCCGCGATGCGCGATTTCACCACATCCCCGATTGACACCATGCCCTGCAGTTGGCCGTCCTCTATCACAGGCATATGGCGAAACCGCTGCGACGTCATCAAAGAGCGAATATAATCGACGGAATCCGTCATCTTGCAGGCCATGACTTCCGAGGTCATATAGTCCCGCACGGGCCGCGACAAGATAGCGCCGCCATCCTTATGGAGCGCATGCATAATGTCCCGCTCCGTCAGGATGCCCTCCACTTGGCCACCGGATACCACCATCAAGGCGCCAATTCGTTTTTCGCAAAGCACGTTGACCGCATCGGAAAGCATCTGACCCGGCTCAATCGTATAAACCGCATTCCCCTTATCCCCGATAATCGTCGAAACATGCATATGCTTGAACCTCCCTGGATCGTTGCGTTTAGCCCAGACAACTTATGTCCAACAAACAGTTTACACGATCCAAGGGCTCCAGGCGCAAAAATTCGGAATTTAACTATAAATACAAAGTCTTAGTGTGATTTCTTCCCCGTTTGTCAGAATATCCCGGCCTGCAGGTGAGTCGCAGCGGCCCAGAAAAAAGGCCCGCCCCTCTAGTCAAGGGCAGGCCCAAATCACACGAAATTCTAGGTTTTCAACTCAATCGTCAGAGGCAACCCGAGGAAAGGGAGAAAACGGGCATGGCTTTTCATCGGTCGCAAATCCCAAAAACCGGGCGATTTGCGCCAGATATTCAGCCAGATTTGTCGAGAAGCGCTTAATGTCCGCATTCGGCTCTTTGTTAATCAAAACGAAGATCCACTGAATGATCGCCAAGAGCATAACTGCCCAAATGGTCAAATAGCCCAGCACCCCGAAGAGGAGCATAAAAAGCCCCCGTTCCAGGGCCCCGCGGCGTGCGGCGCCATCATCTGATCCTTGATCCTTTTGGGATGTTTGATCGCTGGATTGAGTGTTTTCAAAATCGCCATCTGAGGCGTCTGACATGCTCATGGGGATTGTGCTCCTGTGAAAGTCGAAAATAGTTCCCAAGCGATAGTTCTCTATTTAGGGCCCTTCTTGCCTCAATCAAGGGCTCCCCTGCCAAAAATCACTTCACGCGGCGCAAATGCGACGGATTTTTCTTTTGTGGTGGACGCATTTGGCGGTCGAAATAGGGAAACAGGATCAGTCCGGACAAATATCCAACGATATGAACATCCCAAGCAATGGATTGCCCCGGCCCGCCGGCAAACAATCCCCCAAACAAGCCAAGTATCAAGTTCAGGCAAATCCAAATGGCGGAAAATCCCAGCACCCGCTGATCCCGCAAAGGCAAAACCAATCCCCCATTGAACCCGTGGCGAAACGCAAGGGCATAGCCGCCCGGGACAAACAGCGCAAATCGCACCGCCGCCCCCATCAACCCGGCAACCGCCCCGGAGGCACCAATCAAGGCCCCCATACTGGCGCGATACATCACGACATGAACAAGGGCGCCCGCCATGCCGCATAACCCCGCCAACCCGAGAAATTTGCCGGCCGACAAACGGCGCGCGACCGGCGTGCCCAAAGCCAATAGCCAGATAGCATTAAAGCCAACGTGAACGATATCTGCGTGCAAAAAATTGTAGCTGATGAACGGGCCAAGGAGTTCCGCAACAGATGCTGATTGATCCCCCCAATACCGAGCAGGAATTATCGACCCATAGAAGAAGATTTCGCGGTCAATCTGCACCGGCAACAAGTAGCGCAAGATATGGATCCCGATAATGGATCCGCAAAGCACCAGAATGATGCGAGGTGCGTTAAAGATGGGGGGGGATGGAGGCCGTGGGCCTCTGTTCAGGACCATAAGTAAACGCATTCTCCTTAAAGGCGAATATCAGAAATTCAATTGCCCCTTATCCTTAACAAATGGGGCACCACATCGCCACACCTCAAAATCATGACGCCTCAGAGTTCTGGCACAGTTTCTGCTCCTTGAGAGGTCAACACAGTCGGATAAAGGGGTGCTGCTCCGACCTGGCACAGACCGGTCAAGATCAGTGAAACACAAGGAAAACTGCTTTCGTCATTTTCCTTACGTGGCAGGACTATGAGTATGAAAATGAGACACGGGAGATCACAGCAGCTCTATGAGTATTGGGATTCCTTGCGCGCGGGCGACATTCCGCCTTACCGCCATGAGATAGAGCCTCACCGGATCAAGACCGTGCTCCCCAATGCATTCATATTGCAGTTCCATGACACAGATCACATCGTCTTCCGCCTCGCCGGAACTCATTTGTGCGAGCTTTACGGCCGGGAATTTCGCGATCAGAACTTCCTTCAGCTCTGGAGCGACAATGGGCGGCGCTCGGTGCGCGCCCTGCTCAACGCGGTCCTCACACGCGGACAGCCTGCGCTGATCGAATATACGGCCGAAACCTTCGACCACACACGCATCCCGGCAGAAATCCTGCTCCTGCCGCTGCGCGATTCAAATGGGCGCACGTCGCGCATACTCGGCAGCGTCACCCATCAGGCCTCACACCAGTTTCTTGCGGCTCGAAAAATCGTCACGCAAGAGGTGATCGCGCTTCATTTGCTCAATAAAAAAGCGGAACCGCAAAAGGCCGAAGTGGCCGAACATATCCTGCACGGCACCCACCCCAGCTATCTCAAGCTGGTCCATTCCAAGGCCTAACCAGCAAGCCAACCCTAAAGGGCCGCCGCCGTCACACTGTCTTCGGCAACCTTGATGTCCAACGGTGCGGGCGCGGCCTTGCCCAGGATCATATCCGACGCCTTTTCCGCAATCATGATCGTGGGCGCATTGGTATTGCCGCCGACAAGCGTTGGCATCACCGAGGCATCCACCACACGCAGACCCTCGACGCCGCGCACTTTCAGCTCCCCGTCGACCACCGCCATATCATCGTGCCCCATCTTGCAGGTGCCGACAGGGTGATAGATCGTTTCGGCCGTCCGCCGGATCCAGGCATCAATCTCAGCATCTGTTTTAACATCCGCGCCGGGATTAAGCTCGGGCCCGCGATAAACATCAAAAGCCTCCTGCGCATAGATTTCCCGGGCGATCTTCACCCCTTCCCGCATCACGATACGGTCGGCTTCCGCTTCAAGATAATTCGGCTGAATGAGTGGATGATCCATCGGATCCTTCGACTTGAGCTTTATAAAACCGCGGCTTTCAGGTCTGAGCTGACAAATATGGGTGGTGGTGCCATGCCGGTCAGGTTTAACCCGCGCATGGTCCGTCATAATCACATTGATAAAGTGGAGCTGAATATCGGGGACTTCCAGCTCTGCGCGGGTCTTTAAAAAGGCGCCGGACTCCAGCCCGTTTTCCGCGCCAGCCCCTGACTTGGTAAACGTATACTGCATCCCGGTCATGAGCTGCTTCAACGGACCCATCTGGTTGTAAAGCGTCACCGGTTTGGTGCATTCCTGCTGCACGATGCAATCGAGATGGTCTTGCAGGTTTTCACCAACCCCCTTGACGTCCGAAATCACATCAATTCCAAATTTCTTCAGATAGTCCCCGTCACCAATCCCGGAAAGCAACAAGGTCTGCGGTGAATTAACCGCCCCGCCGCACAGGATAACTTCCGCGCCAGCAAAAGCATGTTTGCGCTCTTTCTTTTGAATATACTCAACACCAACCGCCTTTTGGCCTTCAAACAAAATGCGCGAGGTCAAAGCGCCAACTTCGACGGTCAGGTTTTCCCGGCCCAGAATGGGCGTCAGATAGGCCCGCGCCGCACTCCAGCGCTGTCCTCCAGAGATGGTCAGGTCGTAGGTTCCAACCCCCTCTTGAGCAAACCCGTTGAAATCCTTTGTAAAAGGATGACCAGCTTGTTTTCCAGCTTCGATAAAGGTTCTATAGAGCGGTGCTTGCGAATGCCCCGTGGAGACATTGAGCGGACCGCCTTGGCCGTGAAATTCGTCGTCGCGCGCTTCACTGTTTTCAGCCCGCTTAAAATAAGGAAGGACATCGGCATACCCCCAACCGGTGAGGCCCAACTGCCGCCACTGATCATAGTCACGCGCATGCCCTCGGATATAAATCATGCCGTTGATCGAACTTGATCCGCCAAGCACCTTGCCGCGCGGCCAGTAAAGCTTGCGACCTTCCAGATGATTTTGACCCTCTGTGTAGAAATACCAATTGTGCTTGTTTTCCTTACTGATCAATTGCCCGACACCTGCAGGCATGTGGATCAGCATGCTCTTGTCCTTGCCACCGGCCTCCAAGAGAAGCACCTTTGCGTTGGGATCTTCAGACAGTCGATTGGCCATCACGCAGCCAGCGCTACCCGCACCAATAATAATATAGTCGAAGTTGGCCATGAGTTATCAATCCTCCCGTGACGCTTTGAGCGTCCAATCTTTTTGCCAAAGACAATATCCCCGCCTTCAGGATCGGTCAAAAGACATTCGGACTAAATGTCAATCCGCTTCAGATTTTCTTGAAAGCGTCTGTAGTTGGCGACGTAAACTTCAGCGGACTGCATCAAGATGGCTTCAAAATCCGGTCCCAATGTTTTAGCAACCTTGCCCGGCGCTCCCAGAACCATGGAATTGTCAGGGATCTCTTTACCTTCGGTAATCAAGGCATGCGCGCCGATCAGGCAGTTCTTACCAATCTTGGCATTGTTGAGCACCGTCGCGCCGATCCCAACCAAGGTATTGTCGCCAATTGTACAGCCATGCAGCATGGCCTTATGCCCCACCGTGACACCTTCCCCAATGGTCAGCGGACAGCCATCATCGGTATGTAGGACAGAATTGTCCTGGATGTTTGAGCGCGCGCCGATGGTGATCGGATCATTGTCGCCGCGTAGCACGGTACCCCACCAGATGCTGACATCTTCCGCCAATAGGACATTGCCCATGACCTGGGCATTTGGCGCGACCCAAAACTTCCCTGGTTCGGGCAATTGGGGCACTTTGTCTCCAAGCGCGTAGATCGCCATAATTCCTCCCTTATTTCTTATTTTTGCTATGTTTATCAGACATTTGGGCGTCAGATTAAGTGACTTTTGCCGGCAAACCACTTTTATTTGGCCTCACACGTCCCATATCTAGAATTAAGCCGGTTTTAAAAGGAACAGGGGGACGAGGCTTGGCCATGTCACAATCATCATCCCATCAGAAGAGCAACCTTCCCGCACTGATGCCGGAGGACCTGGCCCGCCAGATTGTCGATCAAGCGATGACCCGCTATTTCAACAAATGCCGGGACCGTATCCCCGAGTTTGTCGACCGGCATTTTTCTCCGAAAGGGGCTTGGGCCTTGAATAAAAAAGCCTTTGGCCGCGACCTCTACAGGGCGCCGCTCAATGTCGCCCTGGTTGGCCCCGCCCTGGGCGCCAAAGCGGCGGCAAAAGGCATCGACAAAATCGCCAAGACAAAATTTTCCGACAAATTCGGCGACAAACGATTTTATTTTCAAACCGATGTCGCCAACGAGTTGGAGTGGTTCATTTACACCGACCTCCTGGAGGTTCCCTATGCCCAACCGGGTCGCCACTCTGACAGAGATGCGCTCGCAGAGGAGATATTTGGCCACGGCAAATTCATCGGCGCTCTCGAAGAGGCTGTGGAACAGGCTGTTGCCGCCAGCGGAGCCCGAAACCGCCACCAGTTGGAGCATTTGCTGTCAACCTATTTGGAAACACGCGCGGCAAACGCCGAAGTGGTTAATCTCGCTGTCTGTCTGACCGCTGGCGCCGCATTGGCCCACAAGGTGACGCCGGGGGTCCTCTCCCTCGGGCCCGCCATGGCGAACACCATCTCCGCCAAGGCAGCCGTCTCCAGCTTCCCCTTGGGGAGCACGCTCGGGTCCGCCTGGTATTCAGCCTTTCCCGTTGCGCCCTCAGCGGCTTTAGCAGCAAGCACCACAGGCGGCATCTTAGCCATCGCCTCCGTGGTAACGGCATTCTCAGGTCTCATCTCCGACCCCCTCCAGCGCAAGTTCGGCTTGCACGAGCGCCGTTTGAACAAGCTCGTTGATGCCATTGAGGACAACATCCGCTACGACGAAGTTATTCACCTCAAGGTCCGGGATCATTACGTTGCCCGCATTGCGGATCTCTTTGACGCCCTGGCGGCCATTGCCGCCTATGCCCGTTAGTTCCCACACGGATTACCTTGCGCCAACTCTTTCCCATAACACTGTCATGAAAATTTAACTGGCGCTTGCAACTCGCCGCGCTACCATAATTGTACATCCAGATGATTCGAAGGTTTCTTCGGGCCTGGGTCCGGTGACGGATGTCTGCCAAAGATATCCTGCCAGAGCAAGTTAGGGGGACGTTTGTACGCGTTAGGAATGTACAGCGTAAAAGATGCAAGAGGCCCAACGCGGGCCTGCTCCTCTTCGAACACGCCCCATCCAGTCCGATCAGTCACACCAAGGCTCGCAGCGCAAATCGCTTGTGAGCCTTTTCTCATTTTACCGACGGCTCAAAAGAGACGAAAGGAGTAACAATGGTAAAACGGTCATCGCGTCAGAAAACCAAGCAAACAAGAACCTCCGGAGCTACAGGCCACAGAGACAATATCAGCTATCTGGAGCCGGACCCCACAGGCTGGAACCCCTTGGGAGAAGAAAAACGCGACCGTAAGTATCAAAAAAACATCCGCCCCCAGGGGAAAAATCAGGCCGCCCTTTTGAGCGCAATTGACGAGAAAAATCTTGTGCTGGCGCTCGGGCCAGCCGGTACCGGCAAGACATTTCTAGCCATCGCCAAAGCGGTTGAGGCGCTGGAAAAAGGAACGATCGGCCGGATTATCTTGTCCCGGCCCGCGGTCGAGGCCGGCGAGAGCCTCGGCTTCCTGCCCGGCGACCTTGAGGACAAGCTTGCCCCTTATTTGCGCCCCCTCTATGACGCGCTGAACGATCGGCTCGGCCCAAAGCGCTTGAAACAATTTATGGCCGACGGAACAATCGAAATCGCTCCCGTGGCCTATATGCGCGGACGCACCCTCAACAACGCCTTTGTGGTGATTGACGAAGCCCAAAACTGTACCTACGGCCAGATCAAAATGCTGCTGACACGCCTTGGCTGGCACTCAACCATGATTGTCACCGGGGACCCGGATCAAACCGATCTCCTGCCCGACATGTCCGGATTAAAGGATGTGGCCGACCGTTTGGACGCCCTCGAAACCGTTTCGGTCGTACGTTTGAAAGACTGCGACATTGTCCGCCACCCCCTTGTGGCCGATATGCTGACCGTCCTTTAGGCTGGACCAGACCCCAGAAAAAAAGAGCGTGGCATTTCCCGGCCACGCTCTTTCCAGTTGGGGGAGGTTTTCTCACAAACCAATTCAGTAAAACACTTAATTCATTCCAGCCAGGGACTGAACCAGCACCAGCCCGGAAATCGACAGGGTTCCCACATAGGCCAGATAGGAAGCCCGGCGCGGATGGGAAGACGGCCGCGCCACCAGATCCCGCAGGGTCTCCTTAAGCGGCATCCCGTCTCGAAGAGTAAGCTGATAACCGACATAAACCGTCATGATGGCCAGCCCGAAGAAAAACGCATTCGCCTGGCTCATCGCACCGGACACAAAGGCCAATCCGGTGGCGATAGAGGCGAAAAACGCAAGAAAATTCACGATTCTGAGTGGCATAACGGACCTCAATTTCCGAAGGGGGCACTGTTGCACGGCAAGGAAAATCGAGGGGGATGCCCTGCCGACTTCCCGGTAAATAAGCAAAGCTCTCGCCCAAAACAATATGACGTTGGTCACACGTGCGGCGCAGAAATCCGCCAGTTTTTCACCGCCCCCGCTGTTGAGCCGGTAAATCCCAGCTATTCCGCCGCAAATCCACCTGATCTCCCGTGCACCGCCCCGGTCACCTTGTCGTTCGCAATTGCCCGGGATGGTCACCCGTCACAGTCGCCAGGCGCCGATAACTTCATTTTAGGACCTGTTCAGCTATTTGGATCATGGGCATCCTTTGATATAAAGTGACCCAGTGGGGGGCTCAGCACAGAGCCGAAAAGTAAGCGTAAAGGCCGGAGGCGCACGTGTTTGACGAAAACGCTCAGGAACAATCCTCATGGGGAACCATGCTTCGCGTTCTCGTGATCTTGCTCGTGCTGACCGGCGGATTGCTCTACTACTATTTTGGCCCCTCCTACGACGACATCCAGGGCAATACGCCGGAATTTTCTATTTCGACAGTTCCTGTAGATCTGAGTGTCGGCGGTATGCGGTTTGTCATTCCGGAAAATTACACTCAGTTCCCGCGCGACCGGCGTGGCGGAATCCGTGAAAATGTCGCCCTCTACGCCATCATGCCCCAAATGCTGCCTTACACGCGCGATCTCGCGGACTTTTTTGAAGACAGCTCCGCAAAGTCACCAATCGTCCACTTCCAGATTGAGACCTACCGAGCGCCCTTCAACGAAGAGGAGCGCTTTGAACGGATCTACCGACCGAAATTTATCAGTCAAGATGGCACGCCCGGCCCGGACGGCCTGACCGCCTACAAATTCCGTGAAGGCACCGGCTACTATGGTGAAGACCTTTATGTCGGCAAAGATGACTTGGGCCGCATGATCATTTTGCGCTGCAGTCCTTTTGATTCAGAACTGCTCTTTCCCAATTGTCGGCGCGACACGCAATTGAGCCCGACCGTGGGCCTGAGCTATCGCTTCAAGCGCTCACGCCTGGATAATTGGCGTCAAATAGATGATGATGTGCGCACCCTTGTCTGGTCCTTCTTGTCTGATGACCAAACACCGGCAACAGAATAACGAGAAGGGTTATTCCGGCAGATCAAACTCGAGGATGGCCATATTGAAGTCGTAAGACACTTCGCCGTCCTCATCGTCCTTATAGATCAGACCGACAAATTCATCACCGATCATAACCTCAACGGAATCGTCTTTATTGGCGCGCTTGTGCAGCTCGATCGTGTCGAGGCGGAACTTCTGCCGCATATATTTTTGCAGCTTCAGGATTTCTTGTTGATCCACGGAAACAGGCCCTTCTCAATCTGGCATAAACAGGCCTGAGGGAATAGCAATTCAGCCGCGCCCTGACAACCCATCAAAAGTCTGGGCAAAGCCGCCCATTTAGGTGTTGTCAGCGTCGCCTTCCGGCCAGGCATGGTTCATATCATGGCTTGGACTTTCCTTGCAGGTCGCTTCGCCAACGATCCGGGCCGGCACGCCGGCAACGGTCTTTCGGGCCGGCACATCATGTAGGACAACGCTGCCCGCCGCCACCCGGGAACACTCTCCGATTTCGATATTACCAAGCACTTTGGCGCCGACACTTAAGAGCACGCCGCGGCGGACTTTGGGGTGGCGATCCCCTTCTTCCTTGCCGGTCCCCCCAAGGGTGACCTCATGCAGCATGGAAACATCATCCTCCACAACGACGGTTTCGCCGATGACGATTCCCGTTGCATGATCCAACATGATCCCTTTGCCAATTTGTGCCGCTGGGTGAATATCAACACCAAAGACTTCCGAAATACGGTTTTGCAGGAAAAGCGCCATAGGCTCTTCCCCGGTTTGCCACAACCAATGCGCAACCCGATAAGACTGCAGCGCGTGATAGCCTTTGAAATAAAGAAAGGGTTGAGCGAACATTTTGCAAGCTGGATCGCGGTGATAGACAGCAACAATGTCAGCGCGCGCCGCAGCCCCGATTTCTTCTGACTGGGTCAGCGCCTGATCGAAAACCTCGCGCAAATTAAGCGGCGTCAGCGCATCGCTCCCCAGCTTCTGCGCCAACCGATAAGACAATGCATCTTCAAATCGCACTCGGTTGAGAATCGTCGTGTGCAGAAAACTCGCCAGAATTGGCGACTGCTTCGCCATTTCCGTTGCCTCTTCCTGAATACGCCGCCAGGTCGGGTCAACTGAACTCAAGGTATGACGCGTTTTGTATTTAGGGCCACTGGGCATAAAACTCGTTCCTTATTCGCTGCGGGTGGAGCCCCCGCGAGCACCACCTATTCTATACCCATATGGCACTTTGAGACAAACCAACCACTCACATTGCCGTGATTATAGTCACACAGGCCTCAAATGCCCTATCCTTGCGATTACCCCGGCAAAAAGATAAAGAAACCTCTGCCATTAACTAAAACTTCGATGCTCATGTCCCAATCGTCAAACATTCCCCTTCCCCTGCCCGGCTCCCCCAAGGATGGAGACCGTCTAAACGCCGCCCATCCCAACGCCGAGACGCTCCACCTTTTAAGCCATCGCCGGTCAACGGTGGTCAAAGACATGCGTGAGCCAGGGCCCAGCGAAGAGGAAGTCGGTAAGCTCCTGACCCTTGCCGCGCGCGTGCCCGATCACGGAAAAATAGGCCCCTGGCGGTTTTTGGTCTTTCGGGATTCGGCAAGAGCCCGGTTTGGTGAGCGCCTGGCGAAAATTTTTACCCAGAAAGAACCGGCCGCAGACGAGACGCGCATTGACTTCGAACGCGAGCGCTTTTTGCGAGCGCCTCTCGTCATCGGCGTGATCTCCAGCCCGGTACCGCACCCCAAAGCCCCGCATTGGGAACAGATTATGTCCGCGGGGGCAGTTTGCCAAAATCTCCTCATCGCCGCCAACGCCATGGGATATGCGGCTCAATGGCTAACCGAATGGTACGGCTTCGACGATGATGTCGCAAAGATCTTGGGTTTGAGTGAAAGCGAAAAGGTGGCCGGATTTATTTACATCGGCTCCACGGACTGCCAGCCGCTCGAGCGCCGCCGACCATCCCTTACAACGCGCGTGCAATTTTGGACGGATCCCAAGAGCGACTAACCACGCCCTCGATAAGGCGGCACCCCTTGGTCGGGTATCCAGACACCTGCCGGCGCCTCCCCCGTCTGATAAAAGACATCAATGGGGATGCCCCCGCGCGGATACCAATAGCCGCCGATGCGCAACCATTTTGGCTTCAGCACCTCAACCAGCCGCCGCGCGATGGCGACGGTACAGTCTTCATGAAACGCCCCATGGTTACGGAATGATCCGAGGTAAAGTTTGAGCGACTTGCTCTCCACCAGCCGCTCGTCAGCGATATAATCTATCACCAAATGCGCAAAGTCTGGTTGCCCGGTGACCGGACACAGGGACGTAAACTCTGGACAGGTGAACCGCGTCACATAGTCCACGCCTGCCTGAGGGTTAGGCACCCACTCCAGTTTTGCCTCTTCCGGCGAAGCAGGCAGCGCGGTTTGTTGGCCAAGTTGGGTTGTCGTCTTGTCGCTCATCTCATCACTCATAAATGCCAAAAGCTCGATAATCGGGCCGCGCTCTTATAAGCCCTCTCTCGCCGCAGCGCAAAAACATGTTTGCCCAAACTTTGAGCAAACGCGCCTAAAAGGCGCTGACGAAATAGCCAAAAGCACAAGCCACCTATGAAGAAGGCCGCTCGGTTGTCAGCAAATCCATGCCCCACCCCCAATTGACATCTCCGGACAACGATCGAAATTTTCCTTTATTGCCATGACCTTAGGCAAATAACTCCGGCCCGGCTCACGTTTTTCTTTGGCTTAATTAACCAACTGGCCCGCCCTTTGCGATGCAGCATTGGAATGCGCAGCTTGGCGCGCGCATCCAAACAAAGAGAAATAAGAAAGAAGGAACGCAACCATGCTCAAATTCTCAAAAGCACTCGCTGTAAGTATCGTTGGACTTGCCGCAGCGGCAACTCCAGCTCTTGCAGAGGAAACAATTCCGGGTGAATTTTCAGCCAACCTCAGCCTGACCACAAATTATCTCTATCGCGGGGTCACACAAACCAGCGACGGCGCCGCCATTCAAGGCGGCTTCGACTATTCTTACGACGCCTTTTATGCCGGTGTCTGGGCCTCAAGTCTTGATTTCGGTGATGCATCAAGCACCGGCATCGAAATGGATTGGTACGCAGGCTACGCGCCGACCATCAATGGCATCGATCTTGACTTTGGTGTTCTCTACTACACCTATCCGGACTCCATCGACGATGGTGCGGAACAGGATTTCGTTGAGCTTTACGCGGGTCTCGGCGGAGCACTTACAGAGACCTTCTCGCTCAGCGGCAAGATTTCCTATTCACCCGACTTCTATCTGGAAACAGGAGACGCCTGGTACTATCAGCTTGACGCTGGCCTGACACTGACGGAAGCCTTGAGCGCAAGCGCCCACTATGGCTACCAGACATTTGATGACAGCCTGCTGGATGAATATGCCGACTGGAACATCGGCCTGACCTACTCCATTGACTGGGTTGATTTGGACTTCCGCTACTACGATACCCAGGACCGGATCGGCGGCAGCAATGATGACGTCTTTGTGTTCGCGATCTCTCGTTCCTTCTGAGACCGGATCCACAAAGAATGCGCGCGCCGTCTGACTCCCCTCAGGCGGCGCCCCCTTTTTGGGCAAAGGTCAAAAACCGGGACTTGAACACATCCTCCGATACCGCGCGCAAATGGTCGCGTCGCGGAATTGACAAGAACTCCCCTTTCGGGAAGGCCTCAGCCAACCGTGACGGATCGCCAATGATCGTATCCCGCTCCCCCGCCGCCACGAGGACGGGTTTGGTGAACGTTGCCAAAACATAAGGGTCGGCTGTGAAGCGTCGCCCCCGCATACAGGCCGCCAGCGCCAGACGGTCAGCCTTTTGAGAATCCGCAAAAGCTCTGAACCCAACGGCGGTTTCATGTGTAATGCTTGACGGGTCCTCGGCCTCCAAACCCTGAGCAATAAACTCAGCATCGCCGCGCCCGCCCTTAAACAAAACATCGCCAACCCCGCCAAGTGTCAATGTCGTCATCCGGTCGGCATGATCGGGCAGAAGTCCCATCAGAAGTATCGCTCCCATGGAATAGCCAACCATATGAGCTGTTGAAATATCCAAATGGTCAAGCACTGCCAGAATATCCGACATCATCGCCGCATTGGTATAGCGCTCTGGTTCGTGAGGCTTGTCGCTCTCCCCATGCCCTCTTACATCGAGCGTAATAACTCTAAAGCCATTCTCCACAAGAAAAGTGATCCATCCCGTCTCTCCCCAATTGAGCTTGGCGTTGGATGCAAACCCATGCACCAGCAAAACCGGCACACCTTCGCCCGCCACTTCGTAGTGAATACCAATATCCCCATTTGTAATTCGTGCCATTGCTGCTCTCTCAATCTATCGTCAATCTGGGTCTTGTCGCCCAGACCCTTTCACCCCTACACTTCTAACAATTGAATCGGGTAAAGCGGGAAGAAATAAATGAGCGAGAAGAAAGCAATATTGGGTCCAGTTCTGGCAAAATCATTCTCCTATGGAATCTCGAACTTTCCCACCATATTGAAGGCGGTTGGCATTCCTACCGTCTTCCTGACCGGCATCACGCTTTACTATCTTCTACCCTCGTTCATTGAATTTCAGCAATTAGCCGAGATCACCGACCAAACCGGGGACCAAACACAATTAGGGGAAGCACTCGGACCCTTCTCTGCAAATTTATTCCTAATGATGATCGCGACCTTATTCTTTTACCCGATGGTCATAACCTCTCTCAGCCGAAACATCATTCTCGGCGAGGATGTTCCGCTTCTCAATTTTAGCGGCGCCGTTTTGCGCGTCCTAGGCGCAATGATTGTGATCGGCCTTATGTGGATGGGCATCAGTTTTGTGGGCAGCATCCTGGCAACGGCAATATTGGGCTTATTCTTAGCGGTTGGGTTTTATCCGGGCATCTTGTTGGTATCCGTCGCGTTTTTCACACTGTTGTTCGCAGTCATGGCAAAATCCTCGCTCATCCTGCCTGATGTTGCCGTGAGCGGACGCCTGCGATTCGCTGAAGGCTGGCAAATGAGCCGCGGCTATCTTTGGCCGCTGGTCGGCACCTACTTTGTCCTGGCAATTGCGCTGGGCATATTCGGAAACCTTCTGGGCGTCTTGGCCCTCGCCCTCGGCTCTATCGGGGCGGATACGGCATCCTTTCAACAGGCGATTAATGACGAATCTGGCCTGGAATTTATCAATGCCATTCTCAATTTAACCCGCACACCAATCGGAATGGTGGCCATGCTGTTCTATATTCTTGGAAATGTTTTTGTGGCCGGCGTGCAGTTTGCAGCCGTAGCTTTTGCTTATTTACAACTGGGAACTCCGTCTGCGGACCTTCCGTCTGCTGAAAACTGACAAAAAGTCTCCAAATAATTTTTGGTAACCCCCTTTACACAACATTGCTGTATTCCTACTTGTCGGTTATAGTTTGCGTTAACTATACTCATCGCAGGACACAACAAGGGGTTTCCATGACATCATTATCTTCAAAAAACTCAAAGATATGGCTACTCGGCGGCGGCTTGGTCATAGCCGTTGGCGTTGTTGCGCTTATCAGCAATAATTTCCCGCCCACTTCCATCGAGGATCTCACTGGCACACTCGCGCCGGCAGAGCGCACTCATAATAGTCAGATTACAGAAGCTGATGTTCAGCTAGGTGACGAAAGCATCGCACAAATGATGCAAACCGATGCCTTTGATCTGCTGATCAGCGATCCGTCTTTCCGCGCACTGGCGATGGACCCGGGTTTCAGAGCCCTCGCACGTGAGCCAGGCGCACTTGAGACCATGGCGCGCTCGCCGGAGGCCTTTACAGCACTGGCTAAAAATGCCGATGCCTTCGACGCCATGCTGTTAAACCCAAAAGCATTCGAAGGACTGGCACGCGATCCGGGCGCCTTTGAAGCCGCGGCGCGTGACATCAAGGCTTTCGAAAGCAAAGGATTTGATGCCGGGGCTTTTGACTCGATGGCCCGCTCCGCCGATGCCTTTGACGTATTGGCCCGCAACCCTGGCGCCATTGACACTCTGTCACGCCACGCCGAAGCCTTTAAAACATTGGCCCGTCACCCGGAAGCCTTCGCGCGGATCGCCGCCGATGGCAATGCCTTCGCAAAATTTGCCAACGACATCGAAGCCTTTGGGGCAGAAGCAAGAAGCCCGCAAGCCTTTGACGGCGACGCCCGTGCTGTTGAAGCCTTCAACCGTCTCGGCAACGACGCGGGCGCCATGGACACATTGGCGCGAGATGCTGGCGCCTTTGACGCGCTCGCTCGTAACGCTGAAGCTTTCAAGACACTAGCCCGTGACGCAGATGCCTTTGGCAAATTCGCACGAGACCCAGGCGCTTTCGATGTTCTTGCCAAGCATGCCGATGCTTTCGATGCCCTAGCGCGCGACCCGCAAGCCTTTGGCACCCTGGCCCGCAACGCCGAAGCCTTTGGCGTCATGGCACGTCACGCAGATGCCTTTGACACGATGGCGAGAAACCCGGGCGCCTTTGACGCGCTCGCACGCAACCCGGGCGCTTTCGACGCTTTGGCCCGCAATGCGGAAGCCTTCAAGACCCTGGCGCGCAGCCCTGAAGCCATGGGCGCTCTGGCTCGTAACGCCGAGGCATTTGAAAGCCTGGCCCGCAATCCGGGGTTCCTGGATATGGCAGGCTCGCCAAACTTCTCCGCATTGCTCAATGATCCAGGCTTTGCGGATGCTATGGCCGCCGGCCGATAGACACGAACAATTAAAGGCCGCTTGAGACTTTCTTGAGCGGCCTTTTTTCTCATCATACTGGGCTGAGGGGTCGATATGGGGTTTTCACTAACCGCGTTAGCGGGTTATTTGGTCATCGCGCTGGCTGGGGCGGTTGACTTTGGCAAAACATTTTCCATGGACAGTATCGAAACAGAAGACATGCGTCTTCTTTACTTCGATCCCCACCAAACGCACCTGACCCCTTACGCCACCCGAGCCTTTGAAAACTCGCTCGCCTATCAGCAGAATATTTTCGAATGGACCCCCTGGGAGAAGACCACCCTCCTCCTGAAAGATTTTACCGACTATGGCAATGCCGCCGCTCGCTCTTCCCCCAATGATGCGCTGGTCGTCGATGTCGCCCCTTTGAGCCGCACCTATGAGACCTTCACGGCAGGCGAGCGGATCTACACTTTGATGAACCACGAGCTGGTGCATGTGGCCACCATGGATGTTTGGAACGAGCGCGATGCGCGCTGGCGCCGGTTTTTCCACGGCAAGCCCCTGGCGATTGGGGAGCACCCGGAATCCATCCTCTATAACTATCTGACAACGCCCCGGGTCAATGTCCCGCGCTGGTATTTGGAAGGCAGCGCTGTCTTCATGGAAACCTGGATGGCGGGCGGTCTCGGCCGCGCCAAAGGCGGCTATGACGAAATGGTCTTCCGCGCCATGGTGCGCGATGACGCCCATTTCTACTCCGCCCTCGGCCTCGTCTCCGAAGGCACCGCCGTTGACTTTCAGGTCGGCGTGAACGCCTATCTCTACGGCACGCGGTTCATGTCCTATCTGGCCCTGCAATATGGACCGGAGAGCGTCATCGAGTGGCTAAAGCGCGGGTCAGACAGCGAGGCCTATTACGCCAAACAGTTTGAAAAGGTCTACGGCAAGCCCCTGACAAAGGTCTGGGATGAGTGGATCGCGTGGGAACATGACTACCAGCGCGTCAACCTCAAAGCGGTTCGCCGCAAGCCCATCACACAAACCACCCCCTTGACGGAGCAAGCCCTTGGCTCCGTTTCTCGCACCTATGTTATTCCTGAAACCGGCGAACTCTTGGGAGCCTTCCGCTATCCGGGCACAGTAGCGCATTTGGGCGTCCTGAACCCCAAGACCGGCAAGATCCGCAAGCTCACGGACATCAAGGGGCCCATGCTTTATGAGGTGACCTCCCTCGCCTACGACCCCCAAACCAACCGGGCCTGGTACACCACCGACAACTATGCCTACCGCGACGTCATGGAAATTGATGTGGCCAGCGGCAAACAGAAAATGATCACCAAGGACAAGCGCATTGGTGAACTCGTTTTTAATCGCGCGGACGGATCGCTCTGGGGCTTGCGCCACTTCAATTCCTACGTCTCGGTGATGCGCAAAGATGCAAACTCCGACAAATGGAACGAGCTTTACACTTTCCCCTATGGCAAGATCGCCTATGACATGGATGTGTCGGCCGATGGCCGTCTCATTGCTCTGTCGCTGGCCACTGTCACCGGCGATCAGCACCTCAAGGTTTATGACGCCCAGGCCTTGCGCGAAGGCACGCTCGAGGAGGTTGGTGAGTTCGCCTTTGCTACCTTCGTCCCGGAGAGCTTCGCCTTTTCTGAGGATGGCCGCTATCTCTACGGCTCATCCTACTACACCGGCGTTTCCAATATCCTGCGCTACGAAATCGCCACCGATGAGATGGAAGCGGTCTCCAACGCGGAGACAGGGTTCTTCCGCCCTATTCCTTTAAGCGACGGCACCATCATCGCTTACGAATACACCGGCAACGGTCTGCGGCCCGTCACTTTTGAAAGCAAGATCGTGGAAGACCCTTCCACCATCAACTTGCTGGGCGAAGTGGTTCAAAAACTTTATCCGCAGCTCGACACCTGGGGCGCCGGCGCCCCATCGCGGATCGATTTTGATGAAGTGGTCGAAAAGCGCGGTAAATATATTCCGGCCAAGGAGCTGGGTCTTGGCTCTGCTTATCCCATCATCGAAGGCTACAAGGGCTATGGCTCCATCGGCTGGCACTTCAACATCGAAGACCCCATGCAGTTTAACAAGCTGCTCGTCACCGCCTCCTATTCTCCCACCGATAGCCTGGATGCAGATGAGCGCTTCCACGCCTATCTGGGATATATCACGCCCTTTTGGAGCGTCGAATACCGTCACAATGATGCCGATTTCTACGATCTCTTCGGTCCCCGCGAGCGCGCCCGCAAAGGCGACAGCTTGCAGATCGGTTACAGCAAGGCACTGATCTACGACAAGCCAAGAAAGCTCGATCTGGATGTCAAGCTTGGCTATTTCACGGGGCTCGACACCCTGCCCGCCAACCAGAACGTGGCAGCCACCTCCGATGAGCTGATAAATGCAAGCCTTGGCCTCAGCTATTCAAACACCCGCAAGTCGCTTGGCAGCGTGGACCATGAAAAGGGCCTCGAATGGGATGCCGTTTTCTCCGCCGCCAATGATACTTCAGACACCATGACCAAACTACGCGGCGGCGTGGACTTTGGCTTTGCTCTGCCCCTCGATCATGCCTCCATCTGGTTTTACAACGCGGCCGGGGTCTCCGATGGTCCCGAGACCAGCCCCTTGACGAACTTTTATTTTGGCGCCTTCGGCAACAACTACGTCGACGATGGCGCCGAAAAGCGCTACCGCGAATATCAATCTCTGCCCGGCTTTGAATTCGATGAAATCGCGGCTGGCAACTTCGGCAAATCCACCGTTGAGCTTAACTTGCCGCCCTTGCGATTTCGCGAAGTGGGCGCGCCAAGCCTATACCTCAGCTGGATGCGGCCGGCCTTCTTTGCCACTGGATTGATCGCTGATCCCGGCGATGACTTTGAACGCACCCTTGTCTCGGCCGGCGGTCAGCTTGATTTCCATTTCACCCTTGCCCACCGTCTGCCCATGACCTTATCCGTCGGTTATGCCGCGGGGTTTGAGGATGGCGACAAAAAGGGTGACGAAGCCATGATTTCGCTTAAGATCCTCTAGTCAGAGGAAGCGGCACAAACAAGGGGCACCTGCGCGAGCGCTATGGATTTACTTATCAAAGCTCTTATCGGCCTTCTGCCGGTCGTCGCCTTTTTATATGTCCTCTATCATCTGGATAGCCACCGCCTCTTGAGCCCCTACCGGGTTTATTGGACCATGGTCTTCGGGGTTTATGCGGCGGGTATCGCCTTCTTCTCCAACATCTTCCTGCTCGACATTCTGGATGTGGACCGCGTCACCTATTCGCGCTTTCTCGCGCCGAATGTCGAGGAGGGTTTAAAAGCCCTCGTGCTCATTTACCTCTTCCGCACCAACCGGGTGGGCTTTTTGGTAGACGCGGCCATCCTCGGCTTTGCCGTCGGCACCGGCTTTGCGGTCTTTGAAAACATGTACTTCCTGCTCAACGCCACAGGCATGCATGCGGGCGACTGGATCATTCGCGGCTTCGGCACGGCGATCATGCACGGCGGCGCCATAGCCATCTTCGCGCTGATTACACAGCACATCACCGATCGGCATTTAAAGTCCCATCTCGTCTACTACGTGCCGGGCTTTATCGCCGCCATCACCATCCATTCAGTTTACAATCACTTCCCGGTCTCCCCGCTCTGGTCGACTGTCATTGCCCTCCTCACCCTGCCGACCGTCTTCTACCTGGTTTTTCGCAAGAGCGAGGTTTCCATCCACAATTGGTTGGAAGCTGACTTCCGGGCCCATGAGGAAATGCTGCGGCAGATGATCTCCGGCGAGTTTCCCCATACCGAACGTGGTCGCTTTTTGCTCGACTTCCAGACTGTCTTTGAAGGCCCCATCGTCGATCACATGCACACCTATGTGCGTATCCACACCGAACTGATCATCAACGCGGAGGGCATTTTGCTCGCGCGGGAAGATGACGTGGATGTGGAAGTCGATCCGGAAGTCAAACGCAAGGTCCTGGACTTGCATGAGCTGGAACAAAAGATCGGCCAAACCGGCCTCTTGGCCATGAAGCCGCATCTGCATTTTTCAAAGCGCGAGTTCTGGGAACTCTATATGCTCGAAGACGAGCTCGCCCACGACGCGCATTTGAAGGAAAAAAGCTGACACCAACTTTGGGGTCAGGCTCTCTTGCTGGTATCCCTGCCCCGCAGCATCCCATTCTTCTGCACCGCAGACCCACGCTCATACCAGCCTTGCGTATGATTGACGATGCGAACCACGCTCAGCATCACCGGCACTTCGATGAGAACCCCGACCACGGTCGCCAGCGCCGCGCCGGATGAAAAGCCGAAGAGGCTGATGGCGGCGGCCACCGCCAGCTCAAAGAAATTCGACGCGCCGATGAGCGCCGAAGGACAAGCGACCGCATGGGCTTCCCCCGCCGCGCGGTTGAGAAAATAGGCAAGACCTGAGTTAAAATAAACCTGGATCAGGATTGGCACCGCCAAGAGCACAATAATCATGGGCGCGGCCAGGATCTGCTCCCCCTGGAAGGCAAAGAGCAAGACCAGCGTCGAAAGGAGCGCCAGCAGAGAGGCGGGCTGCAGAACTGCGAGCAACTGGGCGAGCCGCGCTTCGCCTTGAGCCAGCGCCCATTTGCGCAGCCCCTGCGCCAGGATCACCGGCACCACAATGTAAAGACCCACCGAAAGGAAAAGCGTCTCCCAAGGCACCGTGATGGCTGAAAGACCGAGGAGGAAGGCCACGATGGGCGCGAAGGCAAAGATCATAATGACATCGTTAAGCGCCACCTGGGACAGGGTAAAATGCGGCTCCCCGTCCGACAGATTGCTCCAAACAAAGACCATGGCCGTACAAGGCGCCGCGGCCAACAGAATGAGCCCGGCGATATAGGAATCAATCTGCGCCGCCGGGAGATAGGGCCGGAACAAGCCGCCAATGAAGAGCCACCCGAGGAGCGCCATGGAAAAGGGCTTCACCAGCCAGTTGATCCCCAAGGTAACCCCAATCCCGCGCCAGTGTTTCCGGACCTCAGACAAGGCGGCGAAATCAATTTTCATCAGCATGGGGATGATCATCGCCCAGATGAGCACCGCCACCGGCAGATTAACCTTGGCGACTTCCATCGCCCCGATCGCCTGAAAGAAACCCGGCATCAACCAGCCGAGCAAAATGCCGACGCCAATGCAGAGGGCAACCCACAAGGTCAAGTAGCGTTCAAATACATTCATGGGGAAGACTTTCCAATTTCTTGGAGCCGCGCCTTCAGCGCCTCGGCACCGAGGTCATCAAAAGGCAGATCCACAAATTGCTGCACCCGGTGGTGAAGCACCTCATAGGCTGCCTGAAACGCGGCGGCTTTCTCCGCGTCAGAGCCCTTAACCCCTGCCGGATCTGGCAGCCCCCAATGGGCGCTCACCGGATGGCCTGGCCAAAGGGGACACGTCTCATTGGCCGCGCTGTCGCAGACGGTGAAGATAAAATCCATGTGGGGGCCATCGCCCCCTTCAAACTCATCCCAGGACTTGGAGCGAAAGTGGGACGTCTCATAGCCCTGGCGCGTCAACAGTTTCAGCGCATGAGGGTTGACCGCACCCGCAGGCTGACTGCCCGCGCTAAAACCCTGAAAACGCCCCTCGCCGAGACGCGTGATCAGAGCTTCGCCAAGTATGCTCCGGGCTGAATTGCCGGTGCACAAAATCAAAACATTCTTTAAGGGCACCGGCGATCCCTTAGCAGCAAGAACCAGTTGGTGCCGGCCGGGCCGCCTCTTCGGGCGCGCCGCAACAAGCAGCGGTCGCCTCTTCCGCTGGGCTGCAACAGGCCGCCGCCGGATCAGCCCCATCAGCCTCGCGCACATCACCGCCAAAGGTGGTGCTCTCGCCTTTCGTCAGAAAGGTCTCCCAGGAAACCCCTTGCGGGTCATCAATCCAGCTCTTTTCTGATTGCGCATAGCAGCAGATCGTCTCGCCTTCTTCAAAGACCGGACGGTCCGCTTGCTTGAGCCGCGCATAAACTTCCGCAAGCTCATCCTCGCTTTCGACCTGAATGCCGAGATGATCGACGCCCTTTTTGTCGCCCCGTGACGTGATGGCAAAATTGACGCGCGGATCATCGAGCATCCATTTCGCATAGTCGTCCTTGACGACCGTCGGCTCACTGGCAAAGAGCGCCTTGTAAAACAGAATGGATTGATCAAGGTCCGAGACCGAGAGATTGACATGCAAGCGTTTCATTGGATGTCTCCTTGAGAGGTTGGTGCGACGCAGCACCCTTGCAAGACACTGTCGAGCGCGGGTGCACAAATTTCAGGCTGCCCTTGGCAGCAATCTTCCATCAGGAAGCTCAAGAGATCCCGCGTGCCGCCGAAGTCGATGCGGTAGATAATCGACCGTCCCTGACGCTCTGACGTCACCAGCCCTGCTTGGACGAGCACGGCCAGATGGGTTGAGAGTGTGTTGTGCGGAATGCCGAGTTCACGGGCGATATCCCCTGCTGGCAGTCCCGCCTCCCCCTGTTTGACCAGGCGGCGGAAGACTTCCAGACGAGTTTCCTGAGAAAGAGCCCCAAAGGCTTTAATGGCTGTGTTTGTTTCCATATGTCGAGAAGTATCGACATATCAGGAAATTGTCAAGCACGCCAACTGTGACGAGCGCTACCGCGTGGCTCTAAAGCTCTCCGCCGAGGCCATGCGCCAATATTCCGCGTAGGCCGTGCCCTCCGGCGCCTCGAGCAGCTCATTCTTCGCAAAGAAGGGATAGATGTGATCAATCCGGTGCACATCCACGGAGCTGACCCGGTGGATGAGGTGGTGGGGCTCAAGCCCCTCCGGATGGTCAAGCCCGGCCGCCGCAACGATATCGGCCAATGCCTCCAGGGTCTTGCCGTGAAACCGTGCCGCCCGCGCCGCCTGCACCGGCACCACGAGCCCGCGCTGGCGCCCCGGGTCCTGTGTTGCAATTCCGGTTGGACAGCTCCCCAGGTGGCATCGCAAAGACTGCACGCAGCCGATTGAAAACATGAAAGCCCGCGCCGCATTGCACCAATCTGCCCCGATGGCAAAATTGCGCGCGAGCCCCGCCGCGGAGAAAACCTTGCCCGCCGCCGCCAGACGCACTTCATCGCGCAGGCCCGTCCCCACCAGCGCATTGCGCATAGTGACAAGCCCCTCGGTAAGCGGTGCGCCCACATGGTTGGAAAGCTCAAGCGGCGCTGCGCCCGTACCCCCTTCGGCGCCGTCCACCACAATATAGTCGAGCCGGAGCCCGGTCTGAAGCATGGCCTTCATGATCGCCATCACTTCATGCACATGGCCGACACAGAGCTTGATGCCCACCGGCTTGCCGCCGGAAAGCTCGCGCATCTGCGCCGCAAACTCCAGGAGCTCAATGGGCGTTGAAAAGGCCGAATGGCGCCGCGGTGAAATACAGTCCTCGCCGATGGGCACACGCCGTGTCGCCGCGATCTCCGGCGTCACCTTGGCCCCGGGCAACATACCGCCATGGCCGGGCTTGGCGCCCTGGCTCAGTTTAATCTCGGTCATCTTGACCTCGGGCCGCTGCGCGTTCTCCGCAAAGAGCGCCGGATCAAAATGCCCCTTGTCGTCGCGGCAGCCAAAATAGCCGGACCCGATCTCCCAGACGAGATCGCCGCCGTGTTTCAGGTGATAGGGGCTGATGCCGCCCTCCCCCGTGTCGTGATAAAAGCCGCCTTGTTTGGCGGCCAGGTTCAGCGCCTCAATGGCACGGGCCGAGAGCGAGCCAAAGCTCATGGCTGAAATATTGAAAACGGAAGCGCTATAGGGCTGCGCGCAGTCCTTGCCGCCCACTGTGACACGCGCGTCCGCCACCAGATCCGGCGCCGGCGCTATGGAATGGTTGATCCACTCATAATCATCCGCGTCCGTGTCGAGCTTGGTGCCAAAGGGCACGGTGTCCGTCTCGCCGCGCGCGCGGGCCTGCACCAGATTGCGCGCCTCAAAGCTGAAAGGCTCCCCTTCCAGGTCCCCCTCCACGATATAGGCCCGCAGATAGGGTCTCAGATCATAGAACAGCCAGCGAATGCGCGCCGCCACCGGATAGTTGCGCATCAGCGTCCAGCGCTGCTGCATCACATCATAAATGCCAAGGAGAACGAGCGCCGCGCCCATCACCGCGCCAATCAGCCACCACTTGCTGTAGGCCGCCCCCAGAAAACAAAAGAAGCCGGTGAGAAAGAGCGCCGCCAAGGGCACCAGGGCCCGCTTCAGCCCGTCCCGGCTCACGAAGGCTTTTATAAAACTGTTGTTATCGGATTGTTGGGCCAACGCGCGCGCTCCTTCCGCAAAGATCTGGGCGGGGAATCTGGAGCCTTCAGGCTACATCACTTAGGGCTCTGAGCAAACTCAGCCATCAGCTGTTCGTATTCGGCCTCGGAAGGAAATTTTTCGTAAGCATGCGGCGCGCCGGTTTTGGCCCAGGGCAGCTTCTCACAGGTGTAACTCTCCAGGAAAGGCGTGAAGGTCGCCGCATTGTCGAGCATCATGGCCCGCACATTAACAAAGGCTGGCGGCCCGTCGAAGGTGGTAAACATCCAGCTCTTGCAGTGATCGCAGCAGCGGTGATCGTGATCGATCTGCCGCCCACCCAGCACCGTCTCGCCTTTGGTCACTTTGAAGTTCTCGGCGCGGTAAAGGGTCGACAGCGAAAAGGCACTCGCCGTCATCTTCTGACAGCCGGTGCAATGACAGGCCATGGTCAGCACCGGGCCGCCAGTCACTTCAATCTCAACCCTGCCGCAGCGGCAGGAACCTTTGAGGGTGGACAACAAATTCATATTCCCGATATGCAGTTTTAGCTACGATCCCGAATTTCTAAGTTCTCATCTTAGCTCCACCGGGCAATAGTCCGTCACTCACTGAAAGTATTCTTTCAAGCCCAATTGCAAGAGATTGGCAAAGATTTTTATGAGATTCGTCTTCTAACATTCTTGAGCCTTTATCAACCACCTTCCCGTTTGGGCGAACATTGAATATTCTTGTTCGCCCGTCACTGAATGAATGATTGTACAAGTATCTCCTGACATGTTTTGATCTCCGTTCAATCGCTCCCGTCAATGCTTTTACCAAGTCATTAGGCATGTGAGCGACATTAGGATCAGAAAAATGCGATAATTCTTCCACTAGTCTTTTGGGGCCCAACGACTCGATCACACCAACTTGTAAAGCGTTAGGCAAAGAGTTGATTGTCGACCTGGTTTCAACAAACGCTACCTTCCATTTCCCTTTGCCGTATTGTTTCACAAAAATGCCATCAATTCTTTGCCGCGTATCAGGACGGGATGGAAGCTGCGTCCAGCCATCTACAACAAACAAAACCCCTGTTAGCAATTCACCGACCCTACCGATCGCAGGATTTCCAGGGCCACCAGCTCCATTACTCGCTACTTGAAACTGCAATCCAAGATGATTTCCGTTTGCAGAAGCTGGAAGATAAGATAAATCTAATTTTACAGGGCGATACCACCTTGTCAGTTGCCGTAACCACACAGCAATCATTGCAAGTGATATAAAAATTCCGCCTGCCAAGTAAATCCAATTATTGTCAGCAAAACTAAATTCGCCCATAGCCCCCCCGAATTGCAATAATTGCAATAATTGCAATAATTGCAATAATTTTTTGCCACCCACCAGAAGTCTACATGCTTTTCTCGAATTTTAAAGCCGGAATTTTGGTGCGGACGGAGGGACTCGAACCCTCAACCTCTTACGAGGGACAGATTTTAAGTCTGTTGCGTATACCAATTCCGCCACGTCCGCTCATGTCGCGCCCTTATCGCGCCTTGTCGTATCTGGGGCGCTCAAGACCGGGGGACCATGCCTGATTTGCCCGGCAGATGCCAGTATTTTGGGAGGGTTTCCCCCGGATTTCCTTCTCACCCGGGGAGAAGGTGGCGAGCAACGCGAGCCGGATGAGGGGTGAGGTCCAAGACCCCTCACCCGAAAGGCCAATCGCCTTGCGACCTCTCCCTAAGGGAGAGGTAGGCCAAGATTTCTCATTCCCAGGAATAATTCTATATCTCGTTCCCCCGCGAAGGCGGGGGTCCAGGGCGACCCACACAGGCTTCACAATTGGCCCCTGGGTTCCCGCCTGCGCGGGAACACATCAAAGTTGTTGGGGACGAATGAACCGGCACTCCTCTCCATGAGGTGGAGGAAATATCAGGCCGCCCCTCTCCCCCAGGGAGAGGGAGGCCAAGATTTCTCATCCCCAGGAACAATTCTATATCTCGTTCCCCCGCGAAGGCGGGGGTCCAGAGCGACCCACACAGGCTTCACAATTGGCCCCTGGGTTCCCGCCTGCGCGGGAACACGCACCCCCTCAACCCCGCTCCACCTCAGGCTCCTGGCCGAGAGAGCGCATGAGGGCCATGACCTTTTCCGCTGCCGCGTCGAGCAGGGCAAGGTCTGAGGAGCGCAAGACCAGCGTGACCCCATAGCGCTTGCCGCGATAAAAGGGATAGGAGCCCATGGAGACATCCGGATAGGCCTCCTGCAGGCGCCCAAGGGGCTTGGCGAGATCGCCTTCCGCCAGATGCGCCGACAGACTGACACTGGCCACCCGCGCCCCGCCGACCAGCTCGCCGCGCAAGCTCTCCAGCATGGCCTCCACCAGCATGGGGATGCCCGCCATCACGAAAACATTTTCAAGCCGAAAACCCGGCGCCTTGGATATCGGATTTTCAATCAGCGACGCCCCGTCCGGGATCCGCGCCATCCTGAGCCGCGCCTCATTGAGCATCTCTTTGTCGTAGCGCGCTTCAAACATCTTCACCACCTCCGGGTGATGATCGATGCCGACCCCAAAAGCCTTGGCGATAGAATCCGCCGTAATGTCATCATGGGTCGGGCCGATGCCGCCGGTCGTAAACACATAGGTGTAACGCGCGCGCAGCGCATTCACCGCATCGACAATCTCTTGTTCGATGTCCGGCACCACCCGCGCCTCTTTCACCTGAATGCCAAGTTCGCCCAGCCAGGTGGCGATATAGCCAATGTTCTTATCCTTGGTGCGACCAGAGAGGATTTCATCACCGATCACAAGCACGGCGGCGGTTACAATGTCGGAAGGGGCCATATGTCAAACGTCCTTGGGATATCCGCCTCAAGCTTATTGCATTTCCAAGGCACTTCCAGTCTAAAACAGGTGAATTTGAAAGGTTTGTCACATGGAATGGCCCTCCCCTTTGCGGCGCGGCGTGCTTTTAAAGCGCTACAAAAGATTTCTCGCGGACATTGAGTTGCCGGACGGCGAAATGGTCACCGCCCACTGCGCCAATCCCGGCGCCATGACGGGCCTGAAAGACCCGGGCCTGCCCGCCTTTCTGTCGACAAGCGACAACCCGAAGCGCAAGCTCAAGTTTTCTCTTGAGGCGGTCGAAGTGGGCGGCAAGCTCGTCGGCATCAACACCGCCCACCCCAACCGCATCGTTGAAGAGGCCATCACCGCTGGCCAGGTGCCGGAGCTTTTGGGTTACGAGCGCCTGCGCCGCGAAGTGCGCTATGGCGAGAACAGCCGCATCGATGTGCTGCTGGAAGATGACGCCAAGGGCCTTGCCTATGTGGAGGTGAAAAACGTCCACCTGATGCGCGAGGCGGGCCTGGCGGAATTTCCTGATTCGGTGACTGCCCGCGGTGCCAAGCATCTGGTGGAACTGGCCCATGTGGTCGGTCAGGGTCACCGGGCGGTCATGTTCTACCTCGTTCAGCGGATGGACTGCGACCGGCTTTCCATCGCCGCCGATATTGACAAGACCTACGCCGAAGCCCTTGAAATGGCTATGAAATCAGGGGTTGAAGTCATCGCCTATGACTGCGATATCTCCCTTTACGGCATTGAGCTGCGTCGCCCCGTGGCTTTGGCTCTGTAAATGCCCGCACAAATTGCCTAAACTTGGCCTTTCAGAAAGCAGGATAACGACCACCCCATGAATTATATCGCCGCCAAAGAAGCACCCACCCGCGCCACGGGCCTCATCAAGATCCACGAGCCTGCGGACTTTGAAGGCATGGCCAAGGCCGGCCGCGTGGCCGCCATGGCGCTCGATGCCGTGGGCGAGATCGTCAAGCCCGGCGTCACCACCGACGAGATCGACCGCTTTTGCCGCCAGTTCGGCGAGGACATGGGCGCCATTTCCGCTTGCGAGAATTATCGCGGCTATACCAAGACCATCTGCACTTCCCTCAACAATGTGATCTGCCACGGCATCCCTAATGGCAAGCCGCTCAAAAGCGGCGACATCGTCAATATCGACGTGACTTATATCGTCGATGGCTGGCATGGGGATTCAAGCCGCATGTATCTGGTCGGCGATGTGCCCTTAAAGGCCCGCCGCCTGGTGGAGGTCACTTATGAGGCGCTGCAAATCGGCATCGCGCAGGTTAAGCCCGGCAAAACCACCGGCGACATTGGCGCCGCCATCCAGGAATATGTGGAGGCGCAGCGCTTCTCTGTCGTGCGCGACTTCTGCGGTCACGGCATCGGCCGGGTCTTCCACGATGCGCCGAACATTCTTCACTACGGCGAATGGGGCCGCGGCCTTGAACTGAAAGAAGGCATGTTCTTCACCATCGAGCCCATGGTCAATTTGGGCAAGCCCGGTGTGAAGATCAAAAGCGATGGCTGGACCGCGGTCACCCGCGACCGCTCCCTCTCCGCCCAGTTTGAACATTCCCTCGGGGTGACAGCCGATGGCTGCCAGATCTTCACCCAGTCGCCCAAAGGCTTCACCAAGCCGCCCTACACGGCCTGAGCGCCGGCCATGACCGTACGGGGGGCATGAGACCATGGGCGACAAGCCACATCACACCGGTCACCGCGATCGCCTGCGCCAGCGTTTCATGAAGGCAGGCGGTGAAGCGCTGCATGACTACGAGATGTTGGAGCTCATTCTCTTCCGCGCCATTCCGCGCCGGGATGTCAAACCCCTGGCCAAGGACCTGCTTGAAAAATTCGGCTCCTATCAAAATGTGCTGACCGCGCCCGTTGAACGCCTATTGGAAGTCGCGGGCATTTCTGAGCGCGTGGCGCAGGAGCTTAAAATTGTTGAGGCAACAGCCGTCAAACTCGCCCAGGCCAAGGTCTTGAACAAGCCCGCCATCTCATCATGGTCCGCGCTCATCGACTATTGCACCGCCTCCATGGCCTATAACGCCACGGAACAATTTCGCATTCTCTTTCTGGATCGCAAGAACGTACTCATCGCCGATGAGATCCAGCAGCAAGGCACCATCGATCATACGCCGGTTTATCCCCGCGAGGTGGTCAAGCGGGCGCTGGAGCTTGGCTCCTCTTCCATCATTCTGGTGCACAATCACCCGAGCGGCGATCCGACACCATCGCGCGCCGACATCGAAATGACCAAGCGCATCATCGATGCCGGTCGCTCCATCGGCATCACCGTTCACGATCATCTGGTCATCGGCAAGGGCCAGCACGCCAGCTTTAAGTCATTGGGGATTTTGTAATGCGTAAATGGACGGCCACCGCTCTCGCCCTTGTTCTAACATCGCCGGCTTTCGCCATCGACGAAATCACCGTCACCGCCACCAAACGGCCCATGCCCTTGCAAACGCTTGTTGGCAACACGGCGAGCTTGAAGGGCGAGGAACTTCTGGACCTTTCCTTTGATCACCCCGCCGAGGCCTTGAACCGCTTGCCCGGCGTGGACATTCATCACAACAACGGCCAGGAGCATCTCACCGGCATTCGCTCGCCCGTCCTTACCGCTGGCGCGGGCGCAGGCTCGTTCCTCTTTGCTGAAGACGGCATCCCCTTGCGCGCACCTGGCTTTGCTAATGTGAACGGGCTCTTTGACGCCCACGGGGAGCAGGCCGCCCGCATGGAAGTAGTACGCGGACCCGGCAGCGCCCTTTACGGCTCCAACGCGGTTCACGGCCTTGTCAACGTCCTCACCCGCAATCCGCTTGATGACAAGAGCAGCTTTTTAGATGTCTCTTCCGGCTCTCATCTGCAAAGCACGGGAAAATTTCTCTACACCTCGCCGGGGGAAAGTTCTGCTTACAATCTGGCGCTCACACTAAAACACGACGATGGCTGGCGCGATGACAGCGGCTACGATCAGCAAAAGGCCACCTTCCGCTGGGATCAGCAGTCGGGCGACCGCCGCATGACGGCCGTCCTCTCGGGCAACAACCTCAATCAGGAAACCGCAGGCTTTATTGAGGGCCCCAAGGCCTATGAGGACCTCAACCTTGCCAAGTCCAACCCCAACCCGGAAGCCTACCGCGATGCCAAATCGCTCCATGGGTTTATAAGTCTGGCCTGGGACGAAGGGGACAGGACCACAACCCTCACCCCTTACTTTCGCGTTCATGACATGAACTTCCTCATGCATTTCCTGCCCGGCAAGCCCCGGGAGGAGAACGAACACAAAAGCCTCGGCATTCAACTCCGCCGCGACCAGACATTTGATGCGCATCAAGTCATCTACGGCCTCGACATCGATCTCACCAAGGGCAGCCTTTATGAGTACCAGGATGGCCCGCAGGTCTTTTCCTACACCCATGGTCTCCACTACGACTACGAAGTGACAGCCAAAAGCGCCTCGCCTTATCTCCACACCGAGTGGCAGCTTTCTGAGGCAACAAAGCTCGTCGCGGGCCTCCGCCTCGACGTCACCCGCTACGACTATGACAACAAGGCCGATGTGGTGACCGTCGGCCGTTTCCAGCGTATCGCCGATCGCTCTGACACCTTCACCACCCTCACTCCCAAGCTCGGGATCACGCACGCTGTCGCCGATGAGATCAATCTCTTTGCCCGCTACGCCCGGGGCCAACGCGCCCCACAAACCACCGACCTCTACCGCCTGCAAATCAAGCAGGAGGTCGGCGAAATCAAATCTGAGCTGCTCGACTCGATTGAAGTGGGCGCGCGCGATGCCATCGGCCCTGTCACCTGGGAGGTGACCGCCTTTGCCATGAAAAAGAAGAATTTCTTCTTCCGCGATTCCGACGGCTTCAATGTGCCGGACGGGCGCACCAAACACTGGGGCGTTGAACTTTCCGGCGCTGCGCCGCTGGGGGGCATGTTCTCTCTGTCCGGGGCGCTCACCTATGCTGAGCACACCTACGACTTCAACAATCTGGTGGCCGCCAATTCCACCGAGGACATCGCCCGAGGCAACTTCGTCGATACGGCGCCCAAATGGCTTGGCAATCTCCGCCTCAACTGGACCCCGTCGGAGACCTTCCGCACAGAACTCGAATGGGTCCATATGGGCCGTTACTTCACCGATGGTGCCAACACCAACGACTATGACGGCCACGATGTCTTGAATTTGCGCGCCTTTTGGGATGTCACGGACACTGTCACCCTTTATGGCCGGATCGAAAACATCGCCGACACGGCTTATGCTGAACGGGCCGATTTCGCCTTTGGCAATGAGCGCTACTTCCCCGGCGAGGAACGCTCTTTCTTTGTTGGCATTCGTAAGGCTTTGTGATCTCCGAGCCCATCGACAAGCGATGGAATCTGGTCTACTAAACCCCCGTCCTTAAACCTCCTCACATCGCGAAGGACTGAAACCCTCATGATTGAGCGCTATTCCCGCCCCCAGATGACGAAAATCTGGGAGCCGCAAACGAAATTCCAGATCTGGTTCGAAATTGAAGCCCATGCCTGCGATGCCCAGGCCGAGCTCGGGGTGATCCCCAAGGAAGCTGCCAAGGCAGTTTGGGAGCGCGGCGGCTTTGAAGTCGACCGCATCGACGAGATCGAACGTGAGGTGAAGCACGACGTTATCGCCTTTTTGACCAGCCTCGCGGAACATGTGGGCGACGAAGCCCGCTTCGTCCACCAGGGCATGACCTCGTCGGATGTCCTCGACACCTGCTTTAACGTCCAGCTCGTGCGCGCCACGGATATCCTGCTCGCCGACATGGACGCCCTCCTCGAAGCCATCAAGAAGCGCGCTTATGAGCACAAGGACACGGTCTGCATTGGCCGCTCCCACGGCATCCACGCCGAGCCGGTTACCTTCGGCCTCAAGATGGCCGAGGCCTATGCGGAAATGGACCGGGGCAGGACGCGGCTTCTGGCGGCCCGCAAGGACATCGCCACCTGCGCCATTTCCGGCGCGGTCGGCACTTTCGCCAATATCGACCCTTACGTGGAAGAGCATGTGGCCAAGGCCCTGGGGCTTGAGGCCGAACCGGTTTCGACCCAGGTGATCCCGCGCGACCGCCACGCCATGTTCTTTGCAACGCTCGGCGTCATCGCCTCCTCGATTGAGCGCATCGCGGTGGAAATCCGTCACCTCCAGCGCACGGAAGTTTTGGAAGTTGAAGAATATTTCTCCGATGGCCAAAAAGGCTCCTCCGCCATGCCGCACAAGCGCAATCCGGTGCTGACCGAAAACCTCACCGGTCTTGCCCGGCTCGTGCGCATGGCTGCCATCCCGGCCATGGAAAATGTCGCCCTCTGGCATGAGCGCGACATCTCCCATTCCTCCGTCGAGCGCGGCATTGGCCCGGACGCCACGGTCACCCTCGACTTCGCTTTGGCGCGCCTCACCGGCGTCATCGAAAAGCTGGTGGTCTATCCAGAAAACATGGCGCGCAATTTGAACCAGCTGGGCGGCCTTGTGCACTCCCAACGGGTGCTGTTGGCGCTCACTCAGGCCGGTGTCTCCCGCGAGGATGCCTACCGCCTGGTTCAACGCAACGCCATGCCGGTCTGGCGCGGCGAGGGCAATTTCCTCGAGCTCCTGAAAGCCGACGAGGATGTGATCCTGTCAGACGCTGAGCTCGAAAGCCTCTTCGACCTTTCCTATCACACCAAGCATGTGGACACGATTTTCAAGCGTGTCTTCGGGGCTTAGGTCCATGGAAGGGCCCCGCTACGCCAGTGACGGTGCGCTCCGCCGCCGCATCTACCTCTTTCGCCACGGCGACGTCTCCTATGTGGGCGACGATGGCCTGCGCGTGCCCGACCCGCGCATCGTCCCGCTGACCGATTGGGGCCAAGAACAGGCCAAGGAGATGGGGGGCTTCCTCGCCTCCGTCCATTTCGACAAGGCAGCCTGCTCCGGGCTCCTGCGCACCGTCCAAACTGCCAAGGGCATTTTGGGCGATCGCGGCCTGGAGCTTGTCGAGATCCCGGAAATGGAAGAGATCCGTTCTTCCTCCGATCGCTCGAAGATGCCCACCACCCTGGCGGAGGCGGCTTATGCCTTCATGATCGCCCATGAGCCCGGCGCCACCTATCGCGGCGGCGAAGCTTTTCAGGACTTTGAAACCCGGGTGCTGACCGGATTGCAGAGAATTCTCGCCTGGGATGATTGGCACTCCCTCGCCCTGGTGCTCCACGGCGGCGTCAACCGGATCATCCTGAGCTGGGCGCTCAACACCGGCCTGCATTCATTCGGCAATTTCGAGCAAAATACTTGCTGCCTCAACATCTTGGATGTGGACACGGACCCTGCCACCGGCGAGGTGATGCGCACCCTCGTGCGCGGCTTTAACATCACCGCCTATGACACCGCGCGCCAGAACGATCACCTGACGACCCTTGAGGCCGGTGCCGCGAAATACCGGAATCTGATTGCGAAGAAATAGAAAAAATGTACCCCCGCGAAAGCGGGGGTCCAGGGCAATGCACTCAAACGCCTACAAGTATCGCCCCTGAGTTCCCGCCTCCGCGGGAACACTTGATTTGATGAATTCGTGGCCGTGCGCGAGAGCGCTCTGGCGACGAAAGACCTCAAACTTCTGACTTCACCTGAGCCACGGCCTCGGCCAAGAGCTCATCCATCTTTTTGCGCAGGAGGTGGTCTGAGAGGTCCACATTGCCAGCGTCCAGATCCGCGCGAACTTTTCTGAAGACATCTTCATCGCCGGGCTCTTTCAGGTCCTCAACGACCAAAGCCTTGGCATAGGCGTCAGCATCGGGACCGCTTTTGCCGAGGAGATCTGCCACCCAAAGGCCCAAAAGCTTGTCGCGCCGCGCCTGCGCCTTGAATTCAATCTCGGCATCATGGGCAAACTTCTTTTCCTGACCCTTTTCACGATCATCAAAGGTACTCATTGGCGGCCAATTCCTCTCAAATTTTGCCCATATTTCAGGCGTTTTCCATTCTGTTACGCATAGACTCAGATGGCCCCCAAATCAACCTTTTGCAAGACAGATTTATGGGAAAGAATCTGCATTGTTTCTTGAACCGCCTTGCGTTAGGTTGCGGCGCACAAAGGCAACCGATTCTGCCAGGTCGCAACCGTCAAACATAAGCAGAATCAAGACTTTACGAGATTCCTAAGCATGAACAAGCGGCGCAAGGTCTACGAAGGCAAAGCCAAAATCCTCTATGAAGGCCCCGAAACGGGTACGCTCATCCAATATTTCAAGGATGACGCCACCGCCTTTAACAACGAAAAGCACGACCTGATTGAGGGCAAAGGCATCTTGAACAATCGGTTTTCCGAATTTTTCATGACGCGCATTGCCGCTCTGGGCGTACCGACCCACTTCATCCGACGCCTTAACATGCGCGAGCAATTGGTTCGCAAAGTTGAGATTGTCCCGATCGAGGTTATTGTCCGCAATGTGGTGGCCGGTTCCATGTCGCGCCGTCTGGGCATCGACGAAGGCACACCGCTGCCCCGCTCCATCGTTGAGTTTTCCTACAAGGATGATGCGCTTGGCGACCCGCTTGTTTCCGACGAGCACATCACGGCTCTCGGCTGGGCCACGCCTCCCGAGCTCGACGAAATCGTCAATATGACCCTCCGGATCAACGATTTCCTTATGGGCCTTTTTGCCGGCATCGGCATCCGCCTGATCGATTTCAAACTGGAGTTTGGGCGCCACATTGAAGATGGCATGATGCGCATCCTGCTGGCCGACGAAATCAGCCCCGACAATTGCCGCCTTTGGGACTATGAAACCGGCGAGAAGCTCGACAAGGATCGCTTCCGCCATGATCTGGGCGGCACCAAGGAAGCCTATCAGGAGGTGGCCCGCCGTCTGGGGCTCCTGCAGGAGGCCTCCGAGCCGCTTAACCACACTGGACCCGTATTGGTCAGCGAAAACTAAAGCC
The DNA here is from genome assembly GCA_006226415.1 of Alphaproteobacteria bacterium. Taxonomy (GTDB): domain Bacteria; phylum Pseudomonadota; class Alphaproteobacteria; order M2410; family M2410; genus M2410. The sequence continues at coordinate 39,666 of SBGZ01000072.1, forward strand.
AAACAGAGACATGAAAGCACACGTCCACATTACTTTGAAAAACGGTGTTCTCGACCCGCAAGGCAAGGCGGTACAGAACGCACTTGGCGCCCTGGGTTTTGAGGGCGTTGGCAACGTCCGCCAGGGCAAATACATGGAAATCGATCTTGATGAAAGCGACCCGGCCAAGGCCCGGGCTTCGCTGGAAGCCATGTGCGAGAAGCTCCTCGCCAACACGGTGATTGAAAACTACAAGATCGATCTCGAGGCGTAAGATGAAATCCGCTGTCATCGTTTTCCCCGGCTCAAACTGTGATCGGGATGCCGCCGTGGCCCTTGAGCGGATCACCGGCAACGCGCCGCATATGGTCTGGCACAAGGATACGGACTTGCCAGAAGTCGACCTCGTGGTTTTGCCCGGCGGGTTTTCCTTTGGCGATTACCTGCGCTCCGGCGCCATGTCGGCCTCATCCCCCATCATGGCCGCCGTCAAAGCGCATGCCGACGCCGGACGCTATCTCGTCGGCATCTGCAACGGCTTTCAGGTCCTCACAGAGGCCCACCTATTGCCCGGCGCGCTGATGCGTAATGCCGGGCTTAATTTTGTCTGCCGCACGGTGCCGCTGATTGTCGCCAATGACGAAACAGCCTTCACCCGCGGCTACAAAAAAGACAGCATCATAAAGGTGCCCGTCGCCCATCATGACGGCAATTACTTTGCAGACGATGCCACGCTGGAAATGCTGGAAGGCGAAGGCCGCGTGGTCTTCCGCTACGGCGAAAACCCGAATGGCTCCCTTCACGATATTGCGGGCATCATCAACAAGCGCGGCAATGTGCTTGGCCTTATGCCCCACCCTGAACGTGTCGTCGACCCGATGCTGGGCGGCGAAGACGGCGTGCCTTTCTTCTCCTCTGTCATGGAGGCTGTGTGAGCACGATGACGTCGACCGTTGAAGCGACCAAAGATACAATGAGCGAAATCACTCCTGAAATTGTTGCCGAGCATGGCCTGACAGAGGACGAATATGCCCTCATCGTCAAACGCCTGAACCGTGAACCGAACCTCACCGAGCTCGGTATTTTTTCGGTCATGTGGTCGGAGCACTGTTCCTACAAGTCCTCCCGCTTTTGGCTCGCCAAATTGCCGACAAAAGGCCCCCAGGTCATTCAAGGACCCGGCGAAAACGCCGGTGTCGTTGATCTGGGAGATGGTGATGCGGCCGTCTTCAAGATGGAAAGTCACAACCACCCGAGCTTCATTGAGCCCTATCAAGGAGCCGCGACAGGCGTTGGCGGCATCATGCGCGATGTCTTCACCATGGGCGCGCGGCCTGTGGCCAATATGAACGCCCTGCGCTTTGGCGCCCCCGAGCACGCCAAGACCCGCCACCTGGTGGCCGGGGTCGTGTCCGGCATTGGCGGCTATGGCAATTGCATGGGCGTGCCCACCATCGGCGGCGAAACCAATTTCGACCCGCGCTACAACGGCAATATTCTCGTTAATGCCATGACGGTCGGCCTCGCCCGCACCGATAAGATCTTCTATTCAGCGGCCAAAGGCGTCGGCAATCCGGTCGTTTATGTCGGCTCCAAAACAGGCCGCGACGGCATCCATGGGGCCACCATGGCCTCTGCTGAGTTTGATGATGATTCCGACGAGAAACGCCCCACCGTCCAGGTTGGCGACCCCTTCACGGAAAAGCTGCTTCTGGAAGCCTGCCTGGAGCTGATGAACGAAGATGCCATCATCGCCATTCAGGACATGGGCGCGGCAGGCCTGACCTCCTCCTCCGTTGAAATGGCCGACAAAGGCGGCGTCGGCATCAAGCTCGACCTTGATCAAGTCCCGCAACGCGAAGAGAGCATGACCGCCTACGAAATGATGCTGTCGGAAAGCCAGGAGCGCATGCTCATGGTCTTGCAGCCCGGCCGCGAGGATGTCGCCCGCAAGATCTTCGAGAAATGGGGCCTCGACTTTGCGATCATCGGCATCACCACCGATACCGGCCATCTGACGCTGTCGCATGGCGGCGAGATCGTTTGCGATATCCCCATCGCGCCCCTTGCTGACGATGCGCCGAAATATGAGCGCCCCTGGGTCGCGTCCAAACAACAGGATGTGATTGAGGCCAGCGAGGTTAAAGCCCCGGAAACGCTTTCCTCTGCCTTGGAGTGTTTGATGGGCACCCCTGATCTTTGCTCTCGGCGCTGGATCTGGGAGCAATATGACTACACGGTCATGGCCGACACCATGCAGATCCCTGGCGGGGATGCGGGCGTTGTACGCGTTCACGGCACCCAGAAAGGCCTGGCTGTTACCACGGATGTCACGCCGCGCTACTGCGAGGCAGACCCGCGCGAAGGCGGCATGCAAGCTGTTGCCGAGACCTGGCGCAATCTCACGGCCACCGGCGCAAAACCACTTGCGATCACAGATTGCCTTAACTTTGGCAACCCGGAACGCCCTGAAATCATGGGCCAATTCGTCGGCTGCATCGAAGGCATGGCCGAGGCCTGCAAGGCACTCGACTACCCCGTCGTTTCCGGCAATGTCTCCCTCTACAACGAGACCAACGGCCAGGGCATCCTGCCGACCCCCGCCATTGGCGGCATTGGCCTCATAGAGGATGTTTCCCGCATGGCGACCCTCGCCTTTAAAGACGAAGGTGATGTGATCCTTTTGCTGGGCAAGACCATTGGCCACCTTGGCCAGTCCCTATATCAGCGTCATATCGACGGCGATGTAAAAGGCGCGCCGCCGCCTGTCAATCTCGACAAGGAGCGCAAGATCGGTGACTTTGTCCGCACCCTGATTACCAATGGAACCGCCACCGCCGTTCATGACGTCTCCGATGGCGGCATAGCAGTTGCAATTGCCGAAATGGCCATGGCATCGGGGCTTGGCGCCAAACTCGCCACCCCTTCCGAGGTCGAGGCGCCACATGGCTTCTGGTTTGGCGAGGACCAGGCCCGTTACATCGTGACGGTCAAATGCGACGATGCTCACAAAGTCATCACCCATATCCTGGAAGCGGGCATCAAGGTCAACCGCCTTGGGCTCGTTGGCGGCAACTCGCTTGACATTGAAGGGGATGCCCCCATATCCGTTGAGAAACTGAAAGCCACGCACGAAGCCTGGCTACCAGCCTATATGTCCACAAATTGAGTAAGGAAGCCGACCCCCATGGCCATGGATGCCAAAGAGATTGAAACCCTTATTCGGCAAGGCATTCCGGATGCGGAAGTCACCATTCAGGATCTGGCCGGTGACGGCGATCACTATGCAGCCTATGTGACCTCCCCTATCTTCATGGGTAAAAGCCGGGTCGCACAACACCAGTTGGTTTACAAGGCCCTCAAGGGTAAAATGGGCGGCGATTTGCATGCCCTCGCGCTTCACACCAGCGCGCCAAAAGACTAAAGCAGGAAAGAAAAGATGAGCACCATCAACGACTTTATCCAGAGCGAAATCGACAGCCAGGACGTGGTCCTATTCATGAAGGGTACGCCCGTTTTCCCGCAATGCGGCTTCTCATCCCAAGTGGTTCAGATCCTCTCCTATCTGGGGGTTCAGTTCAAAGGCATCAATGTGCTCGAAAACGACGACATCCGTCAGGGCATCAAGGCCTTCTCCGACTGGCCAACCATCCCGCAGCTCTACGTCAAAGGTGAGTTTGTCGGCGGCTGCGACATCATCCGTGAAATGTTTGAAGAAGGCGAGCTGCGCGACTTCCTCTCCGAAAAAGGCATCGCGCTGGAAGTAGCGTAAGATAGCCCTTCTCCCTCAGGGAGAAGGGGGACCGAAGTCGCCAATTTGAATTGGCGGCTTTGGTGGATGAGGGGTCGACCCCTCACCCGAATCCGCTTCGCGCTGGAAGTAGCTTGAGGCCCACCACCTCATTGTCACCCCGGACGTGACCCGGGGTCCAAAATTGCTCAGAGCACAAATCACGTTTCTTGTTCCCCCGCGAAGGCGGGGGTCCAGGGTCAAACAGTCCGGCGCCTGCGTGTTTTACCCTGGGTTCCCGCCTGCGCGGGAACACTCTAGATGTATAAGATCAAGCGCTTGTCCGGGAATACATGTCTTAAATTGGATTCAAAAAAGGCCGCTCCAAAGAGCGGCCTTTCTGCATATTGGGAAACTTCTCAAGGGTGCGACTGGACCCCGGCGCTGAAGCGCCGCCCTCGCGGAGGCCGCGCGCCGCGCGCGCTGGCCGTGAGCGAAGTAAAGCGATCTTAAGAGGAGTAAAACTCGACGACCAGGTTTGGTTCCATGTGAGTCGGATACGGCACATCGGCCAGTTCCGGCACACGGGTCAGTGTCGCGGTCATCTTGTTGTGGTCCGCATCCACATAATCCGGCACATCGCGCTCAGCGCTTTGGACAGCTTCCAGAACCAAAGCCATTTGCTTGGACTTGTCGCGAATTTCAACCACATCGCCCACATTGAGGCGGATCGACGCGATGTTGGCTTTCTTGCCGTTCACCTTCACGTGACCATGGTTGATGAACTGACGGGCAGCAAAAACAGTCGGCACAAACTTGGCACGGTAAACAACCGTATCAAGACGGCGCTCCAGAAGACCGATGAGGTTTTCCGAGGTATTGCCCTTCACGCGCACAGCTTCCGCGAAGATTGAGCGGAATTGCTTTTCAGTGATGTTACCGTAGTAGCCCTTGAGCTTTTGTTTGGCCATGAGCTGGATGCCGTAATCCGACAGCTTGCCTTTGCGGC
>SBGZ01000083.1 GCA_006226415.1 Alphaproteobacteria bacterium
GAAGAAGAAGCCTACCACATGGCGCAGGACTTCGTGAACAAGCTCGGCAAAACCATTACCAACGCTGAAGACTTTCCCGCCTTTATCGTCAACCGCCTGCTCATGCCGATGATCAACGAAGCCATCTACACCCTCTATGAAGGGGTTGGCACCGTCGAGGCAATTGATTGTGCGATGGAGCTTGGGGCGAACCATCCCATGGGCCCCCTCAAACTGGCGGACTTCATCGGCCTCGATACCTGCCTTTCCATTATGCAGGTTCTTTATGAAGGGCTCGCGGATTCCAAGTATCGCCCTTGCCCGCTTTTGGTAAAATACGTTGAAGCCGGATGGCTCGGACGCAAGACCAGCCGCGGCTTTTACGACTATCGCGGCGAAACGCCGGTGCCGACCCGATAGACATCAAACGGCAAATCACCCTAAGGTTAAGGCGCTGACATCAGCGCCTTTTCTTTTGCCCGAAAAAGGGAGGAGTTCCCCCATGAAGGGACGCAATCACATGGCGATCAATCGCCGCTGGTGGGAAGAGCGGGTCGCGATTCATGTGGACTCTGACTTCTACGATGTAGAAAGTTTTCTGTCTGGCACCCCCAAAGCCATGGAACTTGAGCGCAAGGAACTCGGTGACGTCAATGGCAAGTCTCTCTTGCACCTGCAATGCCATTTTGGTCTCGATACCCTGTCATGGGCGCGATATGGCGCCGAGGTCACCGGCCTCGATTTTTCAAAAAACGCCGTTACCGCCGCCCGCGAAATCGCTGCAAAGGCGAACCTGAAGGCGCGCTTTATCGAGAGTAATGTCTACGATGCGCCGGAGAACCTTACAGAGAAATTTGATGTCGTCTTTACGTCCTGGGGTGTTTTGAGCTGGTTGCCCGACCACAAACGCTGGGCCGAAATTGTGGCTCATTTTCTCAAACCCGGCGGCACGTTTTATATTGCTGAAGTGCACCCTTTCACCGAGATGTTTTCGCAAGATCCAAACGAGGTTCCCGACAAAAAACCCATCGGCACTTTCGAATATGACTATTTCGGCGGCGACAAACCGTTGATTGAAGAATCTCCGGGAACTTATGCCGAGCGTAACGCCAAGACCCACGACAATGACAGCCGTTACTGGTTCACCCAGTTGGGCGCCATCGCAACGCATCTCATTGATGCGGGCCTCACCATCGAATTCATTCATGAACACGATTTTTCATGCTTTCAGCAGTGGCCCGCCATGCGTGAAGTAGCTCCGGATGTCTGGCGCCTGCCGGACGATTGGCCGCGCCTGCCCCTCTCGTTTTCGATACGCGCGGTCAAACCGGACTAATTGCGCGCAAGCCCCAGAAGAAAATTTTGCACAGCCGGGGCGTCCCAGTCCGCTGTGCCGGTCAGCCGCCCCAACACCTTGCCGTCAGGTAAAATGATCAAGGTAATCGGGAGGCCTCGCGCCTCGACCTCAGTATAAAACGCCATGCTTTCATCATTCAAAAGATCCAGATGCCCAATGCCATGCGCATCATAAAACTCTCGAACCACACCCACACCATCCGCGTCCAGACTGATCGCCAGCACCTCGACCGCCGTCCCCGACAGGGCCTGCTTCAATCGATCCAGCGCGGGGAGTTCCTCCACACAAGGCGCGCACCACGTCGCCCAGAGATTGACCAAAAGCACCCGCCCCTTGAAGTCAGCAAGAGATATTTTTTCGCCTGCTTCATCCTGAAAGACGGTTTGTGGCGCGGCTTGCGGGCGCATCATAAATTCAAAAGCAATGAGCTCATGGGGCAAGGCTGGGTTCGGAAGATCCTTATCTGACCAAATGGCCAGAAACAGCCCACCCGCAACAACAACCGCCAGACCCAGGGCAAAAGCAAGAATTTGTTTGTTGAACATTTGCGGCCACTCTTAAAACCAAATACAGTGCACCCCGATCCTTCCCAAGGACACTCGGAGAAGTCAAGGCTCACGCAGGATCCGCCCGAGCCGTTCAGCGCCAAGAAGAACAAAAATAATGAGCACACCAGATAAAACCGGCAAGCAATCCAACAAAATGTGGGGTGGACGTTTTGCGGCCGAACTCGACCAGTTGATGACCGAAATCAACGCCTCGATTGATGTCGACAAGCGCCTTTACGCACAGGATATCACCTGTTCCAGGGCCCATGCCGCGATGCTGGTCGCCCAGGGTATTTTGACTGCCGAGGACGGCAACGCCATCGACAAGGGGTTGGAAGCGATCCTGCATGAGATCGAGGATGGTAAATTCACCTTTTCCAAGGACCTCGAAGACATTCACATGAACGTCGAAGCACGGCTGGCCGAAATCATTGGACCCGCGGCCGGTCGGCTGCACACCGCCAGATCCCGCAACGACCAGGTGGCCACAGATTTTCGGCTCTGGACACGCCAGACCATCGACGATCTCGTGCAGGAGATTGACGATCTCATGCATGTCATCCTGGATCAGGCCTCTGCCCATGCTGACACCATCATGCCGGGCTTTACCCATCTCCAGTCTGCTCAGCCCGTCACCTTCGGCCACCACCTTCTCGCCTATATGGAAATGTTTGCCCGGGACCGGTCCCGTTTTGTCGATTGCCGCAATCGCCTCAACGAATGCCCGCTGGGAACAGCGGCCCTTGCCGGCACATCTTTTCCAATCGACCGGGACTTGACGGCCCACACCCTTGGCTTTGATCGACCGACCGCAAACTCACTGGATAGTGTTTCGGATCGGGACTTCGTTCTTGAGACCCTCAATGACGCAGCCATTTGCGCTATTCACCTGTCGCGCCTGGCCGAAGAGATTGTGATCTGGTCGTCCGCCCAATTCGGTTTCATTTCCCTGTCGGACCGCTTTACAACGGGGTCCTCCATTATGCCGCAAAAACGCAATCCGGATGCGGCCGAGCTGATCCGCGCCAAGGCAGGACGCATCTTCGGCGCCCAGACGGCTTTGCAAAATGTCATGAAGGCCCTACCGCTGACCTATTCCAAGGACATGCAGGAAGACAAAGAAATTGCCTTTGACGCCATCGATACCCTTGCCCTGTCTCTTCAGGTCATGACCGGCATGATCCGCGACATGATTGCCAACAAGGACGCCATGTATAAAGCGGCTGGCCTGGGATTTTCCACCGCCACCGATATCGCGGACTGGCTCGTGCGCGTCCTCAATATTCCTTTCCGGCAGGCCCACCACATCACAGGGTCGTTGGTTGCCTTGGCCGAATCCAGAACATGTAATCTGGAAGATCTCAAATTGGAGGATATGCAGCAGTTCCATCCTGACATCACGGAAGATATCTTTGATGTTCTCGGACTTGAGAATTCTGTACGCAGTCGCCGATCCTACGGCGGCACCTCACCAGAGAATGTTGAAAAGCAAGTCGCGCGCTGGCAGGAGATATTGAAATGAAGTCACTCGCTCTAATCCTTTCCTTACTCGCTTGTGTGTCGATCGCCGGTTGCGGAAAAAAGGGGCCGCTTGAACCGCCCCCCAGCCGCGCCGTACCGCTCCAACAGCATGGCTGATCCAAACGAGGCCATGACCCATGCATCACTTTGAGTATAAGAAGGGCGTCCTCCACGCCGAGGACGTTTCTATCCCTGAGATCGCCGCTGAAGTTGGCACGCCTTTCTATTGCTACTCCAGCGCAACTCTGCGCCGCCATTATCAGGTCTTTGCCAACGCCTTTAAAAAAAGCCAGACCTTGGTTTGCTTTTCTGTCAAATCCAACTCCAATCTGTCCGTCATCCGCACCCTGGCCCGCGAAGGCGCCGGTGCGGACATTGTTTCGGCAGGAGAGCTGCACCGGGCGCTCAAAGCCGGCATCCCGCCTGAAAAGATCGTCTTCTCGGGGGTAGGCAAAACCCGCGACGAGCTCGCCTTTGCCCTAAAGACCGGCATCTTGCAATTCAACGTCGAAAGCCGCTCAGAACTTGAAGCGCTCAATCAGGTCGCTCTTGAGCAAAACCGCAAGGCGCCTATTAGCTTTCGCGTAAACCCGGATGTGGATGCTTCAACCCACGAGAAAATCTCGACCGGCAAAAAAGAAAACAAATTCGGTATCCTGTGGGAGGAGGCCCGGGCCGCCTATGACCGGGCCGCCGCTTTGCCCGGCATTGAAATCGTTGGGATCGATGTCCACATCGGCAGTCAGATCACAAATCTTGACCCCTTCTCTCGCGCCTTTCAAAAGGTCATCGACCTGGTAAAAGACCTGCGCGCCCAGGGCCATGCCATTACCAACGTCGATCTGGGCGGAGGCTTGGGGATCAATTACAAGGCCGGAAACGAGCCGCCACCCCATCCGGAAGAATACGCCCGGATGATCGAGACGCTGATGGACGGGCTGCAAGTACGTTTGCTTTTTGAGCCTGGCCGCATGATTGTCGGCAATGCGGGTATATTGGTGTCCCGTGTCATTTATCGCAAATCCGGCGCCGACAAAACATTCGTCATTGCCGACGCGGCCATGAATGACCTGGTGCGCCCCACACTTTATGACGCTCATCACGATATCATTGCCGTAAAGGACCCTGGCGCCAGCCAGGCCATTGAGCGGGTTGACGTTGTGGGGCCGGTTTGCGAGTCCGGCGACGCCTTTGCCAAGGACCGCGATTTGCCGCCGTTAGAGGAAGGCGACCTGATGGCCATTTTGTCCGCGGGCGCTTATGGGGCCGTGCAGTCCAACACCTATAACTCGCGGCTTCTGGTGCCCGAGGTTTTAGTGGACGGCCGGGAATTCGCCGTCATTCGTCAACGCCCCTCATACGAGGACCTTCTGGCTCTTGATAAGGTCGCGCCCTGGCTTAAATGAGCGGGCCATCGGCGCCGCCCCGCTGTCCAATCTGCCTAAATTTGGCTAAAGTGACCTGGCAGGTTGTTGACAACCGCAAAGACAAGGCAGCAAAGCGTTTGACCGAAAACACCACAGAGCGAAAGACAACCAGCCCTGCCTGGCCGGCTGGCGTGGGGTGGCGCCTTGCTGTCACTTACCTCACCCTCGTCTTTGAGGCCATTTGGCCAAGGCTCTGGCCTGCCACGGGCATTGCCGGAGGCTTTTTGCTGCTGGCGCTCTGGGACATCTGGCTCTATGTGCCAGGTCTCGCCCATCTGTTCGTCTTGGTCGGCTGCATTTTTGGGGTTGCGCGGGCGCTCTGGTTGTCTTTTCGGGATATGCGCTGGCCAACTGCTGCCATGGCCATTCGCCGCTTAGAGCGCGACAATCACTTCGAGCACCGGCCTTTGTCCACATACATGGACCGGCCTGCCATGAACACCGATGAGGACGCCACAAATGACCTTTGGCAGCAGCACCGATTGGGTCTGGGCGAACTCGTGACCTCGGCAAAAATTCACCCGCCGCGCTCCACATTACCCGCACGCGATCCCCACGCCCTGCGGGCCCTATTGGCACTTTTGCTGATCCCGAGTTTCTTTGTCGCGGGATGGGACTGGCGCGAGCGGATATCAGCCGCCTTTGTTCCGGATTTCAGTTGGAGAACACCCGCACCAACCGCCGTTGAAGCCTGGATTGATCCACCTGATTATACAGGGGTCGCCCCCATCTTTTTGACCTCAAGACAGGATACCCAAACGGCGACAAGCACCCTTGAAGTTCCCGCAAATTCTCTTCTGGTAACGCGCACTCCGCAACAGGGCGCAAAACTGAACCTGCACTCCTCGGCCGGGCCATTGACCTGGATCTCCGAAGACGATCCCCAGCGTGCCGCCAGGTTGGAAGTCAGTCAGCACATTGAGCTCAAACAACGCGGCCGCACCATTGGCAGTTGGGACTTTAACGTCATCGCTGACCGGGCCCCGGCCATTACCCTGACCGAGCCGATCAAAACGACCATCCGTCAGACCCTTGAAATTCCCTTTGCAGCACGCGATGACTACGGCATTGAAGAGGCCTCCATTCAGTTCAGTCTTGTGGACGAAGGCACGGGATCTGTCACCAATGACATCTTTTCACATTCTCTCTCCCTTCCCTCTCGCAACCCGCAACGGGTCGATGAAACCGGTTATCTGGATTTGACCGCGCACCCTTGGGCCGGTCTACCGGTCAGTGTGCAGCTTCTGGCCATTGATGCTGTGGGGCAGATCGGTCGCTCGCCGCCGGCCGACTTGACCCTGCCCGAACGCGCCTTTCTCCACCCTTTGGCGAAAGCCATCATTGAGCAACGCCGAAACCTGGCGCGCGCCCCCGGGGCCTGGGACGAGGTTGCAATGGCCCTCGATGTCCTGGCAACCATGAGCCCGGATGTCGCCAAGGACTACACCCTGTTTCTCGGGCTGCGTTCTGCCTATTGGAGCCTCATCAGCCGCCAACCGGAGAAAATGTCCGAGATCGAGGACGTTTATGCTCTCCTTTGGGACCTGGCCTTGCGCATGGAAGATGGTGACGCGGCCGCCGCTGAACAAAACATGCGCATGGCGCAAAAGGCATTGATGGATGCTCTCGCCAAGGGTGCGGACCCCGCTGAGATCGAACGCCTGATGCAGGCCTACAACAAGGCCCTGGATGATTATTTGAAAGCTTTGGCCGAGCAGGCCATGTCTGAGGACCGCCAATCCCAGAAGGGCTCCAAGGCCCCCGCCAATGCCAAACAGATGCGGGCCGAAGACCTGCAAAAGCTCCTGCAAGATATTCAGGATCTGATCCAGACCGGCGACACGGCGGCAGCCCGCGAGCTGCTCGCTCAGCTCCAGCGCTTGATGGAGAACTTGGCAACAGGACGACCTGTCCCCTTGACCCCGGAACAGGCCCGTCTTACCGAAACCATTGATGAGTTGACCGATATTCTAAACCGCCAGCGCAGCCTGCTGGACGAGACCTACGCCCAGCGGGCCAAAGGCGCACAGCAGAGCCCCGTGCAGGAAGAAGACCTGCCCGCACCTGGGAGCGCTAAGACACCCGCCACCGAAGGGCAACCAACCCCCTTGCAAAACCTGGCGCCGAGCCAGCACCAACTGGGCCAAGATCTTGGCGGCCTCACCGATGAAATTTCCGAGCTCGCCCCCGGAGCCGACGGGCTTGAAGGGCTCCAGGGCGCCGTCGACGCCATGCAAAACGCGGCTCAGAGTCTGACGCAGAACAGTGGCGCCGCCGCGGAAGAAGAACAGCGCCGCGCCATTGAGGCCCTCAGCCAGGGTGCCAATGATCTCGCCAACCAGCTGATGCAGCAAACCGCCACCTCCAGTCAGCGACAAACCGGCGGCTCCGAAGATCCTCTTGGCCGAACACCAGGCTCGGCAACTTCACTGGGCGATCAGGTAAAGGTACCCAGTGAGCGGGATTTGCAACGCGCGCGTGACATATTGGAAGAGCTGCAAAAGCGTGCCGCCGAAAGCGGTCGCCCGACAATTGAATTGCAATATCTGGAGCGGTTGCTCAAACGCTTTTAGGAAGGCTCATCCGCCAGGATGATCAGCTCCAGCTCAAATGCCGCCGCCGGCGGATTAACCCGGCGGGTCTCAAAGATCTGCTTGCCCCCCGGCTCAAGCGTGCCTTCTCCAGCCACAAACTGCCAGCTATCCAGCTCAGACTGATTTGAATCTCTCAGGGTTGCCAAAATCGGGCCAAAGGGCACCGCTTCCTCTGTGTCGTTGAACAGGACCCCTTCCACCACCAGCACCGGCTCCCCATCCTCAACGATCCGGGAATAGGACGGATGTGTGATCAACAGCCCCCCCGTCGAAACCGGCAGCCCAACAGCTGCATAAAGGCCCTCAGCTGGCGGCCAGGTTTTGGCGATCTCCGTGCGATAGAAATAGCCAATGGCCAGTGTCAGCCCAATGACCGCAACAAACATCAATATCGCCGCAAGCCAAGGCGCCCGCCGGGAGGATCGATCCTCCTGCAGAGCAGCGCCGCCAGACCATCCCGAATGGACCACGCGGGCGTCAACATTTTCGACAACGACTTGTTTGGGACCATCCTGAGCGGGCTCTTGAAACCAAGTGTGCTCGCAGTTCGTGCAGCGCACCGTTCGCCCGTTGGGCAGAAAACCTTCCGAGTCGGCAAGATAGCGTGTGTTACAGGCAGGGCAGGTGAGAATCATTGGACTTACGCAAAAAACCTAAGTTTCATTCATTTGTGACAAGGCGGCCAAGTCTGCCACAGAAGCGCGAAAATGCCAAAGAGGCAAATTGACGGATCCGCACCTTGATCTGACTTGGGGCTGGAATGAACAGCACAAAACAGCTATCAACTAATCAAGTCAATGAGCCAATGTCAGACGGTTTCGGTCAAGGCAAATTCAGGAGCCCCCCCATTAACGCCATCGTCAAATTTGAGTCCGTCCACATGGCCTACGGCAAGGGGGCCGATGTTCTGCGGGACATATCCTTTGAATTGTCCCCGGGCGATTTCCGTTTTCTGACCGGCCCCTCCGGCGCGGGCAAAACCACGCTGCTGAAGCTTCTCTATCTGGCTCAAAGGCCGACCCAGGGCCAGATTAAGCTCTTTGGCAATACCCTGTCGCAAACGCCCCGGCAGGAGCTGCCACACTTGCGGCGACGCATCGGGGTCGTTTTCCAGGAATTTCGCCTGATTGATCATTTGACCAGTTTTGAAAATGTCGCCTTGCCGCTGCGCATTGCGGGCAAATCGCTGGAAGAGTACCGCCCGGACGTCGTCGAATTGCTGACCTGGGTCGGTTTGGGCGAACGGATCCACGAAAAACCCTCCGCACTCTCTGGCGGCGAACAACAGCGTGTGGCCATCGCCCGCGCCGTTGTCGCCAAGCCGGATCTGCTGCTTGCCGACGAACCCACGGGTAATGTGGACCCGGAAATGTCGATCCGGCTGTTAAGGCTGTTTTTGGAATTGAACAAGATGGGCACCACCATAGTTTTTGCAACGCACGACCGATATCTGGTCGAGGCCGTCGGCGCGCCGGAGCTCCACTTGACGGCGGGCGAGCTGGATCAAAAAAACATGCCCCCCATGCCGCCCGCTTCGGCCCTGGGTTTGCAGGACACTTCCGATCATCCAGGAGAAAGCACCCTGTGAGCACGCCCTCTCCCACCCCCGAAACGGAACAAACAGACACCCACGCCGGACGCGCCATGACCGCGCCCATCCTGCCGGGCACCGGGCACAGCCCCATGGCCGGCGAAGGATTGACGCGGGTCATTGCGATTATGTGCTTCCTGGCCAGTGTGGCCTTGGGCGCCTGGATGGCGGTCGGTCAGGCGGCCAACAATTGGACCCTGAATCTGGCCCAATCCCTGACATTGCAGCTCAAACCAAACGCAGAAATGGCTGCCGACGAGCAAATGGCTACGGCCCTCGAGATCCTTAAAAAGGCACCGGGCGTCGTTGAGGCAACCCCTGTGAGCGACACCCGGGCCGCGAGCCTTTTAGAGCCCTGGCTGGGCGACTCAACAATCATTGCCACTTTGCCCTTGCCCAAGCTTGTGGAAATCAAGCTTGCCAGCTCCGGCAGCGATGTTTCGGCTCTTGCCTCGCAACTGACAGCGGCCATTCCCGGTGCGGTCCTGGACGATCACAGCCGCTGGAACAATCGCCTGGCGAGGTTTGCTGGCGCGCTGAGGTGGTTGGCCTTTGCGGTTTTGGCGCTCATTGTCACGGCCTCAGCCATGATCGTGGTATTTGCCACCCGGGCAGACATGGCCTCCAACCACGAAATCATCGAGGTTTTGCACTTGATTGGCGCCGAAGACCGTTTCATTGCAGGCCAATTTCAGAAGCATTTTCAATGGATTGCCCTATGGGCGAGCCTGATGGGTATCGGCGCGGCGGCGATTGTTTTTCTCGCCATGGGCCAGATTTCCGCGTTCAATGTCGATCCGGACACACAAGGTCTCCTGCCCACGTTGGCCTACCGTCCCGAGCTTTATTCCGCCCTCTTTCTGATCCCGGTTCTGACCGTGGTGACCGCCGCCCTCACGGCCCGCCAAACGGTCCTGCGAGTCCTGAAAGAGGTGATGTAAAGGCCTCTGAACACAGGCAAATTGATTACCGGCCAATATGTGCTAAACATCTGTCAGATTTGTAATCATAGGTCCATCTCTGGGCGGTTGACGGGTGCTATATCATCCGATATCTGCGACCTTTCGGGGGGTTCCCATCCGGACCTGAAACGAGACTGTACCCACTCAGGAGTTTTCCTCTATGCCTGCCAAATTTAAGTCGAGATTGCTGCTTGGTGCCTGCTCGCTGGCCTATCTGTCATCTCCAGCTTTTGCCGATGTGACGATCAGTGATGAACAAGCCGGGCCATTAGCGACCTCAACCATCAACGCAGGCGCTGCGGACAATATCATCCTTGAGTCCACCGGCATCATCTCGGCAGCTGGCGGGGTTGCCCTGACCATTGACTCAGGCAATACCGTCACAAATGGGGGCCAAATCACCGTCGACGACGTTGATAACAGCACCGTGGTTCTCATCCTCGGCGGTCTGACAGGCGAGCTGGACAACAATTATCTGATTACCACGCCTGCTGATAACGTTAAGAATCTGGCCACCGGCAAATATGGGGTCCGCCTCATGGGTCCCGGGGACTTTACCGGCGACATCACCAATGAGCTCGGCGGCACCATCCGTGTCGGCGGGGCGAACTCCTATGCCGTCGCCCTTGAAACCGGCTTGATTGGTAATTTCACCAATCTGGGGACGATTGCCGCAAACGGCGATAACAACACAGCCGTTTGGGTCGGCGCTGACATCACCGGTGATTTCCGAAATCGCGGCAACATTTCGGCTCAAACCCTTGTCTACGAAGATGAGACCGATCCGGACAACATACTCTATTTCGTCACCGATACAGCGGTTGGCATTGGCGCCAGCATCAGTGGCGGTTTCCTAAATGATGGCCTGACCTATCAAGAAGCCATTGATGACATCGAAGATCCTGACAGATCTTTTGGCACCATCACATCCAGCGGGGCGGTCGCCACCGTTTGGATTTCCCCTGAACTCAATGCCGCGGCGCCCGCCGATATCACCCTCGGGCCGGTCACCTCAAAAGGAGATGGCCAAGGCTTTCTAAATCTCGGCGTTATTTCAGCCGCCGGTCAAGCCACACAAGATGCGACAGCGGTCTGGATTGAAGGATATTTTGACGGCTTCACGACTTACACCGTCGATCTTTCCGGCGGATTGCGCAGTGACAACACGATCAAGGCAAACGCTTCCGATGCGGACGCCACAGCGCTTTACATCGGCGCCAATGTTATTGTTCCGGAAATTGTCAACTATGGCGCCATCACCGCCGCGGCCGATGGCACTGAAGAAATCTACTCTGTCACCGCCCTCAAGGTCGCGACAACCCCCGACAGCGTCGACATTGTTAACTATGGCGCCATTGCCGCTCAGGCCTATGTGGAATCCCAGTCTATCCTGGCTATCCAGGATGTTACCGGCGCTATTTCCAGCATTACAAATACGGGCACGATTTCAGCCTGGGAGTTAACACCCAATGCTCAACAATCGCGCTCACAAATCGCAGGTACGGCCATTGATCTGACCGCCAACACAACCGGCACACTCATCGTCAACGAAAAGCGCTGGCTGACTGAAGGCGCCGATCCCGACGATCCAGACGATGATGTCTATTCCAACGCCCGCATCAATGGCGACATTTTGATGGGCAGCGGAGATGACACCTTCATGTTCAATTCCGGCCGCATCGACGGCGATGTCTCTCTCGGAATGGGCTTGGATTATTTCTTCCTCGGCGCCGAGAGTATCTTCAACGGGTTCCTGATTTCAGAATACGGTACAGCCTCGGCTGATATTGAAGGCAATCTGGCCCTCAATTCAGCGGCGACAGTTGACCTGGACACCCTGACCATCGCCGACACCTCCACAATTACCCTCAACATCAACCCGGACGCTCTCAATGCCGGTTTCATGGTGGGAAATCTCGCCACTTTGGACCCAGGCGTAACCTTCGCCACAAATTTTGAAAGCATCATAACGGCCAACACCACCTACACCATCATCGGCGGCGCGGGCGCGATTGATCTGCTGGGCGGACTGGGCTCTCTGGTTCTTGAGGAGACGCCCTATGCCTACAATATTGCCTTAGTGCTGAATGACGACCTGGTGCTTCAGATCGCCCCCAAAACCGCCGAAGAACTCGGGCTCAATGAAAGCCTGACGACCTTCTATGACCCCTTGCGCGAGGCGATGAATATCAACACCAATTTGACCACGTCCTTCCACTCGATTGTTGAACAGCGCGAATTTGAACGGGTCCTGAACGGTGCCTTGCCAGATGACACAAACGCCAGTTTCGAACTGGGGCAGCTGGCTTTCCGCAACATTGCGCAATCGGCAACCGATCGCCCTCTGCTCTCCGCACAGCGTTACAGAACCGGCCAGTTCTGGGCGACCGAAAACGGGTTTACGCGTACCCAGGACCCCTCTGATACCGCACGCGGATATAGCGCCAGCGGCTTCCAGATGGCGGGGGGCTATGAGGTCACCAACGGCTTGTTTGATCAACTGGGCGTTGGGCTAGCGCTTTCTTCCATTAGCAGCGAGCCGGATGGCTCTGAATCCAAGCCTTACAAGTCATGGACCACATGGCTGCTCGGCTATGGTGTCACCTCCTTTGATCGTCTGACACTGACCGGCCTTTATGGCTACGGCATGTCTGAAAACCGCTCCAACCGCATCTTGACTGTCCAGGGCACACGCTACAAAGCGGAAGCTGATTGGACCGGCACGATGCACGGCGGATATTTCGAAGCAAAATACCGTCTGGGTGCGGACGACCTTTACATGGACCCTTATGCTTCGATCACCTATCTGAGCCTGGACGAGGACGCCTATCAGGAAAAAGGTGATGTCGGCTTCATCTTGCGAGGAGGCGAATTCTCTCAAACCGGAACCATTGGGGAGATCGGTACCGTCTTCGGTATGGAAACCCAAGGCAAGAGAATGTTCTACACAACTGAGTTCAAGATCGGTTACCGCGACTCCTCTGTCGACGAGCCTTACAATCGGGAATATCAATTCTATAAAGAATCCATTCCTGATGTTGACCCCGGGTATGACGGCACGCCCTTCATGCTCTACGGCCCTGAAATGGATGGCGGTGCGGCGGTTATCGGCTTCTCGATATTTGGAGAATCAGACCTGACCCGGATTGGGTTCGCTTACGAAGGCACCTTTGGCGATGGCGGCACTGACCACCGTCTTCAACTGGTTCTAAAATGGCGCTTCTAAAAGCACCATTTCCGACCTCAGTCAAATCATGTGGGAGCCTCTGGCTCCCACATTTTTTTGTCTCGGAAGCCATCTGTGCTAAGCTGAAATACCGGTGCTCAAGGGGAGACACTGGAGTTTGTAATTGTAGAGTGGCCAAGATATGGTAGCCAGATCATCCATATTCCTGTCCCAACGTAGAAGGCAACACGCCCTGCTGCGCAAATTTCTTGCATTTGCACTACTCTTGGTCCTCGTCGCCCTTCTGATTGGCTTTGGGCGTTTTATGTCACTGTTGCCGTCCGACGCTCCGAAAAATCCAAAGGCCGATGCCATCATTGTGTTGACAGGAGGCGGCGACCGCATCGCCGCGGGCATGAAACTGCTCACCGATGGCAGTGCCAACCGCATGCTAATCTCCGGTGTGAATGACCAGATCTTGCGACAGGAAGTGCGGGAACTGATTTCGCCTGAACGGCAGGAAAAATTCGATTGCTGTGTGGATCTGGGCACCGACGCCCGCAACACCATTGGTAACGCCATTGAGTCAGCCGCCTGGGCCGCAGAGCATGGCTACAATGAGGTCATTCTCGTCACCGCCTATTACCATATGCCCCGATCTCTCGCGGAGATGAAAAACGCTGACGCCGGCCTGACCATTATTGCCTATCCGGTTTTCCCCAAGAGCCTGAACCGGGAGGGCTGGTGGCATAGCCCCCACGCGATCCGCCTGCTTGTCACCGAATACGGCAAGTACCTTGTTGCCCACCTCCGTTTTCGGTTAAATCACGGTTGAGTGCGCTTGCGCTGATTCTTGACCCCTGACCCCCACGCGTTGATGACCTTTCTGAGATCCCTCCTCTTCAACATCTATGTCTATGTCGTGACATTGGTCATGGGGCTCCTGTGGCTGCCCACATTGCTGTGGCCGGACCGCTCACCTGTGGTCCATGGCATCAGATGGTGGGGCAACGCGCTGCGCTGGGGTTTGCGGGTCCTGTGCAAGATCACCCACGAGGTGCACGGCCTTGAGCATCTCGCCGACGGCCCCAAACTCATCGCCGCCAAGCATCAGTCCATGTGGGAAACAGCCATCTTCTTCTCGCTGATCAAGGACCCGGCCATTGTCCTCAAGCGCGAGCTCATGTGGATCCCCATCATCGGCTGGTATTCCGCCAAGGCCGGCATGATTCAGGTCAACCGTGCCGCTGCCGCCAAGGCGCTGAAATCCATGCTGGCCCAGGCTGAGGCACGGCTGGCCCGCGGGCAAACCGTGGTTATCTTCCCGGAAGGCACCCGCCGGGCACCCCTGGCCGATCCCGCCTATAAGCCGGGGGTCGCTGCCCTCTATACGCGGCTGAAAGTCCCTTGCATTCCGGTGGCGACCAATTCTGGCCTTTGCTGGCCCCGCCGCACCATCATCAAGCACCCAGGGGTCATCACCCTCGAAATCCTGCCACCCATAGAGCCCGGCCTGAAACGCCGGGATTTTGAAAAACGGCTCGAAACCGCCATCGAGGACGCATCAAACGCCCTCGCCGCCGCCGCCACACCAAAAGACTGACAGCCGGGCGGAACATTTGTTCCACAGCCTGTGGATGAAATGAAAATCCTAATTAACCTCAATTGCTTATAACATCAGCGCCTGTGAACAGTCTTATGGAAACATAAGGAGAACATTCTATTGCCTGGCAGGCCCCGCATCCCTAAAATAGCTCTCCTTGAGAGCCCCCGAACGAAGAGAATGACATGAGCGACCTCTTGAACCAACCTGACGGCATCGCCGCACAGATCTGGGACATGAAATATCGGTTCAAAGAGCCCGATGGCACCCCCATTGACGCAACTGTCGAGGACACCTGGAACCGTGTCGCCGCGGCATTGGCGGCAGGCGAAAAAGAAGGCCAACGCGCCGCCTGGACCGAAAAATTCCGGGACGCTCTGGCAGATTACAAATTCCTGCCCGCGGGCCGCATTATTGCAGGCGCGGGCACCGAGCGCACAGTCACGCTTTTTAACTGCTTCGTCATGGGCACCATCCCCGATGACATGGAGGGCATCTTTGAAAACCTGAAAGAGGCCGCCATCACCATGCAGCAAGGGGGCGGCATCGGATATGACTTCTCGACCCTGCGCCCCAAAGGGGCCCTGGTCAAAGGCGTGGGCGCCGATGCCTCAGGTCCTCTCTCCTTCATGGATGTCTGGGATTCCATGTGCCGCACCATCATGTCCGCTGGCTCACGCCGGGGCGCCATGATGGCGGTCATGCGCTGCGACCATCCCGACATAGAAGATTTCATCACCGCCAAGCGCGACCCGGGGCGCCTTCGCGCCTTCAATCTGTCGGTGCTGGCAACCGATGCCTTTATGGAAGCGGTGAAGGGGAACAAGGACTGGAACCTTGTTTTCGACGGCAAGATCTACAGGACGGTCAAAGCGCGCGATCTTTGGGACAAGATCATGCATTCGACCTATGCGTTCGCCGAGCCGGGTGTGATCTTCATCGACCGCATCAACAAGGCCAACAATCTGAACTATTGCGAGACCATTGCCGCCACCAACCCTTGCGGCGAGCAGCCTTTGCCGCCCTATGGCGCATGTCTTTTGGGCTCGATCAATCTGGCCCGCCTGGTGAAGGATCCCTTCACCGACACGGCCGCCATTGATGAGGATGAGCTTGCAAAGCTGACCGCCACGGCCGTGCGCATGATGGACAATGTTGTGGATGTGAGCCGTTTCCCGCTTCAGGCCCAGGCCCGGGAAGCCGCCGCCAAGCGCCGCATTGGCTTAGGCGTGACGGGCCTCGCCGATGCGCTGATCATGTGCAAGACCACTTACGGGTCCAAAGCATCGGTCAAATTGATCGAGACCTGGCTTGCCGCCATTGAGCGCGCCGCCTATCTCGCCTCTGCCCAACTGGCGGAGGAAAAAGGCGCCTTTCCGCTCTTTGACAAGCAAGCCTATCTGGCGGGCGAAACCATCGCCCATCTGGACGAGGACGTAAAAGAAGCCATCGCCCAACACGGCATTCGCAATGCGCTTTTGACCTCCATCGCCCCCACAGGCACCATCTCGCTCTTTGCCGGCAATGTATCGAGCGGCATCGAGCCGGTTTTCTCTTACTCCTACAAGCGCAAGGTCCTGCTCGCCGATGGCACAAGGCAGGAAGAAACCGTTTCCGACTATGCCTACCGCGCCTATCTCGATCAGGGCGGCGACCCCGACGATCTGCCGGACTATTTCGTCACCGCGCAGACCCTTTCGCCGGATGATCACGTGCGCGTCCAGGCCGCAGCCCAAAAACATATCGATTCATCGATTTCCAAAACCATCAACGTGCCGGAGGAAATCTCGTTTGAAGCCTTCAAGAATGTTTACATGGAGGCCTATGAGACCGGCTGCAAAGGCTGCACCACCTATCGTCCCAATGAGGTGACGGGCTCGGTCCTGTCGATCGAAGAGACCAAGCCCGCCGAAGAGGCCAAGCCGGTAAAGAGCAGCGCGACGGGCGGCGTTGTCTATATGACCCAGCCGCTCGACCGGCCGGGCTCCCTCGGTGGTTCCACCTACAAGGTCCGCTGGCCGGAAAGCGATCATGCCATCTATATCACCATCAACGATATTGAGCAGGATGGCCGCGCCCGCCCCTTCGAGATCTTCATTAATTCAAAGAATATGGAGCACTACGCCTGGACCGTTGCGCTCACCCGCATGATCTCGGCGGTCTTCCGCCGCGGCGGCGATGTGACCTTCGTGGTCGATGAGCTGAAGGCCGTCTTTGATCCACGCGGCGGCCAATGGATGAACGGGCGCTATGTGCCCTCGCTCCTGGCCGCCATTGGCGAGGTCATCGAAGAGCACATGCGCGCCATCGGCTTTATCAAGGAAGATGAGACCCCGCTTCAGGATGTCGCCAAAAAGAAAGCTGTTGGCGAAGGCGCTCCAGGCAAGCTTTGCCCCAAGTGTTCCATGCCGAGCCTGGTAAAAGTCGAAGGATGCGAAACCTGCATGTCCTGCGGCCACTCCAAATGCAGCTGAGGCCTTTGTGGCCACCCTCACCCTGACAAACCGCCAGGCGCGGGCACTGATCCTGAACAAACAGGGTCTGGCCCGTCCGCGCAGGCGCAAGCTCAGCCAGGACGATCTCCACGACCTCATTCACCAGATGGGCTATGTGCAGATCGACACCATCAACACGGTGGAACGCGCCCACCACATGATCCTGTTCTCGCGCTCTGAATGTTACGAGCGCGAACAGCTTCACAGGCTCCATGCAGAAGAGCGCCGCCTCTTTGAGCACTGGACCCACGATGCCTGCTACATCCCGGCCGAATTTTATCCCTATTGGAAATCGCGTTTTGAGCGCGCGGAGAAAAGCCTGCACAAGGCGAGCTGGAAAAAGCGCCTCGGACCAGAGCCGCACAAGGTCATCAAACAAACCCTCTCCCGCATCCGCAAAGAAGGCCCCTTAAAAAGCCGCGACTTTGACGATGAAAAACACCTCAAGGAAGCCTGGTGGGGCTGGGGACCTTCCAAAACCGCGCTGGAATATCTCTGGCGCACCGGCGCGCTGGCGGTCAGCCACCGCGACAACTTCCAGAAAGTTTACGATCTGGCGGAGCGGGTGATCCCGGAAGATTGCCAGTGCCGGGGGCTAAGCGACGCCGAGATCCTGGACTGGAAATGCCGCGCGGCGCTTGCCCGTTTGGGGATCGGCACATCGGGAGAAATCGCCCGCTTCTGGGACACCGTCACCAGCCCCGAAGCTGCAAAGTGGATCAAGGCGAATGAGAAAGATCTCATCGAAGTTGAAATTATTGGCGCTGATAAAGAGCGGCGCAAGGCCGTGGCCTTGGCAACACTCGAAGACGATCTCGCCGCCTTGAAGGAGGCACCCAAACCTTTGCGTTTCCTAAGCCCCTTCGACCCGGTGATCCGCGACCGCACCCGGCTGGAACGTCTTTTTGGTTTTGACTATCGCATCGAAATTTTTGTGCCCGAAGAACAGCGCCAATATGGCTATTATGTTCTGCCGATCCTCGAAGGCGACCGCTTTACCGGTCGCGCCGATATCAAGGTCCACCGCAAGGACGGACTTCTGGAATTGAAGGGACTCTGGTGGGAAGATGGCGTGCGCCCCACGCCCGCCCGCGAGGACGCCCTGCGCAAGGAATTGGCAAAGCTCGCCAAATTTACCGGCGCCGAAGAAATCAAGGCGGACAAGGCCTTCCGCGCTGCCACAAGATAGCCCTATTATCCGGTTTGGATGAGCCAAGCCCGCGTAAGAGGAAGGACCGGAGCAACCCCCATGAAGGAACTGCTTTTCAAAAATAAAGTCACTTGGCCAAGCCTCGGGTTTCTCGTCCTCGTGGGGCTTTACACGGCCTACTGGTTCCACATGGCTGGGCGTATCGAAGACGGCATCAAAGATTGGGCGAAGGATCAAGCGCGAGAGGGAACTGAAGTCGCATGGACTTCCCTGGAAGTGTCCGGTTATCCCTACCGTCTTGTTGCCACCCTCAAGGAGCCGGACATCTTCGTCACCGAGGGCGATCGCAGCCCCCGCTGGCACGGAGATGAGCTGAGAATTATCTCTCAGGCCTGGTCATTCAATCACGTCATTTTGGAATTTCTCGGCACACAAACCATCGAGGTGGAGGAGCGCGAGAGCCCGGTGGGGCGCCCCCTCGCCCGCCAGGCCTATAGGGTGACCGGCAGTGCCATGCGCATGAGCCTGATGCTCAATCGCGGCAAAGTACGCCAGGCCGACACCGTCCTCTCAGACCTCATCGTCGATATTGCGCAGATCGGGGACTACCGCCCGGCGCCCCTGCAAGACGAGATCACCCACATGGAAATTGCCCGTGTGGAGGTTCACTCCCGCGTCCGCGCGTCAGAGGATGACGGCCTCGGCGCCATTGCTCACGACTTTGTTTTTGAGGCGCGCGACATCGCCAGCGACCGAAAAACACCTGACGGTTTTGAAGAGGTGCTGTCGCGCATGGCCTTGAACTTCACACGCACCTCGGACGAAATGCCGGGCCTTCACAACGGCAGTCTGAAAACCGTGCGCCGCAGCCTCACGGACAAGGCCGAAGGCCTCACCCTGCACGAAATGGCCATCGACTGGCAGCCGGTAACTGTCAGCCTCTCCGGCAAGTTGAAATCAAAAGAAGGCCGCCAGCCCTCGGGCACTCTCGACCTCACCTTAAAAGGTCACCGGGACCTGGTGCGCGCACTGGAAGACGAAGGAGAGATGGAACCCCTCGCGGTGATTGTCGCGGGGGCCCTCTTCGGCATTTTGGAAGTCGCCGGCGAACCTTCCGAAGACGGCGCCTTGCATCTGCCGCTTAAAGTTAAACACGGAGAAGTCTCCTTCCACTTCCTGCCGCTCTTTAAGCTAAAAGACCTTGGCTTCGAGGTGAAATAACCGCGCCTAGTCTTGCGTCTCGTCCTTCGCCCCGTGGTGGCGACCAAAGTCGGCTTCCGCCGTTTCCTGACCGGCCTCCACGATGCCGCGCCGGATTTCCCGCGTGCGCGTGAAGAGATTAAAGAGCGCGTCTCCATCGTCCCAGCGGATCGCCCGCTGGAGGGCCGTGAGATCCTCGACAAAGCGCCCGAGCATTTCCAGCACCGCGTCCTTGTTGTTGAGGAAAACATCGCGCCACATGGTGGGATCTGACGCGGCGATCCGGGTAAAATCCCGGAAACCACCGGCAGAATATTTCACAACTTCCGAACGGGTCACTTCTTCAAGGTCCGCCGCCGTGCCCACAATATTATAGGCAATGAGGTGCGGCACATGAGAGGTGATGGCAAGCACCAGGTCGTGGTGCGCCGGGTCCATCACTTCCACATCGCTGCCAAGAGCTTCCCAAAAACTTTTTAGCTTTTCCGTAGCGGCGACATCCGTTTCGTCCGTCGGCGTTAGGATGCACCAACGTCCCTCAAAGAGCTCGGCGAATCCTGCCAGCGGCCCGGATTGCTCGGTGCCCGCAATCGGGTGACCCGCGACAAAATGGACGCCTTCAGGCATTTGCGGCGCAACGACCTCGACCACTTTGGCTTTGACCGACCCCACATCCGTGACAATCGTGCCCGGCTTCAGACTTCCCGCAATCTCTTTGGCCACATTGCCCATGGCGCCAACGGGCACGCAAAGGATCACCAGATCCGCGCCTGTCGCCGCTTCCGCCGCACTTTCGTAGACCGCATCGACAACGCCGTGCTCCAGCGCCACTTTGCGGGTTTCCTCTGAGCGCGCCGTTCCGACTACCTCCCGCGCGAGGCCCTTGGCCCGCGCCCCATGGGCAATGGACGAGCCAATGAGCCCGATACCGATCAGCGCGATCCGCTCAAAGAGAAGCGTCTCACTCATGATGCGCTGCCTCCCATGAAATCACGGAGGATATCCACAACAGCCCGGTTCTCGTCTTCAAGACCAATGGTCAGACGCAAGGCATTTGTCAAACCCGGCGCCGCATTGGCGCGCAGGATATAGCCCTTGGATTTCAGGAAAGCGTCTGCCTCTGCCGCTGTTTGGCCGGGTGTTTCAGGAAAATGAATGAGCACGAAGTTGCAGACACTGGGCGTCACTTCAAGCCCGAGGCCCCCAATCTGCTGGGTGAGCCAGGGCAGCCACTGGTCATTATGCGCTTTCGCCTTGGCCACATGCGCTTGATCCGCCAGCGCCGCAATGCCTGCCACCTGCGCCGGAACCGAGGTGTTAAAAGGCCCGCGAATACGGTTCAAAATGTCGGCGATAAAGGGCGGGCAATAGGCCCAACCGATCCGGAGCGCCGCCAGACCGTAAATTTTGGAGAACGTTCGCGTCATCACCACATTCTCCGCGTCTCTCACAAGCTCGGCGCCGTCCTCGTAATCTGTTTCGCTCACATATTCCGCGTAGGCCGCATCAAGCACCAATAAAACATTGGCGGGCAGCTCCCTGTGCAGCCGCTCAATCTCGCAGAAGGGCAGATAAGTGCCCGTCGGGTTATTGGGATTGGCCAGAAACACGACTTTGGTTTTGTCGGTCACACGTTCAAGGATCGCATCCACATCCGCCCGGCAGCGCACTTCTGGCACCACAATAGGGGTCGCGCCATTGGCTTTCGTCACCAGCGCATAAACCACAAAAGAATGTTCGGTATAAATGACCTCGTCACCAACACTCACAAACCCGTCGCCGATCAGCTGCAACAGCTCATCTGAGCCCGCGCCGCAGACAATGCGCTCAGCCTCAATGCCATGATGCTCCGCAATCACCTCCCGCAGCGCCGTCGCGGCGCCATCAGGATAGCGCTCAAGTTCGCGTCCGGCGTTTTCAAACGCCTCAATCGCCTTGGGGCTCGCTCCAAGCGGTGTTTCATTGGAGGAAAGCTTGTGAACGGTCACATTGCCCTCAACCTTCGCGGCGCCGGGCACATAAGGCTTAATGTCGAGAATTCCCGCCTTGGGCTGCGGGCCAGAAGAGACAGTCATGATAGATCCTTTACCCTTTTACTTACGGCCGACAATCGGCGCGGCATAACCGCCAACCGACCGAAGCTCACTCACAGGGCCTTGAGTGGATTTGAGCGCTTCGAGCCTTTGATCAGATGGGCTCACAAAGGCGTCACTTTCTAGCAGAAAAAGACGCCGCGTATGTGGCACGCCGCCGCCATGGGCATCAATTACTTTGACAGTTAAACCCAACTCCGCACACTGACCGACAACTTCAAAGTCTTCCGCATTCCAGCGGCAGATGGCAATGAAGAGCGAGCGGTCATCGCCGCTTTCCACCTGATCCATACAGGCGATGGTCATCGCCTCTGGATAATTTGGCGCCTCCGGATCCTCCACCAAGAAAGGCAGGCGCATCACAACGCGCGGACCGCCCAGCTCGTTAAGGCCGTCAAAGGCCAAAAGATGCGGCCACCAGGGATCGTCCTCGCCCGGCACCGGCATAGGCACAACACCAATCACGCCAGGCACCTGCACGACCTCAGCTAAGGCGGCAAAGGCGGTTACTCGGATGTTCAAAGTGGTCGCAGCGCCATAATAGGCCCGCGCCAGGTCTCGCATGCCAAACGGGCGACTATCATCACCGGGGATGTAGAGCGCAACGGACATCGGGCCTTGCAGCCGTGTCTTGGCATTAATCAGCTCACGCCACAATTGTGCAATGACATGGAACGGTAGCTCACCTTTGTGACGGCCTTTAAGGCGTCTGAGAATATCAGCTTCGCGCTCCGGCCGCATGGCAAGACTGGGCACCAGATGCTCCTCCTCGCCCACCTGCCGCGCGGCATTTTTGACGCGCGCGACCCCATGCACCACTTCCGTGCGGCGCATGAGAAGATCGTGAATCTGATCGTCGATGGCGTCAATTTCCTGACGCAGGGCCGCCAGACCGCCCGCTTCCTTCTTTAAGAGCTCTTCTGATGTTGTCTCATCCGTCATCTTTTTCATCCCATCGCCGATCTGAATATTTACCATTTTCTCTTGTTTTGCGCCGGACAGGGCGGTCTATCCATAGTCATAAGCCCTTCAAAAATCAAAGAAAACATTGACAGATCAAGGAAACGGGCCGTAGCAATACCGGCTCCACTAAAGAACCTGAAAACAGGCAAGCCCCATGAACGATGCTGCAAAACACTCAGGCCAACTGTTCCTCGACCTGCCGGGGCCCTTGCAGCTCGACAGTGGGGCCTCGCTCGACCGGGTTCGCATTGCCTATCAGACCTACGGAACCCTCAAATCCGACAAATCGAATGCCGTCCTGATCTGCCACGCCTTGACGGGCGATCAGCATGTCGCCTCCGAACATCCAGTGACCGGCAAAGCGGGCTGGTGGTCGAACATGGTGGGCCCGGGCCTCCCCATCGATACGGATCGCTATTTCGTCATTTGCCAGAACGTTCTTGGCGGATGTCAGGGCACCACCGGCCCCTCCGAAATTAATCCCGAAACGGGCCTACCCTTCGGTCTCGATTTTCCGGTGATTACCATTGCCGACATGGTGCGCGCTCAGGCCGCTGCTCTGGAGGTGCTCGGCATAGAAAAACTTTTTGCTGTCATCGGCGGCTCCATGGGCGGCATGCAGGTGCTTGAATGGGCTGCCTCCTATCCCGAGCGCGTTCATGCGGTGGTGCCCATCGCCACGGCGGCGCGGCACACGGCGCAAAACATTGCTTTTCATGAAGTTGGCCGCCAGGCCATTAAAGCCGACCCCAACTGGGCGGCGGGTAATTACTACGCCAAAAAAGAAAAACCGACGAACGGCCTCGCGGTGGCTCGAATGACCGCCCACATTACCTATTTGTCAGAGCAGGCGCTCCAGGACAAATTCGGGCGCAATTTCCAGGACCGTGATGTTGCCTCCTTCAGTTTCGAGGCGGACTTCCAGGTCGAGAGCTATTTACGCCACCAGGGCATTACATTTGTGGATCGGTTCGACGCCAATGCCTATCTCTACATCACCCGCGCCATGGACTATTTTGATCTGGCGCGAGACCGCGGCTGCCCGCTTGCGGAAGTATTTCAAAATACACCGGTACGCTTCTGTCTTGTCTCCTTTACAAGTGACTGGCTGTTCCCGACGACCCAAGCCAAAGAGCTTGTGCGGGCGCTCAATGCCGTTGCCGCGCATGTAAGTTTTGTCGAGATCGAATCGAGCCGCGGCCATGATGCCTTCTTGCTCGATGAACCGGAAATGTTTGACACCGTACGCGGGTTTTTGCGCGGCGCCGAACCTGCCTTCAAAGGAGCCTAGGCCATGACAGAAACGCTCCGCCCGGATCTAAAAGTTATTGCGGACTTTATCGCACCCGACGCCCGCCTGCTCGACATTGGTTGCGGCGATGGCTCTCTCCTGGCCTATTTGCGAGACGCCGCCAATGTGGACGGCCGCGGCATGGAGCTGTCACAAAGCGGCGTCAATGCCTGTGTCGCTAAGGGATTAACGGTCGTCCAGGGGGACGCGGACCTTGACCTGAAAGACTACCCCACGGACGCCTTTGACTATGTGGTCCTCAGTCAAACCCTACAGGCGACGCGCAACCCGAAAGAAGTTTTGCAGCAGCTTTTGCGCATTTCCCATCATGTGGTGGTTTCTTTCCCCAATTTCGGCAACTGGAAAGTTCGCCTCGCCTTGCTGTTCAAGGGACGTATGCCGGTGACCAAATCCCTCGACCAGCCCTGGTATTCGACCCCGAACATCCACTTCTGCACGATCCGTGACTTCATGGACCTTTGCAATGAGCTCAATGCACAGATTGAACAGAGTGTGTCGTTAAATGCCGCCGCGCATGTCCGACAGATCAATGGCTCCCTCGCTCATGCCAACTGGATTGGAGAGCAGGCGATCTTTCTGCTCAGTCGGGGCGGCTCCTCCAACGCGCAACCCCGCTAGCTCTTGGGATGAGCCCGCGATTGCACCACGGCCGGACGCAATTGCTGCACAACCCGCAAAGGAAGCTTCGCCTTCTCTGGCCGCGGCAAGGCATAAATTCGTTTGGTGGCCTCAGCCAGAATGACACCGCCATTTTGCCACCACAGGCGTGCGCCCACACGTTCCCAGGCCGGCGCACCGCGGATAAAAAATCGCCGCGTGAAGGGCGGGAAGAACAACGCCCTTGTACTTTCTTCAAGAGAAAAATCGTGATGCCGCAAGAGCGAGATAAGCTGTGATTTCGAGAACGGTCGTCCATAGCCGTAAGGTGTGCGATCGGCCCGCGACCAAAGTGAAATACGGTTGGGCACGATGACCATCAGCCGCCCGCCCGGCGCAAGAACGCGCCAAACCTCTTTCATCAATGCGCCAAGAGACTCAGAGTTCTCAATGGCATGCACCAGCAGAATTCGGTCGACCGATCCGTCTCCCAGCGGCAATTGTCCCTCTTCCACCAAGGCCGCCTGATTGGCCCGATCCGGCGGCCAATGCACCACCCCTTGCCCTGACGGCATGAAATTGAAAACCCGCGCCGCTTCGCCGCGAAACTGACCCAGAAAGGGAGACGCATATCCAAGGCCCAGAACATCAAGACCCCTCACTTGCGGCCAAAGACGACGCACAGATGTTCGGATCGTACGCGCGGCCATGCGTCCCAGCGAGCTGGCGTAAAACTCTCGGAGGTCAACAACATCCCAATGCATGCCTAAGCCACCGCTCCTCTTCGTCCAAATGTCACTCGCCCTGGCGAGTTCATGGGGTATAGTGTGCCACAAGATTGAACAAACCCCAAAACAGGAGCGTCAAAATGGGCAGATCCCCTTTGCAGGTCCACCAATTTCCTTGCCTGAGCGACAACTACGGCTATTTGGTTCACGACCCGGTATCAGGAGAAACTGCCGTCATTGATACGCCGGACGTGGCACCCATCCTGAAGGCCCTGGACGAAACCGGATGGCAGCTCACCTATATCCTGAACACCCATCACCATTTTGATCATGCAGGCGGCAATCAAAAAATCAAAGAGAAGACCGGCTGCAAAGTAATTGGCCCGAAAAACGAAGCGGCAAAGATCCCCGGCCTCGATAGGGCGGTTGGAGATGGTGACACGGTTGCACTCGGCAGCCAGAGAGCAATGGTTTTTGATGTGCCGGGGCACACTGCCGGTCACATCGCCTACTGGTTTGAAGAGGCTGGCATTGCATTTGTCGGGGATACCTTGTTTGCGCTGGGCTGCGGCCGCATATTTGAGGGCACGCCTGAGCAGATGTGGTCCTCACTGCAAAAGCTGATGACCATGCCGGACGATACCATTGTCTACTGCGCTCATGAGTACACCCAGTCCAATGCCGCCTTTGCGCTGTCCGTGGAACCGCAAAACGAAGCACTTGTTTCCCGCTCGCGGCAGATTGACGAATTACGCGCGGCGGGCAAACCAACCGTGCCCTCCACCATGGCGCTTGAAAAAGCCACCAACCCCTTCCTGCGACCAACCAGCAAGGACCTGCAGGCCAACATCAACAAACTCGGCGCACCCATTGTCGAGGTGTTCGCAGAGACGCGGCGACTGAAAGACAATTTCTGACTGAGATCGATTAAAGCCGTTTATTGAGGTACCGGTAGACCTCTTCATGCGACCCACTGGGGCGTTTCGTAACAGCAAAAAGAAGCGTGCCGTTATCCAGCACCGCGCGTATTTCATTGCCTGCCCCGCAGCGCACTCGCTTGATATTAGCCGCGACCTCTTCCCATTTACCTTCGCGGCAGATCCGCTCAATGGCCGATAAGGCGTTGTCGCAATCCTTGTCATAGGATCGGGTCAGGTTGCCGTCGCGCTTCTCAAAACTCTCCCAGTGAATGGAGGCCGTGATCGTGGTGTCGCAAACCTCACTGGTGTAACGCGCTTCATCTGAAAATGCCCGGGACTGATCGCGCTTGACCCGTTCGTCCAAAAGCGATCCGGAAGGCTCCGCAAGTGCGGCGCCAGCAATCACAGCCAGTACAAATACCAACCCGGCCAGCGATATCGCCGCGCCCGAAAGTGAAATTCGAGTTGTCACAAATAAGCCCATCTAAAGCGGTTCCCCGACAAGATCATAAAGCTAGGTTATGATTAGGGCAAATTTGGGGCGCGGGTTTCAGGCCTCGACCAGAAACCAAGCCATTGATTTTACAGATTATTTTCTAAATAGCAGGCAATGGATGCTGAAGTCGGCACACCGGAAATATCCCCGCCCCACCGATAACGCACCACCAGATGTTGCCCATCCAGAGACAAATCTTTGGTCGGCGCGGCGACAAAGGAAATATGCCGCAGCCGGTCGCGCAAGATATCGCGGCCCACATCGTCCCGTGAGATGCGCCGCAAGGCGGTCACCGTGTTTTCAAGAGCACTTACCAAAGGCGCCGCTTCTGTGCCGCCCCTGGGACCGGCGTGATAATCAATTTCCACCGTCATGGCGTAGCCGAAGTCTTCTTCAAAGGCGGCCAGTATTTTTTGTCCCAACGACTGAGCGTTCATCGCCAGCACAGCTTCCAGCCGTAACGGCTCCGCATCGGCGGCGCGCCCGAACGCCTCTCCCAGATCGCTGTCACCGTGATAGAGCGTAGCCCCGCCAAAGGGCGTCAGGCGCAAAACCGTGCGTCCACAATCGTCTTTAAAGAAAGTATCCCCGCGCGGACCCGGCACCACCTGCAACTGCAGGATTTCCTCCTCGCCCGTAAAGCGCATGCGGGCAAAGTCTGAGGTCCGGTCGAGAACAAACTCGTTTTCACCCATTTCCGAAGAATAAAGCCCGATACGAGGGTCTTCACCCTCCTCCAGCTCCTGGGCACGCGCCAACCCTGGTGCCGCAAGCGCATTCCAAAGGGATGCGGCGACAACGACAGACAACCACACAGGACTTTCGGACCGTTTCATGGCCGCCTTATAGCCCTCAGTTGTGGCCAGAATAAGATGCTGGATTGACCCCATATGTTGCGGAAGTATAGGGGTTTTAACCGGTTCGGCAAGGCCGTTGGGGGCCGAACAAGGGCGCCTTAGAAAAGGCGCCCTCTCGTGTAACTTTGCGGCTCAGCCGGCAATATACTGCGCCCCATTGGCCGTGATTGTGGCGCCGGTAACAAACCCCGCCTTGTCATCCGCGAGGAACGTCACGCAATGCGCGATCTCCTCCGCCTTGCCAAGGCGTCCGACCGGAATTGTCGCGATAATGCCGTCGAGAACTTTCTCCGGTACCGCAGCGACCATGTCCGTATCGATATAACCGGGCGCGATGCAGTTCACTGTAATGCCCTTGCGCGCTGTTTCCTGAGCCAATGCTTTGGTAAACCCAATCACGCCCGCCTTGGCGGCTGAATAATTGGTTTGGCCCATCTGGCCTTTCTGACCATTGATGGAACTCACCGAAATGATCCGGCCATAATTGCGCTCCCGCATACCGTCGATCACAAGTCGGCTCATATTAAAGCAGGACGTCAGGTCAACCCGGATCACCTCGTCCCAGGCCTCCGGGGTCAGCTTGTGCAACATGGCATCACGCGTAATACCCGCATTATTGACCAGGACCTCTACCGGACCCAGTTCTGCTTCGATGGCGGCAACCCCTTTCTGACAATCGGCAAAGTCGCCAACATCAAACTTAAAAACCGCGATGCCGGTTTCGGCCTTAAAGGCCTCTGCCGCCGCATCATTGCCGCCATAGTTGGCCGCAACCGTATATCCGGCTTCCTGGAGTGCAACCGAAATGGCCCGTCCGATACCACGGGTGCCACCCGTTACCACTGCTACTTTAGACATTCTTATCTCCCAATTTTTCTTATTGTTCTGTTGGGTTAGTCACGTTCAAAACAGGCTGCAATGCCCATGCCGCCGCCAATACACAATGTGGCGAGACCTTTTTTAGCGCCGCTGCGTTTCATCTCATGAAGGAGCGTCACCAGAATTCGGTTACCAGAGGCACCAATGGGGTGACCGATCGCGATCGCGCCGCCATTGACATTCACCTTGGCTGGATCCCAGCCCAGATCCTTGTTCACCGCACAAGCCTGCGCGGCGAAAGCCTCATTGGCCTCTACAAGATCAAGGTCATCAGCCGACCACCCCGCCTTTTTCAGCGCCAGGCGGCTCGCCGGAATTGGTCCCGAGCCCATGACCGATGGATCAACGCCAGCCTGTGCCCAGGAAACAAGGCGTGCCAGAGGTTCAATACCCCGCTTCTCAGCCTCGGCCGCCGACATCAACACGGTGGCCGCGCCCCCATCGTTGATGCCACTGGCATTGGCCGCCGTCACTGTGCCGCCGTCTCGCTGAAAGGCTGGTCTGAGACCGGCAATGCTTTCCGCCGTAACGCCCTTGCGGATAAACTCATCGTCTTCAAAGACGATATCCCCTTTTCGGGTTTTAATGGTCACCGGCACAATTTCGTCTTTGAACTTGCCAGCCGCTTGCGCCGCTTCGGCTTTGTTTTGGGAATGGGCCGCAAAGGCATCTTGTTGCTCACGTGAAATCTGCCATTTCTCGGCAACATTTTCAGCAGTCTGCCCCATATGATAGCCATTAAAGGCATCCCAAAGCCCGTCTTTAATCATGGAGTCAATAAAGGAGGCATCGCCCATTTTGACGCCAGGGCGCAGATGTGCCACATGCGGCGACAGGCTCATGTTTTCCTGTCCGCCAGAAACCACAATCGACGAGTCGCCGTTCAGAATTGCCTGCGCGCCCAAAGCGACCGACCGCAACCCCGACCCACAGACCTGATTGACAATCCAGGCCGGACTGGCGACCGGAACACCTGCGGCCATTGACGCCTGCCGTGCTGGATTTTGCCCCTGACCGGCGGCCAATACCTGACCCATAATCACTTCAGAAACTTCTTCGCCCGCCACCTTGGCACGCGCCAGCGCTTCTCGAATGGCAATAGCGCCCAGTTCATGAGCCGGCACGCTCGCCAGCGATCCGTTGAAACTACCCACCGCCGTGCGTGCGGCAGATGCAATGACCACATCCGACATTTCTTCTCTCCCTTGTCGACAGCCCTTCTTATTAACTGATTACTTCCGAAGCTTTGAAATATGCTGCAAGTTTTGGGGCCTTATTTTGGAACTTTCGTACCATGCCCGAAACATAGGTCCCTTTCCAGAAAATTGTGCGCTGCGTTGTAGAATGAACCATATATTCCAAATTTTGCGGCAATCTTCATACCGCAGTGCCGAAGTAATGCTTGCGCAGGGCCGCGATCGGGGGTCAAAATAGCAGCTTACATCTCACGCGGGCGCGCGAAGAGGCTTTTTCACGCCCTCAGGACCAACCCGGAAAACGGGGCGCAACACAACTGGACACAACACTGTGGCAAAAGCAAAAAATGACGGGTCCGGACCCATCACGATCAAGAAATACGCCAACCGGCGGCTCTACAATACGGCGACCAGTTCCTATGTGACCCTCGACACCCTGGCCCAGATGGTCAAAGAGGGGATCGAGTTCCAGGTTTTTGATGCCAAGTCAGGCGAAGACATCACAAAATCTGTGCTTACCCAGATTATTTTTGAGGAAGAGGCCAAGGGGCAAAACCTTTTGCCCATTCAGTTCCTGCGGCAAGTCATTCGCTTCTACGGAGACAGCATGCAGGCTTTTGTGCCCTCCTATCTGGAAATGAGCATGGATTCCTTTGCTGAAAAGCAGGAAGAAATGCGCGGCCGCCTGCAGGACACTTTCGGGACGAACCAGGCTTACAAGCGCTTCGAAGACCAGATCACCAAAAACATCGCGATGTTTCAGGAAACCATGCGCATGTTCACGCCCTTCTCCAATTTGGGCACCAGCGACGAAACAGGCGCCGCCCCATCGCGAGGTAATGCCGACACCGCAGAGATCGACGAGTTGAAAGCGCAGCTCAAAGAGATCCGCGAACAGTTGGGCAAAATGTCAGAAAGCGACTAAGCGCTCTTGTCGAGCTCAGACCGGTGCCATTCAGGCGCTTCAATCGGCTTGGAATAATAATAGCCTTGCAGGAAATCAACACCGAGCTCGCGAAGCAGGCTAGCCTCTTCGGCGGTTTCGACGCATTCAGCAACGCACTTCAAACCGAAATAATGAGCCAGTTCCGCCAATGCCCGTACATAGAACTGATTGTCTTGTGACAAGGCAAGATCACGGACAAAGACACCATCAATCTTGACCATGTCCACATCCAGCGTTTGCAGATTGCGGTAGGACGTATAGCCCGCCCCAAAATCATCAATCGCAACCTGACACCCCATCTCGCGCAGGATCGCGACGAAGTTTTTCAGCTCCGCCATATCTGTCAGCGCCACGGTCTCTGTGATTTCCACCGTCAGACGTTCCGCAAGCGAGCGCCGGCCCTCCAAAAGCTCGACAGCTTTACGCACCCAGGCAATATCGGTTGTCGTCATACCGGAGGCATTCAGCGTCAGCCTCAGACCAGGCATGCTCTCCAGTCGCTTCACCGCAAGCTCCAACACTTTCTTGTCGAGCGCTCGGATCAAGCCAAACTCCTCGGCCACCGGAACAAACTGATAAGCCGGGACAAGGTCACCCTCATGGTTCGCGATGCGCACCAGGCATTCAAAATGAGAGGCCTCTTCCGTGACAGCATCAACAATCGGCTGATAATGCAGCAAAACCTTATCACTGTTGATCGCCGTCATAATCTGGTCTGCCACTTTCATTTTCGCGCGGCGGCTAACCTCTGATTCTTCGTTTGATTCGTAGCAATAAACTTTGTCGCGCCCCAGACCCTTGGCATGACTAAGGGACTCTTCACCGCGCGCCATCGCTTCAAGCGCCGTACGCGCTGTGCCGGGTAACAATACATAGCCTGTTGAAATGGTGACCGATACCGGCCCAGCTTTGGTATAGATTGCAGATTCCTGCACATCGGCGCGCAGCTTCTGCAAAACCTTCAACACATAGTCGTTTGTGCAGTCACGCAAGATGACACCAAACTTGTTACCGGAAAGACGCCCGACCGTGTCCTGTGCGGAAATGACATCCTGAAGACGTTTGCCAACTTCGACGATCAGATCATCAGCAACTTCATAGCCCAGGCTTTCATTAAAAAGCGCCAGGTTGTCGATACCAATAACCAGAAAGCCGCCTGACTCCCCGTCACTCCAACACCTCTCCAAGGTGCGTGAAAGCTCGGTGCGCAAACGCCCCCGATTGACCAGGCCTGTTAAGTCGTCGTAGGTCGCCAGATAGGAAAGCCGCGTCTCACGATCCTTTTGCTCCGTCACAAAGCGCAACACACCAACCACACGGATGAGGCGCCCCGTATCATCACAAACACACGAGCCTCGATCTTCGATCCAGCACGTACCGCCTTGCGGCAACCGCACCTGATAAACCACGCAGAAGGGTTCATTTTGCCGTATGGATGTATCGATGGCGCTGGCCAGAGCAGCGGCACCCTTTGGGGTTATGAGCGAAAGAAAATCACGGCGCGATCGAAACGGCGACAACCCGTTACGCGCAAACTCTGCACCTGCATTGTCAGCCCAGATGATTTCCTCTGACACGACCAACGATTCATAGACAATCTCGCCTGCACCCTTAAGCGCAAGACGCAGCCGCTCCAACTCTGAAGCTTCCTGGGGACAATCTGTCACTGGCTGAGACGATGCGATACTCATAAGACTCAAACTGTTCATTTACCCAGCGCCACACCCCGGCGCTTTCTACGGCAACAAACTAGTCGAGAAGAGTTAAAGAAGTTTCCAACAAAGATAGAATTTTAGTCGCTTCAAGTTGGGACAATTCGCACACGGATGGTTAATCTCAAATTAAGATAACTAAACAGATTGCTAACAGTGACAGGCTATAGCGCGCCCGCATAGCCGTCTTTGCGCGGCTCCGAAGCCGCAAGCAATGTGCCGTGATCCCAGTCAATCACTGCAATCTGGCCACCCCCAAAGGGCCCCGACGCCCGTGTCACCGCATGCCCCATAGCACGCAGAGCCGATATCGTTTCGTCGGGAATGCCGTTTTCAACACGAAGCTCACCTTCCTCATAAAAATAGCGCGGCGCATCGAGCGCCTCTTGCGGATCCATGCCGAGAGACTGCATGTGCAACACCACCTGCGTATGACCCATGGGCTGATAGTCACCGCCCATAACCCCAAAGGCGCCGAGCGCCTTTCCTGCATGAGAGCCCCCGCGCTGTCGCAGCATACCGGGAATGATCGTATGTTTCGGACGCTTGCCGCCAGCCACCACATTGGGGTGATCCGCCGTCATGGAAAACCCAAGCCCCCGGTTTTGGAACACAACGGCGCTTTGCGGCGCAGTCAACCCCCCACCAAACCCGTAATAGAGTGAGTTGATGAATGAGCAAACATTCAGATCCTGGTCGATGACACTGAGGTAAACCGTATCCCGCTTAAGATCACGCGGCGCTTCATGAACATCCACAAGCGCCCGCGCCGGGTCAATGCGCGCGGCAAGCCGCGATGCGGTTTCCTTTGACAGAAGCGCCTCAACCGGCACCTCCGCAAAGGCGGGATCAGCGACGAAAGCATCCCGCAATTCGAAGGCGAGCCGCTGCGCCTCCACTTGCAAGTGGATCCGCTCCGCGCCATTTGGATCCATCGACCCCACATCAAAATGCGAAAGAATATTGAGCATGATCAAGGCCGTAATGCCCTGACCATTGGGCGGAATTTCGCAAACATCCACATCGCCGTAATCTGTTGAGACAAGATCCACATAGTCGGAGCGCACATTCTTAAAGTCTTCGAGCGTGTGAAATCCACCAAGGCTGGCAAGGTAGGACACCATATCCTCGGCCACCGGTCCCTCATAGAAGCCCTCAACCCCTCTCCCGGCGACCGCCTGGAGTGTCTTCGCCAGGGCCGGCACCGCAAATTTTTCACCCCACTGCGGCGCGCGGCCGTCGATTGTGAAATGACGCTGCGCTCCGTTTGAAACCTCAAGCTTGGGCAGAAGGCCGTGCCAGGACCGGGCAATCACCGGCGTCACGGCATACCCAGCCTCGGCCGCCTCAATGGCGGGCTGCAGAACCTGTTCAAGCCCAAGCCGCCCATGGTCCTCCATCAAACGCCCCCAGGCCTCAATCGCGCCCGGAACCGTCACCGCATGGGGGGAAGAATGCTCCAATTTGCCAATGCCTTGTGCCTGTAGGGCATCAAGGCTCAGCCCCGCGGGCGCCCGGCCTGAGCCATTAAGCCCAATAAAATCCCCACTGCCGCCTTTCGCCAGGATGGCAAAACAATCGCCGCCAATACCGGTGGAAAAGGGCTCCACGACACAGAGCATGGCGCTCGCCGCAATGGCGGCATCCACCGCATTGCCCCCCTCTCGAAGCATCTGAAGGGCGGCCTGTGTGGCCAGCGGCTGCGATGTCGCCGCCACTCCCTTGGTGCCATAAACAACCGAGCGGCCGGGAAAGTGAATGTCTCTCATGGAACGGTGTATCCTTTTTAGATCTATCTATCTCTTTCAGCGAGCCGCTTTTCCAGCTCGGCGACACGGGCCTCCAGCGCCTGAAGCCGCCGCGCCAAGGGGGTTTCATCGGCAGGCGGCGCAAGGGGGTGCGGCGTTGAACACCCCGCCCGCTTGGCAACCTCTTCGGCTTCCGCCAGAAGCACATCCGCAATGATCGCCACATCATCGGGGGTCAGCTCGCGCTGATCTTTCCAGATGGCAGCCAATTCTGTCAGAGACAGCCCCATTTCCCCAGCCAGATCCTCATGGCTCAGCCCAAGGGTTTTGAGCCGCTCATCAAACCAGACCTGATCAAAAAACAACGCCATTCGGCCTCTCCCACCACTTTCTGGCCTCTAAAATACCTTGCCGAACCTATGTCACCCCGCCCCCCTGAGGCAAGTTGTCTCACCCCTTGGCAAATCGCTGTCGAAAAGGGCATAGTCCCCCTTCCTAAAATAGGGGGAGCAGTGCTCATGTTCTTGAAAGACCTCTGGTATTTCGCCATGCATGGCGAGAAATTGAAACCGGGCCAACACCGCCACAAGGTACTGTTGGGCGAACCGGTCCTGATCGGGCGCGCCCATGACGGCCAGGTCTTTGCGTTTATTGATACCTGCCCTCACCGCGGCATTCTTCTTTCAACAGGCAAAATGCTGCAGGATGAAAACGGCGAAAGCCGGGTCGAATGCCCCTATCACGGCTGGCAGTTTGGACCCGATGGCGGTTGCCGCCACATCCCGTCTCTGGTGGCGGACCAGGAAATGGACCCCACCCGCATTCGAAACCGGTCTTTCCCCTGCCGCGAGATCAACGGCAACATCTGGGTCTATTTCGCCTCCGACCCAAAGGCGGCGCCAGAGCCCATATGTGAGCCGCCCGTCATGCCGGATATCGAAAATGCGCAGCCCCGGCTTTATGACAGCGCCACTTTCTCCTGCGCGATTGACCATGCGGTCATCGGTCTCATGGACCCCGCCCACGGCCCCTTTGTTCACGGTTCCTGGTGGTGGCGCTCTTCCAGGTCGATGCACGAAAAGGCCAAGGCCTTCGGTCCCACCCCGCGCGGCTTTGCCATGAAGACCCACAAACCCTCTTCCAATTCAAGCCTTTACAAGTTTCTGGGCGGCGATGTGACCACCGAAATCAGCTTTCAGATTCCCGGTATCCGCATCGAGCACATCAAGGCAGGCCGCTACACGGTGGTGGGTCTAACGACCGTAACCCCGATCGACGAGAACGAGACCGAGGTCACCCAGACATTCTATTGGAACATTGGCTGGCTCGGATTTTTCAACCCGCTGCTGCGTATGCCCATGCGAATCTTCCTGAAACAGGACCGCGATGCCGTAAACGCACAGCAAAAGGGGCTCAAATTCGACCCCCGCCTCATGCTGATCGACGATGCAGATCAGCAGGCCAAATGGTATCATCGCCTGAAGAAAGAGTGGACCGAATCGAGACAAGAAGGCCGCCCTTTCACCAACCCCGTTAAGGATACGGTTCTGCGCTGGCGCAGTTAACGCAAATTCTGTCTCAGATTACGTCAGACCGCCTTTTTCAGCCGCCTTCTAACCCGGCACGGCCTTTGCGTTGCTCTCAAGATAACACCTTGAGAGGGACCTGTGAGACCAAGAGTGGGAACCTGGCGCCGGAATGGATTGCGATCAATTCTGAACGGGAATATCAACAGATTATGTTACCGCCATCTGGCGGTAGAGCGCCCTCAGGCGCCTCTTTTTGTGCGCCTGATCAATAGCCTGCCCCGCATGAGCCGGGTCATGGATGTCGCCATCGCTGGCACCATCGCCTATTTCTGGCTCTGTCTTTAATTTTTGTCACTTTTGCCGCGCGGCAAAACCGGTTAGATTAACCATTCATCACCCGCTTCGGGTAACGCACTCGCTCCTCGGATCCCCCCCATGGCGCTTCTGACCATTCTCGCAAGATGCAGACGCACAGGCCAACTTGGCCTGGCAAGCTATGCGGATCGGCGCGCCATCGCCGCCCGGCACGGCCGCATTCGGCCGGGGGTCGGTGTCGCCGCGGTTCAGGGGGCCTTCAACCCCCGCCACGAGAAATGGGCCCTTGACCTTCTTGCCCTCGGGGTAACACCGCGCGAGGCTTTGATCAGCTCCTGCCTTAAGGATAAATATCCAGAGCATCGCCAAATTCTGCTTTTGAGCGCCAATGGCGAAGCTGATGTCTACGAAGGTAGCAAGCGCCCCAAATGTGCGGGCAAGGCCCTCGGCCCTAATTATGTGCTCGGCGGCACGGGCCTGCCCATTTTGGAGCCGGTTCTGGCAGCACATGATTTTTTAGAAGACCGCAGCCATTTGGATGTGTCCCTCGCATCGCGGCTCATGGGCGCTCTTGAGGCCGCCAAGATTGACGGACTTCCCATCCATGGGGAAGCACAGTCAGCCTGCCTGCAAGTGCTGGGCGGCGACGGCCAGATGCTTTTTGATTTGAGGGTCGATGCCGGTTCGACACCCATTCTTGAGCTGCGCGATCTTTTGGACCGTGCCATGCAGTGGCAAGAACAAGTTACCCCTGAAGCATCAGGCGAATTGCAGGAATCAAAGCGAGATCGGGCTGCCTAGTCAGGCAAGCGCAATATCCAGCTGATGCGACGCACGACCACCCTCGCCCTCTCTGTCCGCTGCCCGACCACCGGTCAAATGGGATTGGCCTTTGTTTCGACAGATCCGCCCGATACAGCCTTTACATGCCAAGTCAGTCCGCTCGCCGGACAGTGCCTGCAGATTGCCAGTCCTCAAACGCAGCTCAACCGTAAAACACTGGCTCTGATGGCAAAAGATCTCACGCCGGAGGAAGCCCTGCGCGGTGTTTTGGCGGAGGTCTCCTCGCCCGGCCAACGACAGATCCTGGCGCTCGCCCTTGATGGGCAAACCGCAGGTCACACGGGCAATGAGATCAAAGCCGCCGCGCGCCATGGATGGACGGGGCATCTCTGCCAGGAAAACATGGGCGTTATCGGTCTCGGTCTGCCCGCAAAAGAACTCGCGGCGGAATGCCTCGACATTCTCTCACGCCCCACTGCCCCAGCCACCATTTTGTCCGACCGCCTTGTTTCGACCCTGAACGCCATTGAGGATCGTTTCGTCGCCGGAAGTCTGCCCTTGACGGCGGCCGGTATCCACATTCTGGGTGAGGACCCTTATCCCCTCTTGGATCTTCGCGTCGACATGCATGACAAACCGATCACCCGCCTGGCCGAGGTCTATGAAGACTACATGGCTGAAGATATTCGCGAAGACGCCTTGCTGCCAACTTCAGACCACCCCCATGGCATTCCGCCCACCGGATGGGGCGAGACCAAGCGCTTTGTCATCCGCAAATGGCGCGAGGTTCAGCGCCAATGGAAAAAGCGCCGAGGCGGTCGCAACCTGGAACAATAAAAAAGGGCCCCGACAAAGTCAGGGCCCTTCGTTTTCATTTATACCGAAACGATCGATCAACCAAAGCCGATATCACGGCGCGCGGTAACGGCAGTGATCGTAAAGCCGGCAATCGCATCCAAAAGCGCCATCGTCGTGATGATAAAGAACGTCGAATTGCCATAGTCCGGCAGAACGATGAACAAGACCAAGGCGATGACAAAAACACCCATCGACAGGCCATTGTTGACCATGGATGCGGAGTCAATTTTGGTTGCCTTCAAGATTTCGATAAACAGCAAGAACAGACCCGCCACAATAAAGATTGTCGAGCCCGTGAGATTCCACTCTGCACCAGACATCAGGTTGATTGAAATGACAACCTTGTCCAGAACACCTGCCATATCGCCAATGACAACGGCCATCAGCGCATAGACGACGATCAGCAGGAAGATCAGCGGAAACATAATGAATTTCATAACACCCTCTTTGAATTATTTCAGGAGAGGTCCCCCGTAATCCGGTCCCCTCTTCGTTCCCCAGCACCATACTATAGATAATTCTCGGCAAGAAAAAAGCAACGAGAAGGATCACCGCCCGCTATTTTGAACGCGCCCGCAATAAACTCAATTATATCAATTGGTTAAGACAATTTCGCCTTTAGGCTTCATCAACTTTCGAGGGGCGGCGGGCACGTCGTCTCAGCCACATGACCCCAAAAATATCAGACAGACTGACCATCGCCCGGTCCAGAAAACCATATTTGGACTGGCCATGCTCTCGGGCCCGGTGATTGACCGGAATGAAATCCACCTCATAGCCTTCCCGGATCATCAGCGCCGACATATAGCGGTGCATATGATCAAAATGAGGAATCTCTAAAAACGCCGAGCGCACAAAAACTTTCAGGCCGCAGCCCGCATCGGTCGTGCGATCATCAAGGAGTTTGCGCCGAATAGCATTGCCGAATTTTGAGGTGAGCTTTTTGTTGAGCGAATCTTGGCGTCCCTGCCGCAACCCGCCGACCATACCCAGGTTGCTGGGCTGATCCTCGCGGCGAAAAGTCTTGAGCAACGCCGGAATATCCGCCGGATCGTTTTGCCCATCCCCATCCAGGACCACCACCAATTCGCCTCGAGCATGCAGGACCCCCGTGCGCACCGCAGTGCTTTGACCACAATTTTCCTTGTGGCACAAAACTCTGAGCTGCGGGGTTGAGGATTTAGCCTGCCGGAGCACGTCAACCGTTTGATCACGACTGAGATCATCGACGAAGAGAACCTCAAAGGCCTCCCCCTCAAGCGCGGACACGATCTCGCCGAGCAGAATTTCAACATTATCCTGCTCATCCATTACCGGAACCACAACGGAAACGTCTATAGTCATGAAGCGTATCTGGCTCCCTGTTGCTGCCTTCGGCCAATTTCGCCCGGATATCCATCCGGGGCCAAGGGTTCTTTTCTCACAGCTCCCGCACGGGAGCAAGGCCCAAGCATATTGATTCTGAACGTAAATTCTCACATGAGATCAGGCTTTGCGCCTCCGCCCGACAATGTTAGACAGAAAGCTGTGACATCCGGGGCGAGGAACAAAGCAAGATGGTTAAACCAGCAGCACATAGCTTTTGGGGCAAAGGCCGCGCCCTGGCCGTTCAATTTGCCAACCAGTCACCACGCAGCTTTCTCATACTCTTCAGCCTGTTGTTCTTTCTTCCCGGTTTGAACACCCTGCCGCCTCTGGATCGGGACGAAAGTCGCTACGCGCAAGCCTCCAAACAGATGCTCGAAACCGGCAACTACATTGAGATCAAATTTCAAGAGCGCGGTCGCAATAAAAAACCGGTTGGCATTTATTGGCTGCAAGCCGGTTCCGCATACCTGTTAGGCGGTCCGGAAAAGGCGGGTATAGCCGCCTACCGCCTGCCATCGCTTGCCGGCGCCATGCTTGTGGTCCTCCTGACCCATGCATTTGCCGCAAGAATTTTAAGTCCCCGGGGCGCCCTGACAGCCGGAGCCCTGATGAGCGCAACACTTCTGCTGATCGGCGAAGCCACAATCGCCAAGACCGATGCCGCCTTGTTGGCCGCCATCACCGCGGCGCAGTTTGCGCTCTGGCGCGCCTGGCATCCGG
Organism: Alphaproteobacteria bacterium; assembly: GCA_006226415.1. GTDB lineage: Bacteria > Pseudomonadota > Alphaproteobacteria > M2410 > M2410 > M2410. Next base: position 39,614 of record SBGZ01000083.1, read on the forward strand.
GCGGACCCGGCCATCACGGGCGAGCGTTCTCAGCAAGGAACAATGCACTTCTGTTTTGGGTCGCCCTTGGGATAGGCACCCTGATCAAAGGTCCGGTGATCCTTATGGTCGTCGGCCTGACCGTGCTGACCCTATCCCTCTGGGATCGAAAGGCTCACTGGCTTCTGGCACTCAAGCCCTTGACCGGCCTCCTGGTCTATTGCCTCATCGTCCTGCCCTGGGGCATCGCGGTCTGGCAAGCCACGGACGGCGCCTTTTTTGCCGAAGCATTAGGACGGGATTTCGGCCCGAAACTTGTGTCAGGCCAAGAATCCCACGGCGCCCTGCCGGGTTACTTCCTGTTGCTCGTCTCCGTAACATTGTGGCCCGCAGCTCTTTTTCTTTGGCCAGCGCTGGTAACCGCTTGGAACCATCGCACCGCGCCGCTTGTGCGGTTTGCCGCTGCCTGGGCACTCCCAAGCTGGCTGATCTTTGAACTCATCCCCACCAAACTGCCTCATTACATTCTCCCCAGCTATCCTGCATTGGTCCTCCTCATCGCTTTTGCCCTGGAACAATGGCAACGCAAACACGAAAAGCCCAACCTCATTGCGCTTGGCGGGACGACATTGCTTTGGACCCTTGTCACCATCGCCCTTCTCGCCCTTATCATCATGGCGCCCTATGACTATGGCGGGGCGGTCAATGGAGGGCTCTCGGCAGGCGCCGCTTTTATCAGCCTGTCTGCAATTGCCGCCCTTTGGAGCTTTTGGCGCAGACAATGGAGCGCAAGTATCGCCGCCTGCGTCCTCACAGGGATGGTTTTCACCTGGACCTTGCTCGAAGGGGTTGCGCGCGAAATTCCCGATCTCTTTGTCAGCCCTAAACTCGCCGCCGCTGTGGCCAAGGCCCCGCCGGGAACGCCGCTCGCCGCCGCAGGATTTACCGAACCGAGCCTCGTCTTTCTCACGCGGACAGATATTGTGTTGGGTAATGGAGCCCTGGCGGCTCAGTTTTTGATCGATCAACCAACCGGCATAGCCATTGTCGAAGCCCGCGAGCAATCAGAATTTCTAAGCGCGCTCGCCGCCAAGAGACAAACCGCCATCCCGGTTGAAAGAGTTCAGGGCACAAATTATTCCAAGGGACGCGATGTTTCCCTGACCCTCTATAGACTCAACATTGTCCGAGACCGCTAATCTTATGAACTCAGATCTTGACGCCAAGTTTTTTAGAACCAGACGCGGCTGGGCGCGGGTCGGCTGGCTCACCGCCGCCGTTGCCCTTGTTTGTGTTTTCTCGATCTTCCTTGTCGACAAGCCTGTTGCCCTCTGGGTGCCCGACCACACCTCCAAAGAATGGGATGCGGTCTTCGAATTCATTACCGACCTCGGTAAGGCGGAAGGCTATGTGCTGGCGGGCCTCCTCGCCTGGGGCATCGGCTATGGTTTGCAGCGGTTTTATAAAGACCTGGCCATTGCGGCCTTCTACCGCGCCTTCTCACGGCTCGGCGCCTTTGTGATCGCAAGCCTTGCGCTGTCCGGCGCCCTGATCCATATCCTGAAAATCTCTATGGGTCGGGCGCGGCCAAGCCTTCTGCTGCGTGAGGACCTTTATGGATTTGACCTTCTCGCCTTTGACCGAAAGCTGAATTCTTTTCCCTCCGGTCACAGCCAGACCATCTGGGCGGTCATGATCCCTTTGGCCCTCGTTTTTCCCGCAGCGCGCAACTGGCTGATTGGCTTTGCCGTTGTCGTGGCCTCAAGCCGCGTGATGGTCTCAGCCCATTTTCCCGCCGATGTCATCGCTGGCTCTTACATGGCCATCATGTCCGCGCTTTATTTGCATCAACGCTGGTTTTCAGACCTTAAAGTCCCCGCGCCGCGCACCCTCAGCCAGGCAGCACCAGAGGAAGCCCCATGAAATCTCTCAAGAACATGCCCGGCGCC
>SBGZ01000040.1 GCA_006226415.1 Alphaproteobacteria bacterium
AGCCCCCAGGCGCCCGCATTGCCGTCAATGTCCCCCATATAGTGGTGCAACAGCACATAGGCGGTGCCGGGAGAAAGGGGACCAAGGCCGGTGCCGATAATGCCAGAGCCGCACATGGCGGCCTTGATCGCGTCATTCTCGAAATACTCATCCAGGAACTCAGCCACGCTCATCGTAAAGAAGCGCAGGAATTCATAAATCTGCTCTTCGCCCAGATTGTAGATCTCGCGCCCGAGATAAAGCAGCTCGTAAATATCGCGGGGCTTAAACGAGGTTGGGTCGGGCGCCATGCGCAAAAGGAAGGGCCGGATAAAGCGGCAATAGCGCGAAACATCTGTCGAGAACCGCTCATAGGCATCCGCGTCGCGCGGGCTGTGCCGGGCAATCTCGCGCCGCTTCGCGTCGTGATTGGTATAGGACCCGTAATAATCCCCGTTCTCCATGAAAGTCAGGGAACCGCCGTAAGGGATCACCTGAAGCCCATGCTTGACCAGATTGAGATCCCGCCAAATCTCCGGTCGAAGCAAAGAGCACACATAAGAGCAATTGGAGTAGGTCCACCCTTCATAGAGCTCCCGGCTGACCGCCGCCCCGCCAATATGCGGGTTGGCCTCAACCACCAGCGTATCCAAGCCGGACTTTGCCAGATAGGCGGCATTCGTCAGGCCGTTGTGCCCGGCGCCAATGACTATGGCATCATAGGTTTTCATTCAATTGCCCTTCAGGACCCTGTCGGGCCTCGGCTTTGATCGTCTAAGATGTGATCTGAGCGGGTGTCAGTCTGGAATGTGATCAAAATCCTTCATAGACCCTGAAACTGTCAAGGGCTAAGGCAGGACAATTCAGGGAGTTTTGCCCGGCCGTCGAAATTGCAAAAGAGGCGTGGCCGTCAGGAAGCGTCTGGATTAAGAGGATTGACAGAAAAGGTCGCCCTCGAAAGACTTGGGGCATCACCCCACCCAGAGTTCAAGAGTTCATGGACGAAGCCACAAAAAACGAAATTCGCGCTGCTTTTGATAACATCGTGCGGCTCATTCAGGCCGGACAGACCGCCAATGCGGCGGAAGCTGCTAAAATGACCCTGCGCCGGTTTCCCAACGAGCCGAACATCTTGCGCGTGCTCGGCGTGGCGCAGATGCGCCTGGGGCAGGGCGAAGAGGCCGAGAAGAATTTAAAAACGTCGATCAAGATCGTCCCCAATCATCCCGCGACCCATGAACAGCTCGGCACCCTTTATTTTTCCCTGGGCCGCTTGAAGGAGGCCGAGGCCGCCTTTCGCCACTGCGTGAAACTGGACCCCAGCAACCGCTCGGCCCAGGCCAAATTGGGGCGCACTTTAAGTGTCATGGGCAATGAAGACGAGGCGGAAAAACTCTGGGAGCGGGCCCTGGAACACAATCCCCAATGGCGCGATCTCACCCAGGCCCTGCAAAAGCACAGGGTCGGGGAACAGGCCGAGGCCCGCAAAATCCTGCGCACCGTGTTGCAAGCCGACCCGGACAATGTGGATGCCTTGCGCCTTATGGGCTCGGTTGCCATCGCGGAAGGCAAGTTTAATGATGCAGAGGCGCTGCTGCGCCGGGTGGTGGAGCTGACGCCCGATTTCGCACTCGCGCTTGCCAACCTCGGCCATGCCTTGCAGGAACAAAGCAAATATGGCGAAGCAGAGGAAGTGTTTCGCCGCGCCCACGAACTTGAACCCACCAACCCGAGCTGGCTTGCCAATTTGGGCGGTGTCTTTGTGGGTTCGGGCCGCGAAGAGGGGGCGCTTGAGTTTTACCGCCAGGCGCTGGAGCTCAATCCCAAGCACGCCGGTGCCCTGATGAGCATAGGCCATGTGCTCAAGACCATCGGCAAGCAGGACGAGGCGATTGAGGCCTATCGCAAAGGCGCCGAAGAGCGCCCCGATCTGGGGGAGATCTATTGGAGCTTGGCCAATCTGAAGACCTTCCGCTTCACCGACGATGAAATGGTCCGCATGCAAGACCAGGTCGAAAGCGGTCGCCTCAACGAAGAATCAGAAATCAACTTCCTCTTTGCGCTTGGCAAGGCTTACGAGGACCGTGAAGATTATGAAAAGGCCTTCAATTACTATCAGGCCGGAAATGCCAAAAAGCGCATGATCGTTCACCACGATCCGTCAGAATTTCAATACGCCATCGACCGCATTACTGAAATTTTTACCCCGGAGTTCTTCGCCGAACGCGAAGGTTGGGGCTTTAAGGACCCGGCGCCGATTTTGATTTTGGGTCTGCCACGCTCTGGCTCCACATTGGTCGAGCAGATCCTGTCAAGCCACAGCCAGGTCGACGGCACCATGGAGCTGCCCGATCTCCTGCGCCTGGCAAGCTCCACTGGCCGCAACAGGTCCGATGGGGTGCGTTATCCGGACGCTCTTCTCGACCTTGATCGCGATTACATTGAAGACCTGGGCCGGGACTATATTGAAAACACCGCCAAACATCGTGGGGCCGCCCCGTTCTTTACCGACAAGATGCCCAATAATTTTCCGCACATCGGGTTCCTGCATCTCATTTTGCCAAATGCCAAGGTGATCGATGCAAGGCGTCATCCGCTTGATTCGTGTCTGGGCACCTGGAAGCAGCTCTTCGCCAAGGGCCAGCCATTCTCTTACGATTTTTTCGATCTCGCCGAATACTACAAGCAATATATGCGTATCATGGCCCATTGGGACGCGGTTTTGCCGGGCAAAGTCCTGCATGTTCAGTATGAGGACAATGTGGAAAACCTGGAACCTCAGGCCCGCGCTATGCTGGAGCACTGTGGGTTGCCGTGGGACGATAGCGTCTTGCGCTTTTATGAAAGCGAGCGCTCCGTTAAGACCGCAAGTTCAGAGCAAGTTCGCCAGCCAATCTATACGAAAGCAAAATATTTCTGGAAGAATTACGAGCCCTGGCTTGGCGATCTCATCGAAGATCTGATGCCGATCAAAGAAGATTTGCCGGCCACCCTCGAATGGCCAGAGCTGCCTGATTAATCAAACGGCCAGACCTCGAGCCCGTGGATCGCATTGCGAATATCCATGGAAAGATTGACAGTTTTTAGCGTTTGACCGGACTGAAGATCATGCAAGGAAATGGTGCTCGGCGACGACCCGGCGGCAATCGTGTTGTCGTCGATCACGCAAAGGCCGCGGCCAAACCCTTGCCGCGCGACAGAGCTGTCATCCAGCCCCACATGGGTAAGTTTGCCCGGAGGATATTCCGGCACCTTAAAGGCAAGAGACCGCTCTGGCGTTACCAGCCGCACCGCATTGGCCCGCGTGTCATTGAAAAGCACACCTTTGTCAAATGGCTGAGCATTGTGGGTGCCTTGCGGAAGCTCCGCGACGACACCAATGCGCTTGCCGTTAAAGAGCATCAACCCTTCTGTTTTGAGCCCGCACATATACATGCCGCCGGAAGTGCAATGAATAGAATTAAGATGCAGCTTGTTCAGGCGCAAAGGGCCGTTTTCCCCGAAGGGGTTGTAACGCGCCGCCCTGAGGTTCACCCCATCCGTGTCTACATAGAGCCCCCAGGTGAAGGCCATCTTGTCGAGATCAAAGGCTAAAATGGAATCATAAGCAGTTGAGGTCACAAACAGGTGACGCTCATAAACGAAGATTTCATGGGCGTGTTTCAGATAGGGGTTTGTATAAGAGCCGATCTTTCGGAAACTCGGGTCATAGACAAAAAGCTCGTCACTGGCGGCAATGAAGATGCGATCTCCATCAAAGGCAATGCCGCGCAGGCCCCGGTCCCAGCCGCGGCCCTGCCAATCAATATCGGCGGTGTTCCAGTCCAGCGTCTGGTGCACCACTTCACTGTCGAAGTCGATGAGATAGACGCCCCCATGGCTCTCGCCCTGGTGGCTGCCGCGAACAACCGATGTTGCAAGGAGTTTGACCATCTAGTTGGCGGGCTCGCCATGACGGATTTCGGCCGGCACGTAGTCAAAAATGAAAGTAATGCGGTCTTCCTTGCCGCGATTAAGCACCGAATGCATTTTCTGATTGTTGATCTCGTAAACCTTGCCAAGCTCCATCCGGTAGGGCTTGCCGTCGATCATAAAACGCACACGGTCGTTGGTGGTCAGCGGGATATGAATCCGGTGCCCATAGCGAAATGAGGTGAGCGAATCCACATGCTGCTGAATGACGCCGCCCGCCTTCAGCTTGGCCGCCATGGCACGTAGGATCGTGCCGCCCGGCTTATAGTGGGTCTCAATCACCTGATGCATGAGGGGCAGAGCGATGTCGGCGAGGCGGTCCCAGCCCGGCTCTTTCGAGATGGTCACTTCCGGCCACTTGGTGTCGCAAAACACCATCACAATGGAGCGCGTATCCTTGTGCACATCATAGGCATATTGGCGGTATTCCTGCTCTTCCCAGGCTTTTTGCTCCTGTTCGAGCACGCGCGCCTTCAGGTCCGCCATGTCGATGGGGCCAAGCTCGCGGATCGGAACGCCAATATCCATGTTTGGGGGTCTCCCTCTCAATTTCGGGAAAAATCCTAGCAGTCCTGCGGGTCTCCCGCCAGTGCCGAAACAAACTTGCGGGCGCGCGCAATATTCCTTCTTAAAATGGTATCACATTTGCAACACTCGCAGAAAACAGCCAAAAAAACAATCTGGAGAGCCCTGTAGAGGGCGTTCGAAAAATTGCCATCGGGAGGGAATCCCCATAATCTTTGTGGTTCATGCAGAATGGAGGGACTGAACGATGTTCGGGGATGGCAAAACATTCAAAAGTTCGCTGAAATATGGCGTTTCCGCTGTTGCCATTGCGGTCTTTGTAGACCCCAATATGGTCGCCCACGCGCAGGTGGACGAAATCATGGTGACCGCCCGGAAGCGGGCTGAAAGCGTGCAGGACGTTCCCCTGTCGATCCAGGCTTTTTCTGGGGAAGACCTCGAACGTCAAGGCCTGCAAAATCTTGAGGACTATGCCAACTCCATTCCCGGCCTGACCTATTCCTCCTGGCAGCCGGGTTCGGCCATTGTGGTTTTCCGTGGTGTGACCACCTCAGCGGAAAGTTTCGACAGCGCCCAATCCTCAGCCACCTATCTTGACGAAGTGCCGATCCAGTCCAACGGCCAAAACGCCGATGTGCGCCTTTATGACATTGAGCGCCTGGAAGCGGTGTCCGGGCCGCAGCCGACCACCTATGGCGGCAGCTCCCAGTCGGGGACCTTGAAGATCGTCACCAAGAAGCCGGTCGTAGGAGAGTTTGAGGCCTGGCTTGATGTCGGCGGGTCCTACATGGAAGAGGGCGAGGAAAGCTACGATGTTTCCTGGGGCCTTAATCTGCCCGTGGTCGAAGACAAAATGGCCGTGCGCCTTGTCGGCTTCAAAGCCAAGGAAGGCGGCTACATCGACAATGTCTATGGCGTCACCAAAGGCAAATATGCCCAAGGCAACAAGGACAACGCTGGCCTGGAAGAAGAGGACGTCAACTCCTCTGAATATGAAGGCGTGCGCATTCAGGCCCGCTGGGAGCCCAATGAGGACTGGCAGGTCACCCTGGGCGCCACCTTCCAGAACAATGAGCTGGGCGGCGGTTTTTCCTATGACCCGTCCGTAGGAGATTTAAAACAGGTCCGTTTCAAGAAAGAGTCGCGCAATGATGATTGGTATCTCACCGCGCTGACCATTGAAGGTGACCTCGGTTTTGCTGATCTCACCATCGCCACCGGCTATATGGACCGCGATATCTCTTATGATACCGATGCCACCGCCTATATGCAGAACTTCTTCGATTGCCACGTTGATGCGGCGCTCGGGGATGATTGCTCTTATGCGGTTTATAATGTGGCGCTCGGCCCAGGCTTTGGGAAATATTATCTGGCCGCCTATACCGCTTACACCCAGCTTGATTTCATCTCTTATGCCTCAGACCCGACCGCGCTGATGCACCTGGATGAAAATGAAAAGCGCTTCAGCCAAGAAATTCGCCTGACCTCAAAGGACGAAGGCAACATCTCCTGGATGATCGGCGCCTTCTACGAAAAGTTTGAGGACAGCTATAAGTTCTGGTCCTGGGTTGACGATTTCGAGGCGACCTACGCCCATTACTTCTACGACAATTTCTACAGCCCCTACGGGCCGATGAACTATTACAACGATGCCAACGTAGCTGGGGGCCTGCCGGACAATGCGGCCTGGTTCTATTCGGACTTCTATAAGGAAGATACCCAATGGGCCGTCTTTGGCGAATTCGGCTTTGATGTCACCGACAAACTGAATGTTCTGTTGGGCGCGCGCTATTTTGACTCCGACCAGACTTACCAATATCTGGCGCAAGCCCCGCAAGGCTATTCTTATGCCTGTCTTGAGCCTGACCCCTTGGTGCTCGGCGGTGATGCCTGTGTCTTTGATGGCGATGGCAATCCGATGCCCAATCTGCAAAAGGGATCGGACGACGGTGTCGCAACACTTCTGACCCTCACCTATAATGTGGATGACGACACCATGGTCTATTTCACCCGGTCGGAAGGTTTCCGGGTCGGTGGGGTCAATATCACGAAACGCGCCAGTACCGCGCCGCGCAATTATGTCGCGGACCAGGTGATCAACTATGAAATCGGCTTAAAATCCGTCTCCATGGATGGCCGTCTGACCTTGAATGGCGCCGCCTATATCATGCCGTGGGAAGATATGCAGTTGCAGGTATCTGACCCGACCGTGGGCGGTTACTCAACCATCATTCTCAACACCGGAAAGGCTGAGATCAAAGGCGTCGACGTCAATTTCGTCTATCAAGCGACCGATCAGTTCCAGATCTCCGGCGCGCTCTCCTATACCGATGCCAAGGTCACGGAAGACCTTGTATTCGACGGTCTGGACATTGTGTTGGACGGCGACGAGCTGCCTCTGTCACCGGACTGGAAGTATAATATTGGTCTGCAGTACGACATGCTCATGCCAAACATGGATGCTGAAGCCTACATCCGGTTTGACTACACCTATGTGGGTGAGCAATTGAACTCGACCCGAGGCTCGCTTCTCCTGACGGGAACCGGGGAGGCTGATCCGCTCATTCAGCCCGACTACAATCTTGGCAACCTGAGTTACGGTATAACGAAGGATAAATGGGAAGTTGAATTCTCACTTCGCAATATTTGGGACGAGCGCGCCGTGCTCTTCCTGCAGCCGCGCTTTGCGGATGGCCGTGTCACCACAAACCGACCAAGGGAATTCTCGATCAACTTCCGGTACGACTTCTGATCGGACGTTGGGCTTGAAATATTTTCTCGCATTGCCGGGCAATCCTGTAAAAAGGGTTGCCCGGTTTTTTAAGATCAGAAGGGGAGTCTGATGAGCGAACGACAGACCGATAATGCGTTTCGCCGCAGCGAACTGAAAGGGCGCATATCTGAGCCTACCTATTCAGGTGCCCTCAGTTTTCTGCGCCGCCGTTATTCGCGCGAACTCGAAGGTGTTGATTTGGCTGTGGCGGGTGTGCCCTTTGATCTGGCAACGACAAACAGACCCGGCACCCGGTTCGGCCCCAGGTCTATGCGCCAGGCCTCGACCCAGCTTGCCTGGGATCCAACCTATCGCTGGGAACAGAACCCGTTCGAGGAGCTCAATATCGTCGACTACGGCGATTTTTACTTTGATCATGCTCATCCTGCCGCCATACCCGCGGCCATTGAAGCCGAAGCAAAGTCCATTCTTGAGGCGGGTCCGGCGTTGCTCGCCTTGGGCGGCGATCATTTTCTGACCTGGCCGCTCCTTAAAGCCCATGCGGAAAAACATGGGCCTCTCGCGCTTTTGCATTTTGACGCTCACACCGATACCTGGGAGCCGGACGAAGAGAGCACGGATGACATCAATCACGGCACCATGTTTTACCACGCGGCGCGCGAAGGCATCATCGATGTGGAAAACTCCATTCAGGTAGGCATACGCACGACGAATGAAGACACCCGGGGGTTTCAAATCCTCGACGCCCAATGGGTCATGGAAAATGGCGTTGCGGCCACGGTCAAGGCGATCCGCGAGCGCCTGGGCGTTCAGAAATGCTATCTCACTTTTGATATTGACTGTCTGGATCCGGCTTTCGCGCCGGGAACTGGCACACCGGTTGCTGGCGGTCTGTCATCCCGGGAAGCGCTCGCGGTACTGCGCGGCCTTGCTGGCATTCATCTCGTTGGCATGGATGTGGTCGAGGTCGCGCCCGCTTATGACGTCGGCGATATCACCTCTCTTGCGGCGGCCACCATCGCCGCGCAGGAGATAGCGCTCTTTGCCGCGGCCCGCAAGATCTACGGCTAAAGGAACCCGCGTGATTTCAAATCTTGGTGCGTAAGATCAAGCGCCCGGGTCGCTTTGACGACAAGCTCGTCTGCCTCGTCGTGTGACAGGACAAGAGGGGGCGCAATGATCATGGTGTCGCCAACCGCGCGCATCACAAGGCCTTCCTTTACGACAATGTCACGGCAAAGGGGGCCAGCGGCGGCTTCCGCCGGGAAACGCCCACGCGTGTCTTTATCGGCGGTGATCTCCAACGCGCCAATCAGACCCACCATCCGGGTCTCGCCAACGAGCGGGTGCTCTCTGAGTTGATGCCAAAGCTTTTGCAAATAAGGACCGCGATCCTCCCGCACGCTTTCAACGATCTTTTCGCCGCGCAAAATGGAAAGATTGGCGAGCGCCGCCGCGCAGGCCAGCGGGTGCCCGGAATAGGTAAAGCCATGGGCAAACTCGCCGCACTC
>SBGZ01000065.1 GCA_006226415.1 Alphaproteobacteria bacterium
ATCAGGATCTTGCGATCAATATCGTCGAGTTTCATCTGTTGCATGCGAAATGAATAGAGGAGTAGCGCCCCCTTTTCAATTCATATATTACCGAGAGGCGTAATTTCATTGCGAGCGCACGCAAGAAAAGGACAGGACTTATGCCCTATGACGTCACTTGGGTGGTGACAGATGGCCGAAAAGGCATGGAAAACCAATGCCTTGGCCTGGCCGAGGCTGTCGGCCTGCCCATTGAAGTCAAGCACATCCATCCCGGCGCGCCCTGGAAGTGGCTGCCGGAGAGCCTGTTCGGCCACCCCTGGCCCGCGCCCTTTATGGCGCTTGGCGGCGATTCTGATTCTCTTGCACGTCCCTGGCCGCGCCTTTGGATTGCCTGCGGACGCCTGACCGTTGCCTATTCTGCCGCCGTCAAAAAACACTCCGCAGGCGGAACATTTGTTGTGCAATGCCAGGATCCGCGCCTGAACCCCAAACACTTCGACCTTGTGGTCCCGCCTCTCCATGATGACCTGACCGGCGAAAACGTCATGCCCATTCTGGGAAGCCCAAACATCATCACCTCGCAGCGCCTTGCAGAGGCAGCAGACCTCTTCCGCGACACCTTTGCCCAACTGCCCAGACCCATGGCGGCTGTTTTGATCGGTGGCCCCTCGCATCATCACAAGATGACCGGCGCCGTGATGAACAAACTCATCTTCGAACTTAAAGAGCTAAAGAAGCAAGGTGTTGGACTTGCGATCACCTGTTCGCGCCGCACCCCCTCCCTGGTGCGCGAAGCCATCCGCGCACAGCTTACCGGCACCGGAACTTACTTCTGGGATGGCTCAGACCCCAACCCTTACCTCGGCATGCTGGCGCTCGCTGACCACATCCTCGTCACCGAGGATTCCACCAATATGGTCACCGAGGCCGCAGGCACCGGAAAGCCCGTGCATGTGATTCGCTTAAGCGGCGGATCGCCCAAATTCGATGCCTTTCACCGCCAGATGATCGCCCAGGGCATCACCCGGCCCTTTCAGGGAGACCTCGAGACTTGGCACTACGAGCCCCTGCAAGAGACCCAAAAAGTCGCCGAGGAGATCAAAAAACGGCTGAATCTCTAACCCTTCACCACCTGGCGCAACGGGCATGGGGACCCGCGCGCGCCGCCCGCCCCAGGCACCCCCATCTGTGACAAACAACCCCTTGCCCTAGAGGCCCCAAGAACCTAAATCAAAGGCCCACCCTTTTCTTGGCCCCCTGATAACCAGAAATCACGAGTTCCCATGTCCGATACCCAGCATTCCAAAGTCCTCATTCTTGGTTCCGGCCCCGCCGGATATACCGCCGCTATTTACGCCGCGCGGGCCATGCTGGAGCCCACCCTCATTCAAGGCATTCAGCCGGGCGGACAGCTCACCATCACCACAGACGTGGAAAACTATCCAGGCTTTGCCGATGTCATCCAAGGGCCTTGGCTGATGGAGCAGATGCAAAAGCAGGCAGAACACGTCGGCACCAATATGGTGTCCGATGTCATCATCAAGGCGGACCTCTCAAAGCGCCCCTTCACCCTGACCGGTGACAGCGGCACGGTTTACACCACCGATGCACTGATCATCTGCACCGGCGCCCAGGCCAAATGGCTGGGCCTCCCCTCCGAAGATAAATTTCAGGGCTTTGGCGTTTCCGCCTGCGCCACCTGTGACGGCTTTTTCTATCGCGAAAAGAAAGTCATTGTGGTCGGCGGCGGCAATACAGCTGTTGAAGAAGCCCTCTTCCTCACCAACTTTGCTTCCAAGGTGACACTCGTTCACCGCCGCGACGAACTACGCGCCGAACGTATTTTGCAGGAACGTCTGCTCAAGCACGACAAGATCGAAGTGGTCTGGGACACGGCGATTGAAGAGATCGTCGGAGATTCAAACCCACCGGGCGTCACCGGCGCGCGGGTCAAAAATCTCAAGACCGGCGAGGAAAGCCTGATCGAAGCCGATGGGGTCTTCATCGCGATCGGCCATGCGCCCTCGACCGAACTTTTTATCGACCAGCTCGAAACCAAGCAGGGCGGCTATCTGGTCACCAAACCGGATTCCACCGCCACCTCCATCGAAGGGGTCTATGCAGCAGGCGATGTCACCGATGACACCTACCGACAGGCCGTCACCGCCGCCGGCATGGGCTGCATGGCGGCGCTGGAAGTTGAAAAATTCCTGGCGCACCACAGCTAAAAGGATCTGATCTGAATGCCATCACTTGACTGGGACAAGCTGCGTATCTTCCACACGGTCGCCGAGGCAGGAAGCCTCACCCGCGCCGGTGAGCAGTTAAACCTCTCCCAGTCCGCTGTCTCGCGCCAGATCTCCGCGCTGGAAGAAGACCTGCAAACGCCTCTTTTTCACCGCCACGCTCGGGGGCTCATCCTCACTGAGCAAGGCGAAATCCTCTTTCGCACAGCGCACGACATGTACGGCAAAGTCGCGCGCGTCGAAGGCATCCTGAAAGATGACAAGAACAAACCGCGCGGCGATCTGCGCATCACCACCACGGTTGGCATTGGCTCCACCTGGCTGACGCCGCGCCTCAAGGAATTCATCGATATCTACCCCGATATCAATGTGGAACTGATCCTCGACGACCGCAATCTCGACCTCGGCATGCGCGAGGCCGATGTGGGCATACGGATCATTCCCTCAACCCAGGAAGACATCATTCAAAGGCGGCTCTTCATCGGCGGCTATCACCTCTACGCGTCACACGGCTACATTCGCGAACACGGCCTGCCGCAATGCGTTGAGGACCTGGATAATCACAAGATCATCCTTTATGGGCAAAATTCACCGCTCCCCTATGACATGATGAACTGGCCGGAACGTTTGGGCCGCAAATCCAAGCCCTGGCGCGAGGCCGCCTTCCGGGTCAACTCGGTCTACGGCATCCTGCAAGCGGTTGAAAACGGCATTGGCCTCGGCGCCCTGCCCGACTATTTGACCCATGAAAACACCCGGGTTGTCCGCGTTCTCAACGAGATCGAAACCCCTTCCATGGAGACCTATCTCGCCTATCCGGCAGAGCTCAAAGACTCCAAGCGCATCGGCGTTTTCCGCGATTTCCTCCTGCGCAAGGTCAAGGAATGGAAGTTTTAGCGCTATCTGTTGCCCAAGATCTCGAATTAAGCCATGGCCGATCCTCCGGATGACGCACCCAATCTGATATTGTCAAAAGATAGGATTCATCCTGGAAAATCGCACACTCCACCGCAACTTTGCTACCGATGACACTGTGGCGGACACCCTCGACGTCCAAAATATCGTCAATTACTTCAATCTCTTCAGCTGAATAGGTCGACGTCGATAGATACCATGGCGTAAAGAAGTTTTTAGGGTCTGTTTCGTAGAGCCAAAATTCGCATTTCAAGAACGAATGCAGGTTTTGAGACTGAATATGAAGAGCCGGAAGCGATCCATCACTCAGCCGTTTAGGTGTCTCCGGACTGAGTATGATTTCAGACAACTTACTGATGTATGACATATCCTGATAAATATAACATGGCACAGTCACAACATCATCAACCACCTGGTGTGGTAAATTTTCAAATTTCAACACCTCCAGGGTAATCCTTGCATTCGATTTGCGCTGGTTCTTTGAAAGAACGTTGTAAGGTTCACCCCCACTCGCGCTCGGCACAATCAGCCAGAATTCACAGGAATACCCACTTCGTGGATCAGTCTCACCGGCAAATGATCTGTCTTTTGCTCCGCAGACAGCAGCTAATAATATCAAGACAAATGCGCCAGAAAAGCGACTCCAAAACTTCGAAATCATCACTACGACTATTCCTCTGGTTTTTGAAACTCGTCATGAAAGAAAACGATCCAGGAGTTCTCAATTGAAAATTCAGAAGCCAGACCCGCCGCCACAGCTGTTCGGCCAAGGTCATCGCCAACCACGAGGGTTCCTGGTCGAGCTGGATAAAGATCGGTACTTAAATCGACTTCCCAATCATAATAATCCTTATAGTTGTGTTTGATTTCAAAATCAACTTTTACATTATTGTAAGGGTCAATCTTCCCTTTCGCGGATATCCATGAGGTAAAGGTCGAACCACCCGCCGCGTAAAAGAAGTCACTACCTTGTTCTGGGTCAATCTTTGCTTCAGATTTTTGACTGTACTCAAAATCAGATTCGGCCGATTGGTCGATCAAAAAAACTTCCAGCATAGCCCGCAACACCTGTTCATTCTGCCAGACAGCTTGTTCAACCTCCGGCTGAGAACGCAACCAATCCTCATCAAATGAAATCGTCGCACCTGTATTGCCCAAGAAATGGTCAAGGTTATCCGCCGCGTGGGGATATCCCGCCGCACGCCCGGCCAATAGTGCTGCAATTGATGCGGGGAAAGTCGGTTCAGCAAAGACTGCCAATCCTGCCAGTTCATTCTCATCGGATCTGCGGGCAGAATTTCCTGCCATTTCATCATTTCGTTATCCATCTGGAACCTCCGTTTTGAATGTGAGTAGGCACCTTGCCCACCACCTATCAAAGGCTATCCCCAGTTGGCTTCTTGGTAAGAAGTCCAAAATAACGGAATTAAAACTCCCACTTTTCTGCGGTTTTCATCAAAAATCGTAGTAAGAAGTTTCTTTCCATGCATAAAACGCATAGCCGTTTTGCCATTTCGGCAATTGTCTCTTCGCACCTGCAGCATTACATATGTTCTTGCAGTGAGGGCGTTCCCCCGACGCCCCCTGGACATCGGATCACCAAGATCTGAGACCCTGACCGGAAAGTTTTCCCTGACAAACCGGTCGTTCGAACCTACTCCTCCCCTTTAGAGGTTCGAACCTGAGTACCTGAAGGCCCGATCCACCTCCTCCTCCCTGATTAAGTGGATCGGGCCGCTCAATTTCCGCATCGCAAAAGAAAACGCCACTCCCTGGAACTCAGGAAGCGGCGCTTTGGCTATGCGTTTTTGTGTAGGGTCAGGCCTTTTTCGGTCCTGCAAAAAACCAGATGGCAACCCCGATCGGCCCAAGCAAAATCGCAACGAGGCACCAGACGATCTTCATCGGCATTTCCGCATTACTGAGCGCGATGTTATAGACCGCCCAGATTGAAAGCCCGACCCAAACCAACCAAATAATATTTGAAAACATAAAAGCAGCTCCTTCTCTTCACCCAACAGTCGTTGAAGGTTAAGCTGATTTGCCAGAGCGCACCTAAAAGAAAATATTCCGCGTACCTTTAACGTCCGCATAGAGATCACCAATCTCTTCCGCATAGCCATTAAAGAGCCGGGTCGGGATGCGCTCTTGGGTGCCAAGCACTTGCTCCGTCGCTTGGCTCCAACGTCGATGATCGACGCCCGGGTTTACATTCGCCCAAAAACCATATTCGCGCCCATCCACCTTCTGCCAGAAGGACACCGGCTCCTTCTCCGTAAAGGTAAAGCGCACAATCGACTTGATGGACTTAAAGCCATATTTCCACGGCACCGCGAGACGCAAGGGCGCGCCGTTCTGTTTCGGTAACGGTTTGCCATAGAGGCCCGTCACCATGAAAGCGAGGTCGTGGGTAGCTTCCTTGATGGTGAGCCCTTCCACATAGGGCCAGGGGTACCAGACCTGCTTTTGCCCGGACGCTTCGGACGGGCGCTGAAAGGTTTCCATACGGAGGTATTTCGCCGAGGATAAAGGTTTGGCGAGCTCCACCAATTTACGCAGAGGAAAGCCGGTCCAGGGCACATCCATCGACCAGGCCTCCACGCAGCGGTGACGGTAATAACGCTCTTCCAGCGTCACTTTACGGATGAGGTCATCGAAACCAATCTTGAACGGCGCCTCCACCTCCCCATCGATGGCGATCTCCCAGGGACGAAGAGTCAATTTTTGCGCCGCCTTGGCGATGCGTTTGTGAGAGCCGAACTCATAAAAATTATTATAGGTGGTCGACAGCGCCTCCGCGGTCAAAGGTCGGTCGATCTGATAGGCCTCATTGCGCGCCGCCGGATAGAGATCTGCATTGGGATCACTGAGGAGATCTACCGCCCCGGCCGGATCGCAGGCCGCCAGCGCTGATCCGCCAATCGCCAAACCGGCCCCCTTCAGGAGAGCGCGGCGATTGAGATAGACTCTTTCCGGCGTCAGATGGTTCTCATGAATATCGCTGGCGCGGCGGTGTTTGATCAGCATCGGGGTTACTCAGGCCTCGTTACGTAGAACTCTCAGCCGATAGACTGCCCTATAAGTCCCTCAAGAGGCAAATCACAGCTCATCACGTGCCCGTGACCAAATATGTTAATGAAAGGGGTCATGTTAATGAAAGGGGTCAGACCCCATTATTAACATTAGTAGGCGCATTCCTTGAAAATCGGGTCGATGTCACCGCCCCAGGGCCCATGAAAGGCCTCCAACAAAACCTCCGCAGGCGTGCGCCCACTGATGGCGACCTCCTTCAGAGTATTGAGGAAATGCACTTCATTGCCGCCAGAACTGTCGAGCGCCCCCCGAGCCTCAAGACCGCTGGTGGCAATCTCCAGGACGTCTCGCGCCAGATCCTGGACAGACCGCCCGCGAATTTTTGCCGCCAGTCCCTCTTGGGGCACAGCATCGCGCAGCGCCTGCCGCTCTTCCTGCTTCCAGTCCTTCACCATGTCATAGGCCGCATCAAGTGCGTCCTGATGATAAAACAGCCCGACCCAAAGTGCGGGCAGCGCGCAAATCTTCGCCCAAGGCCCCCCGTCGGTGCCGCGCACTTCCATGAACTGTTTAATCCGCACTTCCGGGAAAATGGTCGTCAGGTGATCTGCCCAGTCCGACAGCGTTGGCATCTCCCCTTCAAAGCCTTTCAGATTTCCAGCAAGAAAATCACGAAAGCTGAGCCCGGTCACATCGTGGTACACACCCTCGCGGTAGACAAAATACATCGGCACATCGAGCGCATAATCCACATAAGCCTCAAAGCCAAAGCCCTCCTCGAAGACGAAGGGCAGCATGCCGGTACGGTTTTTGTCCACGTCCTTCCACATCTCTGAGCGATAGGAAAGGAAGCCATTGGGCTTGCCTTCCAGGAAAGGCGAATTGGCAAACAGCGCTGTTGCCACCGGCTGCAACGCCAGCCCGACACGGAATTTTTTCACCATGTCAGCTTCTGAACCAAAATCGAGATTGGTCTGAATGGTGCAGGATCGAAACATCATGTCGAGGCCGCGCGTACCCACTTTGGGCATATAATTGCGCATGATCTGGTACCGCCCCTTGGGCATCATCGGTGTTTCGTCCAAAGTCCACTTCGGCGAAATACCGAGACCCAAAAACCCCGCGCCAATTTCATCAGCCACTTCGCGCACTTGGGCCAGGTGCGTGTGCACCTCATCGCAGGTTTGATGAATGGTTTGAAGCGGCGCGCCTGATAGCTCAAATTGTCCGCCGGGCTCAAGACTGATCGAGGCGCCATTCATGGTGAGGCCAATAATATTGCCCCCCTCCATCACCGGCTGCCAGCCAAAGCGCTGCATGCCTTCCAGCATCGCCTTGATACCGCGCGGGCCTTCATACTCAAGCGGGGTCAGCGTGTCCGTGTGGAAACCGAACTTTTCATGTTCGGTCCCGATCAGCCATTTGTCTTTGCCTTTGCAGCCCTTCTCCAGGAAGGCCACCAGGTCGTCACGGGACTCTATAAGCCCGCCGCCGGTTTGCGGTACTGACATTTAGGGGTCCTCCGGAGGGCGTCCCCGCAGAGGCGCCAGATTGATTCGACAAAGGGCATTTAAAGGCGAAGCTGCGAGGTGGATCAATACCCTTCACGGAAAAGTGGTCAATTGCACCAGATCCACAGAAAATCTCCGGACAATAGAGGGATCAGAGGTCGCCGTTCACGCTTTGCCAGATGGTGAGGGCCGCCATAGCTGCCGTTTCCGCCCGCATAATGCGCGGCCCCAGGCCCACCGCCACAGCCCCGTCAAAACCGCGAAGACGGGCCCGCTCGCCTTCTGAAAAGCCCCCTTCCGGCCCGATCAACAGGGCTGCGGGCGCAGATCCTTGCCCCTCCTCCAACACTTCGCGCAGAGCCGGGACACCGCCTGCCTCATCGCAAAAGAGGAGGCTTCGCTCCCCCGGCCATTGATCCAGCAAGTCCGCCAGCCGCGCGAGCGGGCGAATGTCGGGCAAGGAGAGCCGTCCCGACTGCTCCGCCGCTTCAATCGCTTGGGCCCGCATCCGTTCTTCGTTGACCCGCCCCTGATTGGTATATTCCGTCACCACCGGCTGCAAAATGGCAGCGCCAAGCTCCACCGCCTTTTGCACCAAAAAGTCCATCGGCGTTTTTTTCAGAACCGCGAAGACCAGCATCACATCCGGCACTTCAGCTTGGGCCCGCATGGGGCGGACGAGCCGCGCGGTGACTTCGCGCTTGCCAACGGTTTCGAGCGCAGCCAGCCACTCTCCGTCCCGGCCATTGAAGACCAGGACCGTATCGCCCGCCTTTTGCCGCATGACATGCACAAGATAATGCACTTGCCCCTTGTCAAATTGGATCAGCGCGCCCTCGCTCATATCCGCGCCGACGAAGAGGCGGATCTTGGCGAAATCAAATGTTGCGTCAGGGCTCGACATAGGGCGCGGCTTGGGTTTCTCTTGAAAGATGATTCTGATGCAAGCACTTTAAGACAGATGAGCGACAGCCCAAACCCTTCAAATGACATCCGTGTGGCCGATGCCGCGGCGGCCAACTGGGTCGACACCCATGCCCCGGTCTGGGCGCGGCCCTATTTGCGTCTTGCCCGCGCGGATCGCCCCATCGGCACCTGGCTATTGCTCATCCCCTCCTGGTGGGGGCTTGCCTGGGCCACCGTCAGTCAGCACGGCAGCTGGACCTCCTTTGGTATCTACGCGGCGCTCTTCGCCCTCGGCGCCTTTGTCATGCGCGGCGCCGGCTGTACCTACAACGATATTGTCGACCGGGACTTTGACGCCAAAGTGGAACGCACCAGATCCCGTCCCATCCCCGCCGGACAAGTCTCTGTGACCCAGGCTTGGGTGTTTCTTTTTGCCCAGGCGTTTGTCGGCCTTGCGGTGCTTCTCACCCTGTCGCCCTTCGCCATCAAACTCGGTCTCGCATCGCTCGTCCTCGTTGCCATCTATCCCTTCATGAAACGCGTCACCTATTGGCCGCAGGCCTGGCTCGGCCTCACCTTCAATTGGGGCGTGCTCATGGGATATGCGGCCCTCACCAACACACTAACCCTGACGCCGCTTCTCGTTTACCTCGGTGCCATCTTCTGGACCCTCGGCTACGACACCATCTACGCCCATCAGGACAAGGAAGACGACGCCTTCGTCGGCGTTAAGTCGACCGCCCTCAAATTTGGCGAAAGCACCCGCCTCTGGCTCTATGTCTTCTACGGCATGACAGCCCTTTGCCTCTTTGTTGCCGGCATGATCGCCAACTTCGGCACGCTCTATTTTCTCGGCCTCGGCCTCGGCGCGGTCCACCTCTTCCGGCAAGTGAAGGGCTTGAACACCAAAGACAGTACGGCGTGCCTTGAAACCTTCAAGTCGAACCGCGATTTTGGATATGTAGTTTTGGCAGCGATTTTGGTCGCGGGGATGCTTTAAATCACGGTATCCACAGGCTTGACCCGGACTTAAAATCTAAGTGTTCCCCCGCGCAGGCGGGGGTCCAGAGCAACTAGGCAAGGCACCATTGGCGGCCCCTGGGTCCCCGCCTCCGCGGGGACACGTCAATTATTACCGGTGGGAATATGCGTTGACCTCCCGCCCTCTTCCACCCCACAATTGGCGGAAAAGAGGAAACCATGAGCAAAGCCGGAAGATATCTCTCTTTAGAGGAATCCCGCTGGGTCGCTGAGCGCTCCGACTGGAAAGGCGCAGCTCTGGTCGCCCATGCCTGGGCGCTCATCTTTGGCGCCATGGCACTCTTTTTCTATTGGCCGAACCCGCTGACTTTCATCGCCGCGCTCATGGTCATCGGCGGTCGCCAGCTCGGGCTTGCCATTCTCATGCATGACGGCGCCCACGGAATTCTCTTTAAAACCCGCAAGATCAACGATGTCGTGAGTCAATGGCTGTGCGCCTTTCCTGTCTTCAGCGAAACCTGGTCCTACCGAAACTATCACTTGAAACACCACCGCTTTACACAGACCGAAAAAGACCCGGACCTGTCGCTGTCCGCGCCTTTCCCGATCACCAAGGAAAGTCTGCGCCGCAAAATCATACGTGACCTGACTGGCCAGACCGCCTTGAAGCAGCGCCGGGCACAGCTGCGCGCCGCTCTTGGCAGGCCGGATTGGCCATTTGAAAAACGCGCGAAGTTTTTCGTCTCCAAGCTTGGCGGCGCCATCCTGGTCAATCTGATCCTGCTCGCCATCTTGAGCCTCTGGGGCCACCCCTTCGCCTATCTCTATCTTTGGGTTCTACCGTTTGCCACCTGGCATCAGCTCATCATC
Organism: Alphaproteobacteria bacterium; assembly: GCA_006226415.1. Lineage (GTDB taxonomy): Bacteria > Pseudomonadota > Alphaproteobacteria > M2410 > M2410 > M2410. Next base: position 10,445 of record SBGZ01000065.1, read on the forward strand.
CGCATCCGCAACATCGGCGAACATGCGGTGGTGCCGGACCATCAGGATATCTTCATGAATGCGCGCACCACCAAGGCCGGCTGGCTCATGCGCACCCTTCTCGCGCCTTACTATGTCAACTACCACGCCGAACATCACATGATGATGTATGTGCCCTGTTACCATCTGCCCCGCGCCCATGAGCTTTTGCGCCGCAAGGGCTATCACGAACAAATGACCATCGCCCCCTCCTACCGTGAGGTATTGCGCATCGCCACTTCCGCCGACAACGACAATAATCGAGGCTCCGGCAAGGGCGCGCACGTGGGCATGAATTTCATCGACCACAGCGCTTGACCTTGCCACCCGGCGGGCTAAGTTGAGGCAACATCCATTCCGCGCCGAGAGGGTTCCTTTTGTCCTACAAATCCTTGCGTGATTTTATCGACCGGCTCGAGGCCGCAGGCGAACTCGTCCGCGTCAGCACGCCTGTTTCCACCTATCTGGAAATGACCGAGATCGGCACCCGCCTGATTGCCGAGGGCGGCCCAGCGGTGCTCATTGAAAATCCGGTGGACGAAAATGGCGCGCCTTTGGGCATGCCGGTGCTCATCAACCTTTTCGGTACTGTGAAACGTGTCGCCATGGCGGTGACCATGGGAAACGAAGAGCGCACCAAGGCAGAAGAACTGCGCACGGTCGGTGAGGCCATGGCCTTCCTGCGTCAGCCCGAGCCGCCGCAGGGGGTCAAACAAGCCCTCTCCATGGCGCCGCTCCTCAAAACCGTGCTCACCATGAAGCCGAAGACGGTAACCGCCGCGCCAGCCCAGGAAGTGGTCCTGACCGGCGACGATATCGACCTCGGCCAATTACCGGTGCAAACCTGCTGGCCCGGTGAGCCCGCGCCGCTCATCACCTGGCCGCTGGTCGTCACCAAGGGTCCTTCCGAGGCCCGCGAGGATAATTTCAATCTCGGCATCTACCGGATGCAGGTTTTGAACAAAAACCAAACCATCATGCGCTGGCTGAAACATCGCGGCGGCGCCCAGCACCATGCCCGCTGGGGCAAGGATCACGCCGAACCCCTGCCCGCCGCCGCCGTCATTGGCGCCGACCCGGGCACCATTCTCGCCGCCGTTACCCCCGTGCCGGAAACCCTGTCGGAATATCAATTCGGCGGCCTCCTGCGTGGCCGCAAGGTCGAGCTCGTTGATTGCATAACCCAACCCCTCAAAGTTCCCGCCGAAGCGGAGATCGTGCTCGAGGGCCATGTCTCCCTCACCGATTACCGCGATGAGGGTCCCTACGGCGACCACACCGGTTATTACAACTCCGTCGAGCCCTTCCCGGTCTTTACCGTCACCGCCATCACCCGGCGGCAGAACCCGATTTATTTGTCGACCTACACCGGCCGCCCGCCAGATGAGCCGAGCGTGCTCGGCGAAGCCCTCAACGAGGTTTTCATTCCGCTCTTGCAACAACAGTTTCCGGAGATCACCGACTTCTGGCTACCGCCGGAGGGCTGTTCTTATCGCATCGCGGTCATTTCCATGAAAAAGGCCTTCGCCGGTCACGCCAAGCGCGTGATGATGGGAGCCTGGTCATTCCTGCGCCAATTTATGTACACCAAATGGATCATCGTGGTGGACGACGATATCAACGCGCGCGACTGGAAGGATGTCATGTGGGCCATCAGCACACGGATGGATCCGGCGCGCGACATTACTCTCATTGAAAACACACCGATTGATTATCTGGATTTCGCCTCCCCCGAAAGTGGCCTTGGCTCCAAGATCGGCCTCGACGCGACCAATAAAATGGGCAGCGAAACCACCCGCGAATGGGGCCGCAAGATCGCCATGGACGATGAGGTCGTTCGCAAAATCGACACGCTTTGGAATGACCTGGGCCTGCCGGGCTCCGGCAAGAGTGTTTGGTAACGCCGCCGTCATCCCGTGGCTTGACCACGGGACCCAGGGGCGACACACTTATGCAATACCGACTTGCTCTGGATTCCGCGATCAAGTCGCGGAATGACACTTTTCAAATCTGGGAGGACCCGCTTGGGCATCATCGTTATTGCGCACTACCGACCACATGAAGGTCAAAAGGAAGCTTTCATTGACCTCATCCGCGAGCACCAAAAGGCGCTGCGCGCCTCCGGCCTGATCACTGATCGCGAGTTCATTGAAATGGAAGCCTCGGACGGCACTTTACTCGAACTCTTTGAGTGGAAATCGGAAGAGGACAGCCGCGCCGCTCACGACAACTCGGCGATCCAGGATGTTTGGCGCCGCATGGGCGAGATTGGCGCCTTCCCGGTCGCTAACGAACTTGTCGAGTATCAGGCACCCTTCTCGCATTTTACGCCAAAAGAATATTAGAAATCGGGTGTCATCCCGCGACTTGATCGCGTAATTATGTCCCCATAATTACTGTCCCCATAATTACCCATAATTACAGGTATGTAACCCCGGGTTTGTCCGGGGATACCGTTTATTCAAACACCACTAAGTAAAATCCTAAGCGGTCGACGGACCGCCGGGCGAAAGCCCGCCCTCGCGGAGCCGGTGGCCGCAAGGCCGCTCGGCGTGAGCGCTATTTAAGACTTCCACAAAAGCGTTGAATGCGTGTGCAGGCTTCTTCCAGCGCCTCGGTCGAGGTGGCGTAAGACACCCGGAAGAAAGGCGAAAGGCCGAAGGCTTCCCCTTGCACCACCGCGACCCCTTCTGCTTCCAGAAGCGCTTCAGCGAAATCGCCATCGGTCTCGATCACTTTGCCATCCGGCGTGGATTTACCGATGCAGCCCGCACAGCTCGGGAACACATAAAAAGCCCCTTCCGGCGTCGGGCAGGAAAGCCCGCTCGCCTGGTTAAGCATGGAGACCACCAGATCCCGGCGCTCTTTAAACACGCGGTTGCGCTCAATCAAAAAATCCTGCGGACCGTTAAGCGCTTCCACCGTTGCCCACTGCGAAATCGAAGTCGGGTTGGACGTCGATTGTGACATCACCTTGGCCATGGCCTTGATGAGCGCTTCCGGCCCCGCCGCATAACCGATCCGCCAACCGGTCATGGCATAGGCCTTGGAGGCGCCGTTCACGGTGAGCGTGCGGTCATAAAGGCCGGGCTCAACCTCAGCCGGGGTCACAAACTCAAAGTCGTCATAGACGATGTGCTCATACATGTCGTCGGTCAGCACCCAGACATGGGGGTGGCGCATCAGCACGTCCGTAAGTTTTTTAAGGTCCTCACGGGTATAGGCCGCGCCGGAGGGGTTCGACGGCGAGTTAAAGATGATCCACTTGGTCTTCTCGGTGATCGCCGCTTCCAGATCTTCCGGCTGCACCCGGAACCGGTTCTCCAGCGTGGTATCGACAAAGACCGGCGTGCCGCCCGCAATCAACACCATGTCCGGATAAGAGACCCAATAAGGACGCGGGATGATCACCTCATCGCCGGGATTGAGTGTCGCCATCATGGCATTGAAAATGATCGGCTTGCCGCCGGGTGCCACGCTCACCTGGCTCGGCTTGTAGTCGAGCCCATTGTCGCGCTTGAACTTGGCGCAAATCGCTTCCTTCAGCTCCGGGATCCCGTCCACGGCGGTATATTTGGTCTCGCCGCGCCGGATCGCCTCAATGGCCGCCTGTTTGACATTGTCCGGCGTGTCAAAATCCGGCTCACCGGCCCCCAGGCCGATCACATCGACGCCAGCGGCTTTCAGCTCGCGCGCCTTTTGGGTCACCGCCATGGTGGGCGATGGTTTTACACGGGACAAAGTTTCAGACAGGAAGGTCATGCTCTCAAGGTTCCCTTGTTGGGATTATCATTGGCCTTCCCATACGATGAAAGGCGCGGCGGCGCAATTGCTCACCCGCAGTGAGCCCCAAAAAATCTGCCTCCAAATTGCCCAGAAATGACCTTGCCCCGCCGCAAAACTGCCGAAGCACCGACACATTGACCTCCTATCTCTTTAAGTGTCGCTGGGGACCGCACATTGGTAATAGGTAAATCATGGTCCACTGCGTACAACCCCTGGCACTTCAGCCCCTTCGCTTTGTTCTTGTCTTTCTCCTTGGAGTCCTGGCGTTGGGACTAGCCCTCGGGTTGATAGCGGGCCTGGCCTATGCCAACCCTCTCCAGGTCCCCGGCGACACGCTCTTTTAAGAGAGCTCCCTCCCTTGATAAGTTGCAGAACTTAAAAAGCCCCGCCTGAACTCTCAGACGGGGCTTCTTTTTGAGATATCTTTAAAACGGCGAGATTTAAGGCTTAGTGGATGGCCGCAAAGGCGATCACAGCGGCCACCAGCCAGGCTCCAAGATTAAAGGCCAGGGCGACCATCAGCTCCGAGTTGATCATTTTTCTTTTTGTCTTTTGCTTATCCAGAAACGCCATACCAAATATCCTTTCCTCGAGCTTCAATATTGCCCCGAAATGAGACAAGTTTGCGGCTGAAACAGGGTTATTCGAAGAGTTGCAATCCACATGCCGCAGGCAGGTTTTCCCCAGTTTTCCACCGAAGATGGTCATCCACCTCTTCCCGAAGCCCCCTTTAACCCCCTATATAAGGCCCCATGACCTCCGACATTGAATACAGTTCCGCCGAAACGAACGCCGCAGAGGGCCTTTCTGAGGCGCCGGCCGCCAATTTCGTGCCCCACCGCCCGGTGGCGCCGGAAAAAAGCGAGGGCGGCAAGCGCTTTGAACTGGTCTCCGAGTTTGAGCCGGCGGGCGATCAACCCGAAGCCATCAAGGAACTCGTTGCCGGTGTCCAAACGGGCGAGCGCGACCAGGTCCTTCTGGGTGTCACGGGCTCAGGCAAAACCTTCACCATGGCCAAGGTCATTGAAACCTGCCAGCGCCCGGCCTTGATTCTGGCCCCCAACAAAACCCTGGCCGCCCAGCTCTACGGAGAGTTCAAAAACTTCTTCCCGAACAATTCGGTGGAATATTTCGTCTCCTACTACGACTACTACCAGCCCGAGGCCTATGTGCCGCGCACCGATACCTTCATTGAGAAGGAAAGCTCCATCAACGAGCAGATCGACCGCATGCGCCATGCCGCCACCCGCGCCGTGCTGGAGCGCGATGACGTGATCATCGTCGCTTCGGTTTCCTGCATCTATGGCATCGGCTCGGTTGAAACCTACACCGCCATGACCTTTTCGGTGAAACCCGGTGACCGCATCGAGCGCAGTGACCTTTTGCGCGACCTGGTGGCCCTGCAATATCAGCGCAATGACATGGATTTCCATCGCGGCACCTTCCGGGTGCGCGGCGATGTGGTCGAGGTCTTCCCGGCTCACCTGGAAGATCGCGCCTGGCGCATCTCCCTCTTTGGTGACGAGGTAGAGGAAATCACAGAATTCGATCCCCTGACCGGCCAGAAGAGCGGCAAGCTGGAACAGATCAAGGTCTATGCCAACTCACACTATGTGACGCCGCGCCCGACCCTGCAGCAGGCCACCAAAGGCATCAAGGTGGAGCTGCGCCAGCGCCTTGACGATCTGACCGCCCAGGGAAAGCTGCTCGAAGCCCAGCGCCTGGAACAGCGCACCAACTTCGATCTGGAAATGATGGAAGCCACGGGCTCCTGTGCCGGCATCGAAAACTATTCGCGCTACCTCACCGGTCGCCAGCCTGGCGAGCCGCCGCCCACCCTCTTTGAATATCTGCCGGAAAACGCGCTCATCTTCTGCGACGAAAGCCATGTCTCCATCCCGCAGATCGGCGCCATGTATCGCGGCGACTTCCGCCGCAAGTCGACCCTGGCAGAATATGGCTTCCGTCTGCCCAGCTGCCTGGACAACCGGCCTCTCAAGTTTGAGGAATGGGACGCCATGCGTCCGCAAACCGTGGCGGTTTCGGCCACGCCTGGATCCTGGGAGCTTGACCAGACCGGCGGCGTGTTTGTTGAGCAAGTCATTCGCCCCACGGGACTAACCGACCCCGATATCTTCATCCGCCCCGCCACCGATCAGGTCGACGATCTGCTGGCCGAATGCCGCGAGGTCGCCGCCAAGGGTCAGCGCGTTCTCGTCACCACCCTCACCAAACGCATGGCCGAAGACCTCACCGAATACCTCCACGAGCAAGGCATTCGCGTGCGCTACATGCATTCTGATATCGATACTCTGGAGCGCATCGAAATCATCCGTGATTTGCGCCTTGGCGCCTTTGACGTGCTGATTGGCATTAACCTCCTGCGCGAAGGTCTCGACATCCCCGAATGCTCCCTCGTCGCCATTCTCGATGCCGACAAGGAAGGCTTCCTGCGTTCGGAAACCTCACTCGTTCAGACCATTGGCCGCGCCGCCCGGAACGTGGACGGCCGCGTTATTCTCTATGCGGATAAAATGACCGGCAGCATCGATCGGTCTATTGCCGAGACCAACCGCCGCCGCGAAAAACAGGATGCCTATAATCAGGAACACGGCATTACACCTGAGTCGGTCCGCAAGAACATTGGCGACATTCTCGACAGCGTCTACGAGCGCGATCATGTGATCGTCGATGCCGACACGGGAACCGGCAAGGGTAAGGGCAAAGGCAAACGTGATCTCATCGGTCATAACCTGCAAGCCCATATCGCCGAACTGGAAAATCAGATGCGCGAGGCCGCCGCCGATCTGGAATTCGAGGAAGCCGCTCGCCTGCGCGACGAGGTCAAACGCTTACAGGCAACAGAACTTGCCATCGCCGACGATCCCTTCGCCCGCCAGAGCGCCATCGCGGCGGAAACCGGCGGCGACACGCCCCGCCGCCCGCGCAAACCCCGCGGCCGCAAGGGACCGTAAAGATCAACATGACCACCGATCCTTATCTCGTTTTTCTGGACCTCCACCTGCGCCTGCCGCGTCAGGGGCCGGGCGGCCGCGCCGACACGGAAGCCGCGCTCAAACTCTTGCCACGGCTTCGAAAGCGCGCGTCGATCCTCGACCTCGGCTGCGGAACCGGGGCGCAGACCTTTGATCTCTTGGCGCTCACGGAAAAATCAAAAACACGGGCCACCGCCATCGACATCCTGCCTCAGGCGCTGCACAAGCTGGTGCACCGCGCCGAGCATTTAAAGATCCCCGAAAACCGCCTCGCCATCGAACAAGGAGACATGGAAGAACTCGACCTGCAGGGCGAGACCTTCGATCTGGTTTGGTCGGAAGGCGCGATCTATGTGCTCGGTTTCCAGCGCGGCCTTGAGCTTTGGCAAAAACACCTCGCCCCCGGCGGCCACATGGTGGTCTCTGAATGGACCTGGCTCACCGACACGCCCTCCTCCGGCGCCAGCGCCTTCTGGCGCGAGAACTACCCCGGCGCTGAAACCATCGCCGGCAATATTGCCCGCGCCGAGGCGGCAGGCTACGCATGCCTCGGCACCCATGAGATGCCCGCGACCACCTGGGAGAAGAGCTATTACGCCCCCATGGAACAGACCATCAACGAAATGAAAAAAGAATTTGCGCCGACCGACCTCGCAGCCCGGCGCGTTCTTGCGGAGGCAGAACGGGAAATCGAGACCTTCCGGAAATTCGGCGGTGAATACACTTACGTATTTTATGCGCTCGAAAGGCGCGGCTGACTAGACCTTGTTGCTGGAACCTTCTTCGCCCAGGATCTTGCCATTGGCCGCACCCAGGATCTGGGTGATGTTTTCCCCGTCACTGGAGAGCGGCAAAAGCACCGCCCGGAAGGCAATCTCTTTTCCGTCAAACCGCAACAGCTTTTCTTCCACGAGAACCGCGTCGCGGCGCTCCAGCACCTGACCATAGTGGATGGTCGCCTTGTCGAGAACTGACTTGGACCAGTCATCATGACCTGACAGGAGAATGCGCGAATATTTGCCCACTTCCGCGCCCATATAGGAAAAAATCGGGAAGGGATGATCGTGCAGCTGGTCGATCACAAAGCACCAGTGCCAATCGCCACGGAGCTCCGTCGGGTCAATATCGTCCAGCGTAGGGAAGGCGCGCTCACCGGCTTTATCCAGCCAATACTGCAAAATTCGGCGAATAAGCCGACGCTCGGTTACTTTTGCCTGTACCGTGTCTTCAGGAGTCATCAATGTCATGGCTTCACACCCTTGTATTAGCTCACGATCTCAGACTAATTCGAAAGATTAAAATTACCGCTAACGCTATTCTTCAAACTTTTCGCAAAACGGATAATATTTCCGCAGAAAATGGCGATTTCCGGCTTTGGAAAAGTGAATCGCTGCTTATATAAAAGGGCAAGAGCCCGGCGCCGCCCGTCGGGAAGCGCTGGAGCTTGAGGGGATCGGATGCTGGACATACCAATGGACAACATGGCCGTAGCAGGTCTGGCCATCGTCTTTGGCCTTGGGCTATTGCTTTTTGCCGGCGATCTCTTGGTGCGCGGATCGGTGGCCCTGGCCCTGAAATTCCAGATCCCCCCCATGGTCATCGGCCTGACCATTGTCGCTTTCGGCACCTCCGCGCCGGAACTCTTCATCGGTGTTCAGTCGGTCTTTTCGGGCAATGTCGGCATCGCGCTCGGCAATGTGGTCGGGTCGAACATCGCCAATGTGCTGCTGGTGCTGGGCATCCCCTCCATGATTTACCCGACCGTGTGCAAGCAACCCGCGATCCGTCGCAACACCATCCTCATGATCGGCGCCACCATGATGTTTATCTTTATGGCCCGGGACGCGCATCTGTCCTTCGCCAATGGCGTCACCATGCTGATCCTCTTGCTCGCCTATTTGGGCTACTGGGCAAACCACACCGCCAAAAAGCCGGGCGCCGACCCCCTGGCGGACGAATTGACCGATATTGACGGGATCGACGGCCTGCCAAAAAGCGGTCTGGCCATGGTGAATTTTCTCATCCTTGGACTGGTTGGGCTGCCGCTCGGCGCCAAACTTATGGTGGATGGCGGCGTTTCCGTTGCCCACTATCTGCAGGTGGACGAGGCCCTGATCGGTTTGACCCTGATCGCAGTTGGCACCTCTCTGCCCGAGCTGGCCACGACCGTTGTCGCGGCCATGCGGCGCCACTCAGGTCTGGCCATCGGCAATGTGATTGGCTCGAACCTGTTTAATCTTTTCGGCGTCATGGGGGTCACCACATTGGTAGCCGGGGAAAGCGGCATTGACGTGGACCGCCATTTGATCGGCTTTGATTTCTGGGTCATGTTGGGCGCGGCCCTCGCCCTGGTGCCCTTCGCCTTATGGCACAAGCCCATCACCCGGCCCTGGGGACTTGTCTTCCTCCTGCTGTATCTGGCTTATATCGTGCTCATTTTTGACGTCACCACCCTTTGAAGGTGAGAAGCTCAATGACCACCACACACAAAAATGCCCTGATTACCGGCGCCGCAGCCCGTCTTGGGCGCGCGATCGCCAAAAGCCTGGCGGGTGATGGGTGGTCCATCGCCATCCACTACGGTCAGTCGCGCGAAGCGGCAGAGGATTTGGCGAGGGAGCTTTCGCAGAAGGGCGTCACCGCCGTCCCGCTTCAAGCTGACCTCACCCGGGAAGACGAAGTCACAGCCCTCGCCCAAAAGGCCCGCGCGGCGCTCGGCCCCCTCACCTGTCTCGTCAACAATGCTTCCGCTTTTGAAAATGACACTCTGGAGACCATGACGCGGGCCTCCTGGGATATGCATATCGAGACAAATCTCCGCGCGCCGCTGGTCCTCGCGCAGGAATTTGCCCGTCAGCTCCCAGAAGGAGAAAAGGGCAATATTATCAACATGCTGGATCAGAGGGTGTGGAAGCTGACGCCGCAGTTCCTCACCTATACGCTTTCCAAGACCGGGCTTTGGACCCTTACTCAGACCCTGGCGCAGGCGCTCGGGCCGCAGATCCGGGTCAACGCCATTGGCCCAGGCCCGACCTTGAAGAATAAACGGCAATCGGACGAGGATTTCGCCAGGCAGATTGCCGCAACGCCTCTCCAGCGCGGGGCAACGCCGGAGGAAATCGCGGCTGGTGTTCAATTCATCCTCGCCAGCCCATCCATGACCGGGCAAATGATCGCCCTGGACGGGGGCCAACATCTCATTTGGCAGACGCCCGATGTGGTCGGCCTCACGGAATAGCAACGCCGTGCTGGCTTTCAGGCCTTGTATTGGGTATGAAGCAGGCAAACATCTGAAGGAATATGGGGTCATGACCGGAAACGTTCATCCACTCAACATTGCCAGCGCGGCTCAATCTCTGCGGCATGTCTTTGTGCGCGATCTGACCCTGGACGCCAGCATTGGCATTTATGACCACGAGCGCGAGGGAGCTCAGCCGGTTCGCATCAACATCGACCTGACGGTGCTCGAAGCAGCGACCGATCTTGGGGATAACATCCAAAATGTTGTTTGTTATGAAGAGGTTGTCAAAAAGGTCAAAGGCATCATCGCCTCCGGTCATATCCATTTGGTGGAAACCCTGGCCGAGCAGATCGCCGAAAACTGCTTGCTCGACGAGCGGGTCAAGGTCGCGCGGGTGCGTGTTGAAAAGCTGACCCCCATCCCCGAAGCGTCAAGTGTAGGGGTTGAAATCGAACGCATCAGAAGTTGAGGGCAAGCCCAATCCTGTCCGAACAGTCAGGCGAGTTTTGCACATCAGCTTCTTTCGGCTGTTAAGGTTTGGTTAACCACGTATTTTTTCACCCTAAACCGGTTCATTCGCCAATCTTTCAAAATTTATGTGTAAATTCAAAACGTTAACGATTGCACAAATTTTGTGCAATTTGCAGGAAGCCTAGGTTTTATTTGAATCTCGGGAATCAGCGCGGCAATTGTCCACAGACTTATCCACAGAAATGGTGGACAACTGACGCAGGGCGACGAAGCCGATCAAATCCGGCAAAAGGCATGTCGGCAAGCCCCTCCGGCTGAGATAGTATAAACAACTGAAACAACAAGACTATTTTTAGGACGTATACGGACGAATGAGCGAGGAGAACAACAGATCGCAGATCCCCCCCGCCCCGCACGGGGGCCCACAGGTGATTGCGCGTTTCGTCAAAATGCTCCCTTCCGGTCCCGGCGTTTACCGCATGCTGGATGCCAAAGGTGAAGTTCTTTACGTCGGCAAGGCTCGCAACCTGAAAAAGCGGGTGAGCAGCTACGCCAAATCCGGCGGTCACACCAATCGCATCGCTAAAATGATCTCCCTCACGGCCTCAATGGAATTCGTCACCACCCGGTCCGAGACCGAGGCCTTGCTGCTGGAAGCCAATCTGATCAAGAAGTTTCGCCCGCGCTACAATGTGCTTTTGCGCGACGACAAGAGCTTTCCCTACATCCTGGTGCGCCGGGACCATGACGTGCCGCAAATCCTCAAGCATCGCGGCGCCCGCTCCATCAAAGGCGATTACTACGGCCCCTTTGCCTCAGCGGGCTCGGTGACCCGCACGCTCAACGTGCTACAACGCGGTTTCCTCCTGCGCACCTGCTCGGACAGCACCTATGAAAGCCGAACCCGACCGTGTCTGCTGTTTCAGATCAAGCGCTGCAGCGCCCCTTGCACCGGTGAGATTTCCGTTCAGGGCTACAACGAATTGGTAGACCAGGCCGAAGACTTTCTGAAAGGCAAGGACCGAAAAATCCATGACGCCATGACCCGCCGCATGGAAGAAGCCGCCGAGGCCCTCGATTTTGAAACCGCCGCGGTCTACCGCGACCGGGTGAAAGCTCTCAGCCACATCCATTTGGCGCAAGGCATCAATCCCAACACCGTCAGCGAAGCCGATGTTATTGCCGCCTACACCGAGGGCGCGGCGACCTGTGTTGAGGTCTTTTTCTTCCGGTCCGGTCAAAACTGGGGCAACCGCGCCTATTTCCCCCGCCACGACAAAGCCCATTCCACGGCCGAAGTCCTGTCGGCTTTCATCAGCCAGTTTTACGACAACAAACCCTTGCCCAAGCAGATCATCCTGTCAGAGGCCATCGAGGACATGGATCTCATGGCGGAGGCTTTCACGCTCCGGGCAGAACACAAGATTGAAATCCTTGTGCCGCAACGCGGCGAGAAGCGCTCCCTTGTCGAGCACGCCATCGCCAATGCGAAAGAAGCGCTGGAGCGCCGCATGGCCGAAAGCGCCACCCAGCGACAACTCCTCGAAGGGGTTGCCGATCTCTTTGACATGGAAGCACCGCCTGAACGCATTGAGATATACGACAACTCGCACATTCAGGGCACCAATGCTCTGGGCGGCATGGTGGTGGCCGGCCCGGACGGCTTTATTAAGAACCAATACCGCAAGTTCAACATCAAGGACCCCAATGTCGCCCCCGGCGATGACTACGCCATGATGAGAGAGGTCCTGACCCGGCGCTTCTCACGGCTTTTAAAGGAAGCCGCCTCCAGCGACAGCGATGAGCGCCCGGCAAACTGGCCGGATCTTGTCCTCATTGATGGCGGCGCCGGGCAGCTTTCCGTCACCGAGGAGGTCTTCAAGGATCTCGGCGTCGAAAATGTCACGCTGGTCTCCATCGCCAAGGGCCCGGACCGCGATGCAGGCCTGGAGAAATTTCACATGCCGGGCCGCGCCCCCTTCATGATCGACCCCAAAAGCCCTGTGCTCTACTACCTCCAGCGCTTGCGGGATGAAGCCCACCGTTTTGCCATCGGCTCCCACCGCGCCCGGCGCAAGAAGTCCATGGGCACATCCCCTCTCGATGAAATCCCGGGCATCGGCGGCAGGCGTAAGCGGGCTCTTCTTAATCACTTCGGCTCCGCCCGCGCGGTCTCCAATGCCGCCCTGACGGATTTGGAAGCCGTGGAAGGTATCTCTAAATCCATGGCCGAGCGCATTTACGGTCATTTCCGCGCCAACACATGAGGACCCCCATGAAGCTTCTTTATTTTGCCTGGATGCGCCAGCGCATTGGAACCGGCGAGGAAACCCTCACCAAACCCGATGGGATGGCGACCGTGGCAGAGCTGATCGCCCATCTTGCGGCCCGGGGACCGGGCTATGCGGCCGCCTTTGAAAACCCCGCAGTGATCAAGGTGGCCATCAATCAGGACTATGCCGATTTTACGAGCCCGATTGCCGATGGCGATGAAATCGCTTTCTTTCCGCCCGTGACCGGAGGGTGATTCAGATGATCAGCGTACAAGCCGAACCCTTTGATTTGAGCCGCGAACTCGCCTTACTCACAGACGGCCGCACTGACATTGGCGCCATTGTCACTTTCACTGGCCGCGTGCGTGATTTAGGCGAGGCGTTCCTCAAAGCCATGACCCTGGAACATTATCCGGGCATGACAGAGCGACAATTGGAAGAGATTGAAAACGAGGCGCAGACGCGCTGGCCCTTACAGGCAAGTCGGATCATTCACCGCTACGGACGGCTTGAGCCAGGCGACGACATCGTTCTGGTGATCACCTGCTCCGCCCACCGCCAGGCCGCCTTTGAGGCCGCCAGCTTCCTGATGGATTGGCTCAAAACCAAAGCGCCATTTTGGAAGGTCGAAGAAACCGAGACCGGCGAAACATGGGTCGAGGCCAAGGCTGAGGACGATGCCGCTGCGGATAAATGGGGCAAGTGACCCTTAAATTTTCACGCTCCCCCGCGAAGGCGGGGGTCCAGAGCCGCCCGGCAAGACGATCATTTGTCGCCCTGGGTTCCCGCCTGCGCGGGAACGCCTATAACGAAGAGTGGAATGTTTGAAATGAACGAGGCCCGACCGGGCCTCGGGCGAAAGCCCGCCCCCGCGGAGGCCGTGCGCTATGCGCACTGGCCGTGAGCGAATTTAAGAATTCACCAAAGTCGCGTAGTCGTTCATCAAGGCTTCCGACAGGGCGCCCGGCGTAAATGTGTAAGGACCAATCTGCGACACAGGGGTCACTTCCGCCGCCGTGCCGGTGATGAAGCACTCTTCAAAATCCGCCATCTCTTCTGGCTGAATGGCGCGTTCCACCACTTCAATCTGCCGCGCCTTGGCAAGGTCGATCACCGTGCGCCGCGTGATGCCATCAAGAAAACAATCCGGCTTTGGTGTATGCAGGGTTTCCCCCAGACGGAAGAACACATTCGCGCCTGTCGCCTCCGCGACCAGACCGCGATAGTCGAGCATCATGGAGTCATTAAAGCCTTCATTTTCCGCCTTATGCTTGGAGAGGGTGCAGATCATGTAAAGCCCCGCCGCTTTGGCCTTGCAGGGGATCGTATCCGGTGCCGGCCGGCGCCAGTCGGAAATATTCATCCGAATACCTTTCAGCCGTTCCGCCGGATCGAAATAAGACGGCCACTCCCAGACCGCAATGGCGACATTGATCCGGCTCGATTGCGCCGAAACCCCCATCATCTCCGAACCCCGCCAGGCGACAGGCCGAACATAAGCGTCTTGAAGCCCCTGTGCCTCGAGAGCCTCATAATTGGCCGCATCGATTTCATCCATGGTGAAGGGAATTTCAAACCCGAGCTGGTTCGCTGAAAAAAACAGGCGCTCCGTATGCTCGCGCAATTTGAAGATCTTGCCGCCATAGGCGCGCTGTCCTTCAAAAACACTGGAAGCGTAATGCAAGGCATGGGACAGCACGTGCAACCTGGCTTCTGTCCAGGGCACCAATTGCCCGTTCATCCAGATAAAGCCATCACGCTGATCAAAAGGACGTTGATCCATTGCCCCACTCCATTTCTTTGCATCTGATAATTTTTGGCAGAGTTACGCCACAAAACACCTGCGGTGATACAGCTACTTGCCAGAAAGATCATTTCGTTTAGATATTGCAATTTGTAACATTCTAAGTATTATACGTCAACATGTCTGACATAAAATTCACAGATCGGCGAACAGCCTCCAATCCGTTATTCCTGCGCGATGAAGAGATTCGCGAAGGCATCGAATTGTTGTTCTATGCCTATCGTGATCACGTGTCCGATCCGGACAAAATTCTCCGCAAAAAAGGATTTGGCCGCGCCCACCACCGGGTCATCCATTTTGTCGGCCGCAATCCCAACATCAATGTGGCTGAGTTATTGAAAATCCTGCGCATTACCAAGCAGAGCCTGGGCCGGGTCCTCAAACAATTGGTCGAAGAAGAGATCATTCACCAGCGGATATCAACCGAAGATCGGAGGCAGCGCCTGTTGACCCTGACCGAAAAAGGCGAAGAACTGGAAAAAATCCTCTCAGAGCCACAACGCCAACGCTTCGCCCGCGCCTATCGCGAAGCTGGACCGGAAGCAGTCGCCGGATTCCGTAAAGTCCTTGAAGGACTGATAAATGAGGATGAACGCCGCGCCATTCTTGATAAGATAACCCGATCCTAAGTTGATTTGGGGAGAACTCATGGCCGAGCGCCATCAGGTAGACCAGCAAGCAGAAACCGATACGCTTCCGCATATCCTTGTCGTCGACGATGATCGGCGCATCCGCAGCCTCTTGAAAAAATATCTGATGGACAACGGCTTTCGCATCACCGTTGCCGCCGATGCGGGCGAGGCGCGTGCCTTTCTTGAAGGCCTGACCTTCGACCTCATTGTTCTAGATATCATGATGCCTGGGGAAAGCGGACTGGAGCTCACCACCTCCTTGCGCGAAATCTCTGAAGTCCCGATCCTGCTCCTCACAGCGCGGGGCACCACGGAAAATCGTATCGAGGGCCTGGAAACCGGCGCCGACGACTATCTCATGAAGCCCTTTGAACCGCGCGAGCTGGTCTTGCGCGTCCGCTCCATTCTGCGCCGCTCTCAAGAGCCGATTTTGGATAAGCCGAAAGACATCCCCCTCGGAGAATGCCGTTTCAATGTCGAACGCGGTGAGCTTTGGCGCGGCGACAAACAGATCAAACTGACCAGCGCCGAACAGACCTTATTACATGTTTTCGCCGCCAGCCCTGGGGAAACCTTTTCTCGCTCCGATCTCGCCGAAAAGACCGGTGTCGCGCAGGAACGCTCCATCGACGTCCAAGTGACCCGTCTGCGCCGAAAAATCGAAACCGATCCCAAGATGCCGCTCTATCTGCAAACTGTGCGCTCGGTCGGCTACGTCCTTATTCCCGATTGAGCCTGTCACCCATGTTTCAATCCCTCAGCCGCGCCCTCAATCGAAACCTTGTTTACCGCACCGTCCGGAGGCGTTGGCGCGCCTTTTTTCAATGGCTGAAACCCTATTTTCCGCGCACCCTTTTTGGCCGCTCGTTCCTGATCCTGATCTTACCTGTGGCGCTCATGCAGGTGGTGACCACTTACATTTACATGGAGCGCTATTCCGAACTGGTCACGCGCCGCCTTTCTTCAACGGTGGCCGGCGAGCTCACCAACGCCATCACACTCATCGGCGAAGCGCCCACCGCCTCCGATCAGCAACGCATCATGGACCTGATGCGGGAAAATCAGGGCCTGGAAATCACTTTCCAAAACAAGACGTCCATTCCCGCCCAACCTCCTTTCCAGCTCTTTACCTTACTCAGCGACACAGTCGGCAATGAGCTGCGTAACCAGATCGATTATCCGCTGTGGTATGACACCACCAAATATCCAAGCCATGTCGAGATTCAGATCCAGCTTGGCGAAGATGTCATGGTCGTCAAAGTGCGCCGCAGCCGTATTCTCGCCACCAATTGGCACATCTTCCTGGTCTGGATTGGATTCTTTGCGATCATCTTCCTCACCATCTCGATCATGTTTCTCAAAAATCAGATCCGCCCCATTCAGCGCCTCGCCCTCGCGGCGGAAGGGTTTGGCAAAGGGCGCGATGTGCCCGACTTCAGACCGTCTGGGGCAACGGAAGTACGTGGCGCGGCCATCGCCTTCATTGACATGAAGAACCGCCTCAACAGTTATGTCACTCAGCGCACGGAAATGCTGGCCGGGGTTTCTCATGACCTGCGCACCCCCATCACCCGCATGAAACTGCAGCTTGCCATGATGGGCGACGATGAGGCGATCGAAGACCTCAAAGGCGACCTCGCCGAGATGGAATATATGCTGGACGAATATCTGGCCTTCGCCCAAAGCGATACCAGTCAATCGAATGAAACCAGCCAGGACACGGATCTCATGGAACTTCTGCTGGAGATCCAGTCCGATGCGGCGCGTAAAGATCAGAAGGTTGAGGTGCGCGGCCCCGAGAATTTCGTCATGCCGCTCCGGCGCCTGGCCATGAAACGCTGCATCACCAATCTGGTGAACAATGCCTGCACCTATGGCACGCGCGCCTCTGTCTGCATCACCGAACAACCCAACAACTGGGTAGAGATCGAAATTAGCGACAACGGCCCCGGCATTCCCGAAGCGCGCCGCGAAGAGGCCTTCCTGCCGTTCCACCGTCTTGATGTGGGGCGCAATCTCGACAGTGGCGGCTCGGGACTGGGCCTCGCCATCGCCCGCGATGCGGCCCGCGCCCATGGCGGTGAAATCACCCTCGGCGAAGCCAAAGGCGGCGGCCTGAAGGCGACCATTTCACTGCCGACATGAGAATGAAATGACTATCATTGCGGAAAAAGTGAGGGGCAGAGCCGCTAGGCTCCGCAGCCCTGGGTTCCCGCCTGCGCGGGAACACCTATCATTTTAGTTTCGCGTATCCCCCGCGAAGGCGGGGGTCCAGAAGAATTTTCAAGTGTACCTGGCACCTTGAAAACATTAGTTTCGCGTATCCCCCCGCGAAGGCGGGGGTCCAGAGGAATTTTCAAGTGTACCTGGCACCTTGAAAACACGGCGTGAGAAATTTCAAGTGTACCTGGCACCTTGAAAACACAAAGGCTGCGACTGCGGCCCGCCCTTTCGGGCGCCCCTGCGGAGCCGGTGGCCAAAGGCCACTCGGCGTGAGCGAAAAAATGTCTTACCCCAGCTCCCTCGCCCGCTCGGTGGCGGCGGCGACCGCCTCACCCATCAGCTCTTTCAAACCCGGGTCCCCCATGAGCACCTCAAGGGCCGCGGCCGTGGTGCCGCCCGGGCTGGTTACCTTTTGCCGGAGCGTCGCCGCATCATCTTCTGACACAGCCGCAAGTGCCCCTGCCCCGCGCACCGTCTCAACCGCCAGGGTCATGGCAAGCTCTTCGTTGAGCCCCTGCGCCACACCCGCGGCGGCCAGAGCCTCGATCATCAAAAAGACATAGGCAGGCCCACTGCCCGAAACCGCCGTCACCGCATTAAGGTCATCTTCCTTTTCGACCCAGGCCACCCGGCCCACGGCCTCAAGCAGCCGGGTCGCCAGATCCCGCTGCGCCGCGCTCACCTCGTCGCTAGCCTTGGCAACGCTCATGCCGAGCCCAATCGCCGCCGGCGTATTCGGCATCGCCCGCACCACCGCCGCGCCCGCGCCCAGCTGATCCTTAAAGGCCGCGATCTCTTTGCCCGCCACAACGCTAACCACCAGCGCCTTCGTATCTTTCAGGAACTCAAGCGGCGCCAGAACCTCCAAAAAGACTTGCGGCTTAACGGCCACAAGAACCACATCGGGATCGAGACCCCCGGTATCCGGATTAAGCGAAATACGCCCCTCTGCCGCCAGCGACTGAAGATGAGGGCCCGCATGAGGGTCAAGCACCACGGGCATCTTGCCGCCCAAAACACCCTTTTCCAGCCAGCCGCTCAGTAAGGCGCCGCCCATATTGCCCGCACCGATGAGGCACAGTTGGGGTGAAGCATCCTTTGTCATGCGAATGTCCTGAAAAACCGCCCCTTAGGCGCTGCCGACCGTCTCAAACATGGCCGCGGAAACCGCTTCATCAGCGGATTTTCCGGCCCAAAGCACAAATTGGAAGGCCGGATAGAAACGCTCACAGGCTTCAATGGAGGCCTGCAGCAGCCGCTCGCACTGCTCAGGCGTGGCGATAGCGCCGCCGTTAAGGGGCAGTCCAATCCGGAACAGCAACAACCGTTCCTCCGACCAGATGTCGAAGTGGCCATAATAAAGCTGCTCATTGATCAGCGACAGAAGGGCGCGAACCTCCGCCATCTTCTCCTCGCCAATCTTGATGTCGAGGGTCGTGTTGAGGTGAAGCGCCTCATATTCCGACGACCAGGCGATGGAGACGTGATAGTCGCACCAGGTGCCTACCAGTGTCAGGTCGATCTCATCATCATTGGAACGCTGAAACGGCCAGTCATGCGCACCCACAAGACGTTCAAAATCGTCGATCGGATTATAGAAATCCTGTGAGAAATCATTTTCGGCGATGCTCATGAGAGACCTTTCGGGGAGAGACCTTTGGGGGGAATGGCGACTCGACCCCTCAAGCGTGAAGCAGCGGAAAGCGACTCGCAAGCCGAGATCGCTCCTCTCTGTGGACAAGTGGGATAAGTTCAGGAAATAAAGGACCTTAGAGCCCTGATTCGACTCAAATTATGAGTCAGCCTTCAGGGCTTCCAGCTCCGCCCGCAGCGCATCGTTTTCCTCGCGCGCCTTGGCAGCCATCTCCTTGACCACCTCAAACTCCTCGCGCGTGACCAGATCCATGTCTTTCAAAAGACGCTGGAGCTGATGCTGGATGGCGCCGTCAATCTCATCGCGCACCCCTTGCACCGCGCCGGCGGCGCCGGTCATCACACGAGCGACATCATCAAGGATCTTGTTGTTGGTTTGCATGGCCTAAAAATACTCTTCAATAAGACGAAAAACGGGTATCGCCCGCCAGTATGGTCCCCGCAAAGGCGGCTGGCAAGCGGCTCCTTGACAAAATGAGGGACCCAAGGGAAGGTCCCCGCTTAAAGCCCCGACGGGGCCTGATTTCGCGAAAAAGGCAGTTCCATGCACCCGCTTGCGCTCATAGCTCTGGTCATCGACTTTCCCGACATCGATCCGGTGATCTTCTCCATCGGGCCCCTTTCCGTGCGTTGGTACGGCATGGCCTATCTGGCCGGGCTCTTGCTCGCCTGGTTCTATGCCAACCGCCTGCGCGCCAACAAAAACCTCTGGACCAAAGCCGCGGGCGGCAAGGCCCCTTTAAGCAAATCTGAAATCGAGGATTTTGTCTTCTGGGCCACCCTCGGCGTCATTCTCGGCGGACGTCTCGGCTTTGTGCTGTTTTATGCGCTGCCCTATAGCTTCAACGAATATATCACCGCCCCCTGGCGCTTTTTTGCGGTCTGGGAAGGCGGCATGTCGTTCCACGGCGGCTTCCTTGGCGTGGCGCTGGCTGTCTGGTTTTACGCCCGCCGCAAGAAAAAAGACTTCGTGCGCCTCGGCGATTTCGTCGCGGGCACCGTGCCCATTGGCCTCGGCTTCGGACGGCTGGCCAATTTCATCAACGGCGAGCTTTGGGGCCGCCCCACCGATGTGCCCTGGGCCATGATCTTCCCCGGCGCCCATGACGGCCTGCCCCGTCACCCAAGCCAGCTCTATGAGGCCTTCCTGGAAGGGATCGTCCTCTTCATAGTTCTCTGGCTCTTGACCACTCGCTTCAAGGCTTTTGAAAAACGAGGGTTCCTGTCTGGAACTTTCCTCGCCGGTTATGGCGCGGCGCGGATCTTTGTCGAATTCTTCCGCGACTCCGATGCCCGCATTTTCAGCGCTGATAACTGGTTCACCATGGGCATGCTGCTTTCCTCCTTCATGGTATTGGCGGGCGGCTATCTGATCTATCGGGCCCACCAGCCCGCTGCGGCCAAGTGACCACACTCCTGGATGCACTCAAGGCCCGCATCACCCGTGAGGGCCCGATGACGATCGCGGAGTTCATGACCGCAGCGCTTTTGGACCCCATCCACGGCTATTACGCCAAGCAGGACCCCTTTGGGCCCCAAGGGGATTTCATCACGGCGCCGGAAGTCTCTCAGATGTTCGGCGAGCTGATCGGCCTTTGGGCCGCCGAAACCTGGATCGCCATGGGCGCGCCTGAAAGCGTTCAAGTGATTGAATTGGGACCGGGCCGCGGCACCCTGCAGGCGGATTTCCAGCGCGCCATCGCCCGCGCCTTGCCGCCCTTCTGGCAGGCCCTGAACCTTTACATGGTCGAGGCAAGCCCCACCCTGACCACACACCAACAAAAGACCCTCGAAGGCAAAACTCATGCGCCCGCCACATGGGTGAGCGCTCTGGCGGACGTCCCTGAAGGCCCCATGATCCTCATCGCCAACGAATTTCTGGACGCCCTGCCGGTCCACCACTTTGAACATCTGGGCGGCACCTGGCACGAGCGCCGGGTGGGCCTTGACGTAGCAGGGGCCCTCGCCTTTGTGACCGGTAAAGCCAACAACCCTGCCTCTTTACCCGCCGCCCTGGCTGCCTCGGCGCAGGAAGGTGACATTTGGGAAGAATGCCCGGCCGCCCACGAGACCATTGCCCAAATCGCCAGCCGGTTTACGCGCCACCCCGGCACAGCGCTCTTGATCGACTACGGCCATGCAGAGAGCGGCTTCGGTGAAACGCTCCAGGCTGTCCGGTCCCACGAATATGCGGAGGTGCTCGCCGCCCCGGGCGACGCTGACCTGACAACCCATGTGGATTTTGCCGCTCTTGCCACCACCGCGCACGAAGCGGGGGCCCGGGCGGCGCCCCTCATGACGCAAGGAAACTTCCTCACAGCCCTTGGCATCCAGGCCCGAGCACAAGCGCTCAAACAACAGGCGGACCCGGACACCGCCCGAAAAATCGACATCGCCCTCGACCGGTTGATCGGCCCGGATCAAATGGGCCGCCTCTTTAAAGTTCTCA
Organism: Alphaproteobacteria bacterium; assembly: GCA_006226415.1. Lineage (GTDB taxonomy): Bacteria > Pseudomonadota > Alphaproteobacteria > M2410 > M2410 > M2410. The sequence continues at coordinate 31,991 of SBGZ01000065.1, forward strand.
CCCTGCACTCAAAGACTGTGCCCACGCCGCCCGGCTTTATGGCAGAATAGACCTCATGACCCTCTTCAAGCACCACGCAAAGACTCTCAACCAACTCCCTCATGTGATTCATGGATTCTATGGCCGCAAAGGCGGCGTCTCGGAGGGAATCTTTGCCAGCCTCAATTGCGGACCGGGCTCAGGGGACGATCCAGCCAAGGTCACCGAAAACCGCGCGCGGGTCGCCCGCGACATCGGGGTTGAGGCACCCCGCCTTCTCACCCTCTACCAGATCCATTCGCCCAAAGTTGTGACCGTCACCGAGCCCTGGGCACCGGAAGACCGCCCTCAAGCAGACGCCATGGTGACCAACCAGCCCGGCCTCGCCCTTGGCATTCTCACCGCCGATTGCGGACCCCTGCTTTTTGCCGATGCTGAGGCCGGCGTCATCGGCGCCGCCCACTCGGGCTGGCAGGGCGCCCTCTCCGGTGTGCTGGAAGCCACCCTGACCGCCATGGAAGAACTCGGCGCCGATCGAGCCCGCATCCATGCGGCCCTGGGTCCCACCATCTCGCAAACGGCCTATGAGGTCGGACCTGAATTCAGGGAACGTTTCTTAAATGAAAACAAAGACTTCGAGCGCTTCTTTGAATCTTCTTCTCGGGCCGATCATGCCCAGTTTGACCTGCCCGGCTTCATCGCAGCAGCAGCGCAGGGCGCGGGCCTGGCCAGCTTTGAAGACCTCGCCCTTTGCACTTATGGAGATGAGGCGGGCCTCTTTTCCTACCGCCGCACGACCCATTTGGGCGAGCCCGATTATGGCCGCAACATCTCCGTCATTGCGCTTCAGGCCGCCCCATGAACATCCGGCTGTTGATCCTCATAACGGCTTGGCTCGCCCTGTCCGCTTGCACCGAGCTCGGCCCCTTTTCTGACATCCCCCAGCCCTATCGGCCCGCAGGTAAAGGAGCCTTCGACACCGCGAAAATGATCATGGCCGACCATGTGGTCGTCGCCGACATTGAAGGACTGGACGAAGAGATTGCCATGCCGCTCCGCAAGGCCATTGCCAGGGCGCTGGGGGAGAATGATATCCTGGCCACCACCGAAGCCCCGCCCATGCGCACTTCCGTTTTGGCAGGCATCTTCACCGCCGTTCCGCAGCCCCGCGTCCTCTGGACCCTCAAGGATCCCTATGGCGCGGCCACCGCGCACTTTGAAACCGACCTGCCACTGGACGCCCTCACCTATCCGGAAACTGAACAAGAAACGCGCAAAAGCATTGCGACAATCGTCGCTCTGCATCTGACCGGGAGGCCGCAGGCGGACCGCCCCAATCTGACCGCCACCTTGCCGCTGGCCAGCAATGCCCCCGCCTCACCGAACCCCACCCTCTACGGAGATCCGCCGCCGCTTTACTTCCTGCCGATACTGGGCGCGCCCGGTGATGGCAATCGGGCCCTCGACCGGGCCATGCGCGCGGCCTTGCAAAAACGCGGCATCAAGGTTCTGAACGCCCCGGACCCCGAGGACCTTCAGCTCCAATGCTTTGTTTCCCTGCGCCCTGCCGAGGACGACCAATCAACAATTCAGATCTTCTGGGAGATCAAAAGTCCGGAAGGCAAATCCGTTGCCTCCATCGATCAGGCGAATCGCATCCTCGCCGGCGCCCTTGATGGCGCTTGGGGACCGCTCGCCACCGATATTGCCGAAGCCGCCGCCGATGGAATCGCCCAATTTTTGGGCCAAACCAGCCCGTGATCTGAAAACACCGCCTTCGATGACAGTTTTGTTGCGATGGTTTGTTTACAAGGGACCCACCCCCTTGCTAAAACCGCCGCGCCTCATGCGGCCTGTGGATTCGGGTAAAATCTCCAGGTCAGGGATGGGGGGATCGCCGCCAGTCACGAAGGGAACCGGGACTCATGAAGCTCCTCGCTGGTAACAGCAACCTCACAGTCGCTGAATCCGTTGCAAGCTATCTCAACACACCACTGACCAAAGCCGCCGTCCGCCGATTCGCGGACATGGAAGTCTTTGTGGAAATTCACGAGAATGTCCGCGGCCAGGACGTTTTTGTCATTCAATCCACCTCCTACCCGGCCAATGACAATCTGATGGAATTGCTGATCTGCGTCGACGCGCTGTTTCGCGCTTCCGCGGCCCGCATCACTGCCGTCATCCCCTACTTCGGCTACGCCCGTCAGGACAGAAAACCCGGGCCCCGTACCCCGATTTCCGCCAAGCTGGTGGCCAATCTGTTGACCGCCGCTGGTGCCGGACGGGTCCTCACCCTTGACCTGCACGCTGGTCAGATTCAGGGCTTCTTCGACATGCCCACCGACAACCTCTTTGCCGGACCGATCATGACCCGTGACATTGAAGAGCGTTTTGACGGCGAAGACCTCATGATGGTCTCCCCGGATGTGGGCGGCGTGGTCCGCGCCCGGGCGCTGGCCAAAAAGCTGAACGCGGATCTGGCCATCGTCGACAAGCGCCGTGAGCGCGCCGGCGAAAGTGAAGTCATGAACATCATTGGCGATGTCTCCGGCCGCACCTGCATTCTGGTCGATGACATCGTCGATTCCGCTGGCACGCTCTGCAATGCCGCCAATGCCCTCATCGACAAGGGTGCCAAGGACGTTTACGCCTATGTCACCCACGGGGTTCTTTCCGGCGGTGCGGTTGAGCGGGTTGCCAATTCGGCCCTTAAAAATCTGGTCATCACCGATTCCATTGAGCCGACCCCGGAAGTGATCGCCACCCCCAATATTCGGGCCCTTTCCATTGCCCCGCTTTTGGGCGAAGCCATCCGCCGGATTGCCGAAGACCGCTCGGTCTCCAGCCTGTTCGACTGATAAATCGCAGATTTCTGCCATTTAGGACGGGATTCCTGCCAATCGCCGGAAATCCCCACTCTCCCCTTGTTTTTTGCCCCTGCGCGGGCTAAAACCCGCCGTCCTTGGCGCCCACACCCTTGGAGGGGACGCCGCTCAATTAGGAGAGAAAAATGGCTGAAAGACCAGTAATCAGCGCGACGCCGCGCGAACGAGCCGGTAAGGGGGCCGCTCGTGCAATTCGTCGTGAGGGCCGCGTTCCTGCGGTTATTTATGGCGGCAAAAAAGCCCCGGAAAATATCACTATCGAGACCCGTGCTCTTTTGAAAGAGTACAACACAGGCCTCTTCCTGCGTACGCTTTACGACGTGGATCTGGAAGGCAAGAAATCTCGCGTGATCCCTCGTGACGTTCAGCTTCACCCTGTGACCGATATGCCGGTCCATGTGGATCTTCTGCGGCTCGAAAAAGGCGCCCGCATCAGCGTTGAAGTGGTTGTGAACTTCACCAACGAAGAAGCCTGCCCTGGCCTCGTTAAAGGCGGCGTCCTCAACATCGTGCGCCACGATGTTGAACTGACAGTTCCCGTCGACGAGATCCCGACAGAGATCGTTGTTGATCTGACCGGCCTCGACTTCGGTGCTTCCGTGCACATCTCCAGCATTCCTCTGCCGGACGGCTGCACGCCGACCATCACCGATCGTGACTTCACCATTGCGACCATCGCGGCTCCGGCTGGCGGCGCAGGCGACGAAGAAGCCGAAGGTGATGAGGGCGAAGAAGCGGCTACCGAAGACGAAGCTGCAGCTGAAGAAGGCGGCGAGTAACCCTCTCGTCGCCCCCTCTCAGACCTTGGGAGGCGCATGCAAATGATCCTTCTGGTCGGCCTTGGTAACCCTGGCAGCAAATACGTGGGCAACCGGCATAACATCGGCTACATGGTGGTCGATGAAATTGCCCGTGCCCACGGCTTTGAGTCTGAGCGGGTTCGCTTCCAGGGTTTGACCCGGGAAGGGTTTTTGAACGGTCCCGGTGGCCGCCAAAAAGCGCTGATCCTCAAACCCACCACCTATATGAACGAGTCAGGCCGCGCGGTCAGCGAAGCCTGCCGCTTTTATAAGATCGAGCCGGAAGATGTCATCGTCTTCCACGATGAGCTGGATCTTGCGGAAGGCAAGGTCCGCGCCAAGGCTGGTGGCGGCCTCGCCGGACACAATGGCCTGAAAAGCATTCGCGATCACATCGGTCCTTACTTCCGCCGTGTCCGGATCGGTATCGCCCACCCCGGCGACAAAAACCGGGTATCTGGCCACGTGCTTTCAGACTTCAGTAAAGCCGACCAGGCCTGGCTCGAGCCTTTGATCCGGGCGATCGCCGATGCATCCCCACTGCTGCTGGATGAGGATGACGCCAAATTCATGACCAAAGTTGCCCTGGCCACCCAGCCGCAACGCGAAAAGAACCCTAAACCGAAAGAGACCCCCGAAGATGGGATTTAAGTGCGGTATTGTTGGTCTGCCCAATGTGGGCAAGTCCACCCTCTTCAATGCTTTGACCCAGACAGCGACCGCCCAGGCCGCCAACTATCCTTTCTGCACCATCGAGCCCAATGTGGGCGAAGTGGCGGTGCCGGACACGCGCTTACAGGAACTGGCCGCAACCGCGGGCTCGAAGGAAATCATCCCCTCGCGCCTCACCTTCGTCGATATTGCCGGTCTCGTAAAAGGGGCTTCGAAAGGCGAAGGCTTGGGCAACCAGTTCCTCGCGAATATTCGCGAGGTCGACGCCATTGCCTATGTCCTGCGTTGCTTTGAAGACGAGGACGTCACCCATGTGGAGGGCCGCATTGATCCGCTCGCCGATGCCGAGACGGTTGAAACCGAGCTCATGCTGGCCGACATGGAAAGCCTTGAAAAACGCATCCCCAATATCGAGCGCCGTATCCGCGGCCAGGATAAGGAAGCCAAGGTTCAACTGATGCTGGTTGAAAAGGCCCTTGTGCTTTTGCGCGAAGGCAAGCCCGCCCGTCTTGTCGAAATCGAGGATGAGCATAAAGCCGCCTACAAGCAACTCAACCTCCTGACCACCAAGCCGGTTCTCTACGTCTGTAATGTGGACGAGGCTTCAGCCGCCACAGGCAATGAATATTCGAAAATGGTCGAAGAACGCGCGGCCAAAGACGGCGCGGCCTGCGTCACCATCTCCGCCAAGATCGAGAGCGAAATCGCCCAATTGCCCAGCGACGAAGCAGAAGAATTTCTCGGCGAGCTGGGCCTCGAAGAACCAGGCCTTAACCGCCTCATTCGTGCCGGTTACGACCTCTTGCACCTGCAGACCTATTTTACCTGCGGCCCGAAAGAAACCCGTGCCTGGACCATTCCCACTGGCTATACCGCGCCGCAAGCGGCCGGTGTCATCCATACGGATTTCGAAAAAGGCTTCATCCGCGCCGAAACCATCTCCTATGACGATTTCATCGCCTGCAAAGGCGAAAACGGCGCCAAGGATGCCGGTAAGATGCGTCTTGAAGGCAAGGACTACATCGTTAAAGATGGCGATGTGATGCACTTCCGCTTCGCAAACTAATAAGAAGGGGCCGCCAAGAGTCCCTCGGAGGATAAGGCGCTATGAGTGACGGCTGCCGCTATTTTGAGGACTTTCAGCCCGGTGACGTGTTTGAGTTCAAAGGAACGCCCGTTACCAAAGAAGAAATCATCGAATTCGCCCGTGAATACGACCCCCAGATTCACCACCTGGACGAAGAGCTGGCCAAGGACACGATCCTCGGCAAATTCTGTGCCTCGGGCTGGCACTCCTGCGCCATGTTGATGCGCCTCATCTGCGATACTTATTTGAACCAACAAGAGCACATCGGCTCGCCGGGCATTCATGAAGTCAGATGGCGCACGCCCGTTGAGCCGGGCGATGTGTTCCACGTCAAACGCACAATCAAGTCCGCACGCGCCGTCCCGGGCCAGCTCGATCGTGGATTGGTGCGTGTTTTTCTCGATGTCAAAAACCAGGAAGGCCGTCCGCTCCTCACCATGGATTGCTCCGCGCTCTATCGCCGCCGCCCGGCAGAGGAGGTTTAACCCCATGTATCTGGAAGACATTCCCCTCGGCACCACGGCAGAGCTCGGCTCTTACACTTTTACCGAGGAAGACATCATCGCCTTTGCGACAAAATACGATCCGCAACCCTTTCACATCGACCCCGTGGCCGCCAAGGCCCATGAGTTCGGCGGCATTGTCGCCTCAGGACTGCATGTCGGCTGCATCTGGATGAAGCTGATGATTGCCAGCCGCGATCGGACCACCCACGAGGTCGCCACCCATAGTGAAGACCCGCCGCCGCGCGCCGGCGGTGCCTCGCCGGGTTTTCTCGACATGCGCTGGAAGAAACCAGTGCGCCCAGGGGATACCATTACATTTTTCAATACGACCCTCGCCCATAAGGATCTGGGCCGCCGCAAGGATCTCGGCATTCTGCAATCCAAAAGCGTTGGCATCAATCAGAACGGCGAAGAGGTTTTCTCCTATGTCGGCCAAGGGCTTTTCCCCCGCCGCCCGCAAGCTGGACAAGAATAACGCTGCGGCCTAGGCTCTCTGAAAAACAAAAGGGAGAAAGCCAAATGGGCACAATGATCGATCTTCACGTTTCCGATGGCGCTGTCATCAAGGCCTACCATGCGCAAGCGCAGGGCGCGCGCAAGGGCGGCCTCATTGTCATTCAGGAAATCTTTGGGGTCACCGACCACATCAAGGAAGTCGCCGACAGCTATGCCGCCGATGGATACGAAGTGATTGCCCCTTCTCTCTTTGACCGCCAGGCCCCGCTCTTTGAGGCGACCTATTCTGAAGAGGATGTGAAAAAATCCATCGCGCTTGCGGGCCAGAACCCACCAGACGAGCGCATGGCCGATTTGCAAGCCGCCATGGATATGCTGAAAGGCAAAGGCCCGGTCTTTATGACCGGCTATTGCTATGGCGGTTCCCTCTGCTGGGTCGCCGCCTGCCGCCTGGATGGCCTTGCCGCGGTTTCAGGCTATTACGGCCGCCTGGCGCCGGAATATGCGGACGAGACCCCCAAATGCCCGGTCATCATGCACTTCGGCGAGCACGACCACGCCATCCCCATGGACCGGGTCCAACATTTGCAGGACGCGCACCCTGACGTCCCGGTCTATGTCTATGACGCCGGTCACGGCTTCAACTCCGACCGCCGCGCCGACTATGACGAGGCCTGCGCCGCCCTCGCCCGCAAGCGAACCCTGGAGCTGTTCGCGGCGAATAGCTGAACCCCTACCTGCATCCCCCGCGTAGGCGGGGGAAATGTGCCTCATCCTGAGGAGCGCAAAGCGCGTCTCGAAGAATGAAACGAAAAGGGGCCAGTCAACGAAATGTGCCTCATCCTGAGGAGCGCAAAGCGCGTCTCGAAGGATGAGACGAAAAGGGGCCATGCTTCGAGACGAGCCGTCCCGGCTCTCCTCAGCATGAGGTCGGAGTATTTGATTCTGGCTTCCCGCTAGCTCGGGGATGGCAATGAATAGATAACCCGTAACCCCGGGCTTGACCCGGTGTCCAATGGCCTTTCGGACCAACCGCAACGTGGATTGGACCCCGGATCGCGCTCACTAACGTTCACTTGTCCGGGGATACAAAAAAGGAAAGGCTGCCGTGATTTCTCACCGCAGCCCTAATTTTCCCAATTCAAACTTCTGAACTAGTGCTGGTCGCTCCAGACCCGACGATAAGAAAGGAACGTCAGGAAGGTCAGGATCAGCAAGAAGATCATAGCCTTAAAGCCAGCTTCCTTGCGGGCATTGAGTTTCGGCTCGGCGGCCCACATCAGGAACTGCGCCACATCGTGGGCTTCCTGCTCGAGGGTGGCTTCCGTGCCGTCTTCATATTCCACATCCTCACCATAAAGCGGCTGCGCCATGGCAAGCTGCCCACCCGGGAAGACCGGGTTGTAGTTGAGGCCTTCCATGAGCTCTGTGTGCTCAGGCAGGTCCTGGCCATAACCGGTCAGGAGGTTGTAGAGGTAGTCCGGACCACCGGCGCGGGACTTCGCCACCAGCGAAAGATCCGGCGGCAAGGCGCCGCCATTAGCAGCCTTTGCCGCGTTCTCATTGGCAAAGGGCGCCACAAAGCGGTCGGCAGGCGTTGCCGGACGCATCAGCGGATAACCGTCTTCGTCAGTGGTCTCGCCGTCTTCATTCGGTCCCGCCGGAACTTCATGGGACTTGGCAATCTCTTTGACTTCGTCCACGGAAAATTCCGGGCCGCCTTTGTCAGACAGATTACGGTAGGCCAAGAGGTTCAGCGAGTGACAACCGGAGCAGACTTCAGAATAAACCTGATAGCCACGACGAACCGCCGCTTTGTCAAGCTGGCCAAAGAGGCCGTCAAAAGACCATTCCTGCTCGGCAAGGTGAACCTCATCGCCAGATGCCAGCGCCGCTGGCGCCGCAGAAATCATCGCCGCGGAAAGGCTGAGAGCGGCAAGAAACTTTGTCATTGGATTTTTCATTTCTTGTCTCCCTTGTTGGAAGCCGCGAGCACGGATTCATGAATACCCGCCGGAACTTCTTTGGTCTTCTCAAAGAACGGCACCAATGGCATCAGCACCAAGAAGTAGGCAAAGTAGTAAATCGTCGCGATAAGGCCGAGTTGCGAGGCTTCCATCATCCCGCCCAGAACTTTGAGGTCCGGCGAATTTGCTCCGCACCACCCGAGGATCGCACAATCGATCAGGAAGACGATGAAGAAGAAACGCATCATCGGACGGTAGCGCAAGGAACGTACCTTTGAGCGGTCCAGCCAGGGCAGGAAGAACAGCACGATGATCGAGCCGAACATGGCCATAACGCCGAGCAGTTTTGAATCCAGGAACAGGATGTCAAAAGTGATCGACCGCAGGATCG
>SBGZ01000026.1 GCA_006226415.1 Alphaproteobacteria bacterium
GGGGCGGCCCCGTCCAATGACGCCAAGGTCAAGGGGCCCCCTCAAATGAGGGCCGGAACCTAACCGATCCCGGGGCCGGGCGCAAGCATTGGCTCGCAGCCTCGCGCCCTTTTCCCGCCTTCGCCTTTGCTTCGCCCTTGCGCTTTGGCGGTGAAGGACTAGACTTGGGCCCTCATTTTTATTGCGCCGCCGGGCTTGTCCCGGTCGCTTTTTCTGGGAAACCTTAAGGGGACAGTGCCCTCCATGAGTAAAACGCCGAAAGATCCAAAATCGAGCTCCTCTGACGCGCCGCAAGAGGCGGCCGAGGCCGGCGATCCTGCCAAAGACGCCAATCCCGCGAAGGCCGCCATCTCCAAGGCGGCCAGCGAAGCCGGCGCCGAAGCCGCCAAGATGACGGGCCCGGAAGGCGCCGCTGAAATGGCCCCGCCTGCGCCCGAGGAGCCCCTGCCAAAGGGGGTCCGCGAGCCGCGTCCGGAGCCGGAACCCGAGCCTGAGCCGGAACCGGAGGAAGCCGAAGCGGAAGAATCCGCGAAGGGCGCCGGGGCCAAGAGCGCCTCCGCCCGCCGACCGGAGAAAAAAGGCATTGCCGGCGGCACTTGGATCGGGGTCGTCATTGTTCTGGTCGCGACCTTTGGCGGGCTTTGGTTTTGGAACACCCATTCGGAGGGCCGTGCCGGCCGGACCGAGGTGGCGAGCGCCACAGACGGCGCCGCGGCGACCGACACAGGCGAGGCGGAAACTTCCGCCAAGCCCATGAGCGATTATGATCAGCTCGCCTATCTCATTCAAAACGGCCAGAGGCAAGGGGTTGAGATCACCGCGACCAAATTGCAGCTCCTGCCTTTGAAGTTGTCGGGCTCTGCCCTGCGCCCCAAGGCCACCGATATGGTCAAGGTGCATTACGAAGGGCGCTTCATCGACGGCCGTGTCTTCGATTCCTCCTACAACGGCCCCCCCGCGGTCTTCCCGCTCAACGGAGTGATCCCGGGTTGGACCGAAGGGCTGCAGCACATGGCGATCGGTGACAAATTCGAGCTCACCATTCCTGCTGAACTTGCCTACGGCGAGAGAGGTTACCCTGGCGCCATTCCGCCCAACACCACATTGGTGTTTGATGTGGAACTGCTCGGCATTGTCGGCAAAGAGGCTGAAGCGGAGGCCGAGGCCGCGGCGTTGCAGGCAGCCGGTGATGCCGCGCCTGACGCCGAAGGAGCCGCTGTGCAGGGTGAGGCCGTGATGCCCGAAGGCGCATCGGTCGAAGAGAGTGCAACGGTCGAAGAGGGTACAACGGCAGAAGAGGGTGAAGAATTTTCGCCAGAAGAACCCGAAGCCGAAAGTTCAACCGGTGACGAGACAGAGCCGGCGGCATCTGCCGCTGAGGATCTGCCTCAAGACTAAGCCAGGACTTAAAAGAACAGGAGGCGCTTAAGGCGTCTCTTCCCGGCTGCGGTCCTGATAGGTGAGCTGCAGAAAAATATCTTCCAGATCGGCTTCATCCGTCGATATGTCGACGATGGAAATACCGGCCCCGCGCACAGCGTCCAGCAAGGCGTCGACATTTGAGCCCGACGGCTGATAGCCGATGGCAAGACGCCCATCTGCGGTCACTTCAGCGTTGAGCGCGCTCAGAGCTTCAGGAATTTCATTGAGCGGTGCCGGCGGGGTAATGAGCAAGGTCTTCTGGTCAATGCGGGCAAGCAGCGCCTCTGTGGTCTCACAGGCCACCACATTGCCCTGGTCAATAATAGCGATGCGGTCGCACAGCTCTTCGGCCTCTTCCAGATAGTGGGTGGTCAGCACAACCGTGGTGCCGTGGGCATGCAGCTCGCGCACATAGGTCCAAAGCTGGCGTCTCAGTTCAATGTCCACACCGGCTGTGGGCTCATCCAAAATCAGCACCGGCGGGTTATGCACCATGGCCTTGGCCACCAGCAGCCGCCGCCGCATGCCGCCGGAAAGGGTGCGCATATAAGCATCCGCCTTATCCGCCAGACCGACCGCCTCGAGGATCTCCCGGCTGCGCCGTTCGCGCTTTGGAACCCCATAAAGCCCGGCTTGCAGTTCCAGCGCTTCCAGCGGCGTGAAAAAAGGGTCGATGTTGAGCTCCTGCGGCACCACGCCGATGGAGGCGCGCGCCTGGCGCGGATGGGCGTCGATATCAAAGCCCCAGACCCGCGCCGCGCCTTCCGTCTTGTTGACCAGTCCGGCGAGGATATTAATGAAGGTCGACTTGCCCGCCCCATTGGGTCCCAAAAGGCCGAAGATCGACCCCTGTGGCACCGTCAGGTCAATGCCCTTGAGCGCTTCTTTCGGGGCCTGCTTGCCTTGCGCGCCATAAATTTTCCGAAGCCCCTTAGCTTCGATGGCAGGCACGTTTGTGTTTGATGAGGCCATGGGATCCTGCTTGTTGGCGCGGCCATGAAAAGACCCGCAAAAGACATTGTGTTCAGGGGCCAAATCCCTATCATCTGACACGCCGCGCGGTCAATTGACTAGGAGGCGGTGAAGGTAACCCCTTGAAGCGCCGGTCACAAATGAGGGCCGACAGAGCTTTAAAAAATTGAGGCAGTCACGAAAGAACATGAATCAGGCGAGTGCAAACAATCCCGAGGTCATTGAGGTTGAAGATCACAAAGTCTCTTGTGATGGCGGCGGCGGCGCCCTGGGCCATCCGCGGGTCTGGCTGGAAATGGGCGAGGATCACAAGGTCACCTGCCCCTATTGCGATCGGGAATTCGTATTGAAATCCGCCGCCAACCCTACAGCTTAAACGGAGCACGCGCGACAACATGGGCAATTCGATTGGCAAAGGTGATCACGTCTATCTGGTGGACGGGTCGAGCTATATCTTCCGCGCCTATCATGCCCTGCCGCCGCTCACGCGCAAAAGCGATGGATTGCCGGTCGGCGCCGTCTCTGGCTTTTGCAACATGCTTTTTAAGCTTTTAGAGGACACCCGCCAGGGCGACAAGCCGACCCATTTTGCGGTGATCTTCGATCCCAAGGGTGGCTCCTTTCGCAATCAGATCTACGATCAATACAAGGCCCACCGGCCGCCGCCGCCCGAGGATCTCATTCCGCAGTTCGGTCTGATCCGCGAAGCGGTGCGCGCCTTTAACGTCCCCTGCATTGAGATGGAGGGCTTTGAGGCCGATGACCTCATTGCCACTTACGCGGAACAGGCAGCTGCCAAAGGCGCCAAGGTCACGATCGTCTCTTCCGATAAAGACCTCATGCAGCTCGTCGGTGACCACGTCACCATGCTCGACACCATGAAGAACAAGACCATCAATGAAGATGAGGTCGTGGAAAAATTTGGCGTCGGCCCGGACAAGGTGGTGGATGTGCAATCGCTCGCCGGGGACAGCGCCGACAATGTGCCAGGCGTACCAGGCATTGGGGTGAAAACCGCGGCCCTCCTCATCAATGAATATGGCGATCTGGACACGCTTCTTGAGCGTGCCGGGGAAATCAAACAAACCAAGCGCCGCGAGAACCTGATTGAGTTTGCCGATCAGGCGCGCGTCAGCCGCGAGCTGGTGACCTTAAAGCGCGACATCGAAGTGGAAGTCCCCTTGGATGACTTCACGGTCACCGAGCCTGAAGCCAATGTGGTGATGGGCTTTTTAAAAGCCATGGAGTTTAACCAGCTGACCCGGCGCATGGCGGCGGAGTTTGAAGCGGACCCGGACGACTTTGAGGCCACGCCGGAGCTTTCGGGCAGCTTGGCGCCTGCAAAGCCCAAGGAGACCCAGGATGCCAAGCCCCAATCAAGCGGCAGCAGGAATGGCAATGGCGGCGCCCCCGGCGCGGTCATGGACCTTCATGCCCTTGAAGCCAAAATTGATCCTTCCGCTTATGAATGCGTGACAGACAAATCCCGACTTGAAGAGTGGGTGGAGAAGATCCACCGCGCGGGGCTCGTGGCGGTGGATACCGAAACCACGGGGCTCGACGCCATGGCGGTTGATCTGGTGGGCATCTGCCTGTCGGTTAAGCCCGGCGAGGCGGCATACGTGCCCATAGGTCACGGGCAAAGCGATGGCCTTGATCTGGCGGGAGATCAGCCCGCGCAGTTGCCAATGCAGGAGGTCATCGATTGCTTAAGGCCTGTGCTCGAACATCCCGGCATCATGAAGGTCGGCCAAAACCTTAAATATGATTTGAAGATCCTGTCGCGCTACGGCATCTCCATGGCACCGATTGAGGACACCATGCTCTTGTCCTATGCCCAGGATGCCGGACTGCATGGCCACGGCATGGACGAGCTTTCCGAGCTTCACATCGATCACAAGCCCATCTCCTTTAAGGACATTGCCGGCACCGGCAAGAAGCAAAAGACCTTCGATCAGATCGAGATTGCCGAGGCCACCAAATATGCCGCCGAAGACGCGGATGTGACCTTGCGTCTTTACAAGATTTTGAAACCGCGCCTCACTGAAAAAAGGGTGACCACCGTCTACGAAACTCTCGAGCGCCCGCTGGTGCCGGTGCTGGTGGAGATGGAATGCGCGGGCGTGAAGGTCGACCGCCAGGTGCTCGCGCGCATGTCCGGCGACTTTGCCCAGCGCATGATGGCGCTCGAAGCCGAAGCCCATGAACAGGCGGGCGAGACATTCAATCTTGGCTCGCCCAAGCAGCTGGGCGAAATCCTGTTTGAAAAACTGGGTATGGCCGGCGGTAAAAAAACCAAGACCGGTGCCTGGGCCACCGGCGCCGATGTTTTGGAAACACTGGCGGCTGAAGGCCATGACCTGCCGAAAACCATTCTCGCCTGGCGGCAATTGTCGAAGCTGAAAAGCACCTACACCGATGCCCTGCCGGAATTTATCAATGCGGAAACCGGCCGGGTACACACCTCTTACTCCCTGGCCGCCACCACCACCGGGCGGCTCGCCTCCTCAGACCCCAATCTGCAGAATATTCCGATCCGCACCGAGGAAGGCCGCCAGATCCGCACCGCCTTTGTCGCCGACAAGGGCAATGTGCTCCTGTCGGCCGACTACTCGCAAATCGAGCTGCGCGTCCTGGCGCATATGGCCGACATCGATGCGCTGAAAGATGCCTTCCACAAAGGCCTCGACATTCATGCCATGACCGCGAGCCAGATGTTCGGCGTGCCCATCGAAGGCATGGACCCCATGGTGCGGCGCAAGGCCAAGGCCATCAACTTTGGCATCATCTATGGCATCTCCGCCTTCGGGCTCGCCAATCAGTTATCGATCCCGCGTTCAGAAGCCGCCGACTATATCGAAAATTATTTTGAGCGCTTTCCGGGCATCAAGAAATATATGGAGACCACGATCCAGAGCTGCCGCGAGAACGGCTATGTGGAAACGCTCTTTGGGCGGCGCTGTCACTATCCAGCGATCAATTCCAAGAACGGCGCCCAGCGGTCTTTCATGGAGCGGGCCGCCATCAATGCGCCCATTCAGGGCACCGCCGCCGATATCATCCGCCGTGCCATGATCCGCATGCCCGGCGCTCTGGCAGATGCCGGCCTCTCGGCCCGCATGCTTCTGCAGGTCCATGACGAGCTGATCTTTGAGTTGCCCAAGGAAGAGGCTGATGCCACGATCACAGTGGTCAAGGAGGTGATGGCGGGCGCCGCCGAACCAGCCTTCAAGCTTGCGGTTCCCCTCATTGTTGATGCCAATACCGGCGCCAATTGGGACGAAGCCCACTAAAATTCACCAAAAGAGCCTGACCCCAAAGTTGGTGCCACCTTCGGGGTCAGCCACTTTTGGTGACGCAGCCATTTCCCATAAAATCACCACCATTTCGCTGACCAGTCAGCCCGCGTATCATGTCGGCAAAAATCAGGGGGCCCCGTAGCGCAAGACCGTCTCTTAACTGAAAACAACAGCAGGAGTTTTCACCATGAACACCAAAAGCTTTGTCATCGCCTCTGTTGGCGCTGCAGTTTTCTTCTTCTTCTATGGCTTTGTGGCCAATGTGCTTGTCCTGGGTTCCCTTTTTGCGGACATGGCAGCCTCACCGATGTACCGCCCGGAGGGCGAGGAGATGATGGGGTTGATCGCGCTCTCTTGTGTGCTACAGGCAGCCGTGCTCGGTTATATTTTTCTACAAGGCCGCGAAGGAAAGGGTTGGATGGAGGGTGTCCGCTTTGGCTTCCTGATCGGTCTCTTTTACGGGTCCTGGCTGGTTTTGATGTTTGCCCTGATGCCCATGACCGCAGTGCCGACACTTGCCGACTTCATCTCCTCGACTATTGGCTATATGGGCCTCGGCGCGGTTTTCGCCGCACTCTATAAACCCTGACGCAAAGCTGGGAGAGGTCGCAAAAAAACCGGTGCCTGGAAGGCCCAGGCACCGGCTCTCAAAATCTGTATGGCTTACGAAGCCTTTAGGCCACGTTCGGCGCGGCAGCCTTGACGTCCGGGTCCACGTGATCGAGGAATTTCTCGAAATTGTCGATGAACATGGCGACCAGCTTTTGCGCCTGCGCGTCATAGGCGCCCGCATCGGCCCAGGTTGATCGGGGATCCAGGATCTGGGTATCAACACCAGAAACCGCCACCGGCACTTCAAAGCCGAAGTTTGGATCAACCCGCATCTCGGCCCCATTGAGCGAACCATCCAGCGCTGCCGCCAAAAGGGCCCGCGTGGCTTTGATCGGCATGCGGGAGCCTTCGCCATAGGCGCCGCCGGTCCAACCGGTGTTCACCAGCCAGCAGCCCACATTATGCTGGGCGATGAGATCGCGCAGCAAATTGCCGTATTCGCTCGGGTGGCGCGGCATGAACGGCGCGCCAAAACAAGTGGAGAAGGTCGCCTGCGGCTCAACCACACCCTTTTCGGTGCCCGCCACTTTGGCGGTGTAACCGGACAGGAAGTGATACATGGCCTGGCTCGGGGTCAGCCGCGCAATCGGCGGCAGAACGCCAAAGGCATCCGCGGTCAACATGATGATGTTCTTCGGCTGAACTGTGCGTCCGGTCTCAGAAGCATTGGGGATATAGGAAAGCGGATAGGCGCCGCGGGAATTTTCCGCAAGGCTGGGATCATCCAGATCAAGCTCGCGGGTGCCCGGGTCCATGACCACATTTTCAAGCACCGTGCCGAAACGCTGCGTGGTGGCAAAAATTTCCGGCTCGGCTTCCGCCGACAGCTTGATCATCTTGGCGTAGCAACCGCCTTCAAAATTAAACAGGCCGTTTTCCGACCAGCCATGCTCATCATCGCCGATGAGCGTGCGGTTCGGATCCGCTGAAAGGGTCGTCTTGCCAGTGCCGGAAAGACCAAAGAAGATGGCCGGGTCCGCGCTCTCGCCCACATTGACCGAGCAGTGCATCGGCATCACAGACTTCTTCGGCAGAAGATAATTAAGCATGGTGAAGACCGACTTTTTGGTCTCGCCCGCATAAGAGGTGCCGACGATAACGACCATCCGCCGCGTCAGGTCGCAGGCGATCATGGTTTCGCCGCGGCTGCCATGACGGGCAGGGTCCGCTTTAAAGCTCGGCATGTTGATGATGGTAAACTCAGGCGCGAAGTCTTCCAGCTCGCTCTTATCGGCTTCGATCAGGAGGTGCTGGATAAACAAGGAGTGCCAGGCAAGCTCGGTGATCACCCGAGTGGGCAGGCGGTGCGTCAGATCCGCGCCGCCGAAAAGGTCCTGTACGAAGAGCTCCTTGCCTTCGCCCGCGGCGGTGACATCGGCCAGCAAAGTGTCGAATTGCTCGGCGGTCATGGCCGCATTATTGTCCCACCAGACGGTGCCTTCGGTCTCGCTGTCGCGAACTACAAATTTGTCCTGCGCCGAGCGACCGGTGTGCTGGCCGGTCTTGACCACCAGAGGACCGTTTTTGGCCACTTCACCTTCACCGCGCGCCACCGACAGCTCAAATAGGGCCGGAGCGGACAGATTCCAATATTCTGTTTGAACGTTTTTAAAGCCCGGCAAGTCCGGCCCCAGTGAGTCAATACCTTGCTTGGCAACCCAAGCCCCAATTTTGGTCACGGAAAACCCTCCAATTTACGCGCGGCATTATTGTTCGTTCTGTGAGAGCCGCTTCGCTTGAAAATACCCGAGGACACTTAAGGTATGGGGGTATCATTTGCAATCAGATTCCCCGGCAAATTGGCTCACATCTTGGTAATTATTTGAAAGCTGTAGTCAGCGACAATTGTCGCCAGCGACAAAGGATGCCAGAGTGATCGGTGAAGCGTCCCACCCCTCGTCACCCTCATTGAGTGCCCTTTCCTTTGCCTTTTGCCGCCATCTTCCAACCTGCTGAAATCAAAGCCACATTGCGCCTCGCGCTGCCGGTCATGCTGGCCCGCGCCGGGCTGCCGGTCTTTGTCATTGTCGACACGCTGACCGTGGGCCGCGTCGGCGCTGAGGAGCTGGCTTATCTCAGCCTTGGCGTTGTGCCGACCTTGACCCTCATGCTGGTGGGGGTGGGAATTCTGCAAGGGGGTATGATTTTAACCGCCCAGGCCTTTGGCGCCGGCGACCTGGCCAGCTGCGGCAAGATCTTCCGGGTCAATTTGATCCACGCCCTGGGGATCGGGGGGCTCTTCGGGGGGCTTTGTCTGGCATTGCCGGTGCTTTTGTCGGCGGTCGGGATTGCTCCCGACCTGGTGGAGGGCGCGTCCCATGTCGCCCGTCAGGTCGCCTGGTCCATGCCCTTCATGCTGGGATTTATCGCCTGCCAGTATTTTCTCGAAGCCATCAAGCGCCCGGGTGCTGGCTTTGCGGTCATCGCGGGCGCCAATCTTCTCAACGTGCCGTTAAACCTCTATCTGGTCCATCACCTGCATCTGGGCGCCGCCGGTGCCACGATGGGCACCTCGGCGCTGCGGGTGGCGATGTTCTTGGCCATGGTCCTCGCGTTGATGTTTTTCGTGCGCGACCACAAGCGATTTGATCTTCACTTTCGGCTCAGAGAAATCTGGTCGCCAGCGGCGCTCAAGCTGGGGCGGCGCATCCGCCGTTTGGGGGCGCCGGTTGGCTTTGTGCAATTTGTTGAAACTTCGACCCTCACCATTCTGGCGCTCTTTGCCGGACGCTTAGGGGCTGTCGCCTCGGCGACCCATCAGGTTTCCATGAACGTCAATCAGTTCATCTATATGTCCGGGGTGGGCATGGCCGCGGCCACCGCCATCCGGGTTGCTCATGCGGTTGGCGACGGCGATGGGCCGGGTGTCAGGCATGCGGGATATTTGAGCGCGGGATTAATGATCGCCATGGTTCTGCCGGTTTCCATCCTACTTTCGCTCATGCCGCGCGGTGTAGCAGAGCTGTTCACCCATGATATCGGGGTTCTTGACGTGGCAGAGCAAGCGATCCGCGTCGTGGCTCTGGTCGCGCTTGCCCAGTCTCTCATGGCTGTCTTTGTTGGCGCCTTGCGCGGCATGGGCGATGTCATTTTTACCTTAAAGGCGCAGGCCGCCATATATTGGGGTCTGTTGGTCCCCACCGCCTATGGACTTGGAATTGCCCAAAAATGGGGAGTTCCCGGCCTCATTTTGGGCTTATTTGTCGGCGTTTCTTGTGCCTGCGTTGTTTATGCGACCCGCTTTACCCGCCACAGTCTGGCGCCCGTCGAAAGACAGTGATGCCAGACCCAAAGGGTATCAGCCCTCAAGGTGACAAGGGGACGTAAAGCAAAGTAGAGTGGGGGAGCATTTGAGTCGAACCCCGGTGACAGTTGACGTGCATTGGAGAGGCAAGAACAGATCATGGTAACCATAGCTCTGGTTGACGACGACAAGAACATTTTGACTTCAGTAAGCATGGCCCTGGAGGCCGAAGGCTATACGGTCCGAACTTACAGTGACGGCGCGTCTGCGCTCGCGGGACTTTCTCAGCAGCCGCCGGATCTGGCGGTCTTCGATATCAAAATGCCGCGCATGGACGGCATGGAGCTTCTGCGCAAATACCGGGAGAACCACAAAACACCCGTCATCTTCCTGACCTCCAAGGACGAGGAAGTGGATGAAATTCTGGGCCTGTCCATGGGCGCCGATGATTTCATTCGGAAGCCTTTCTCCCAGCGACTTTTGCTGGAGCGCATCAAGGCCATCCTGCGCCGCGCCGATGCGGCCCAGGAGACGGACGATGGGCAGGCGATTATTCGCGGCAAATTGCGGCTCGACCCGATGCGCCACTCCTGCACCTGGGACGGAAAGCATGTTTCATTGACGGTGACCGAATTTTTGATTCTTCAAAGCCTGGCTCAACGTCCCGGGTTTGTGAAAAGTCGCGACAATCTGATGGATGCTGCTTATGATGATCAGGTCTATGTGGATGACCGGACCATCGACAGCCACATCAAACGGCTGCGCAAGAAATTCAAGGAAGTCGATGAAGAATTTGACGCCATCGAAACCCTTTATGGCGTGGGCTATCGTTACCGCGAGCAATAAGCGGCGGCCCTTCTTCGGCTGGGCGGTTCATGGATAATAAGACGCCTCAAACCTCTATCGTGCCCGAGGGGCCTGGAAAAGATGCGCGCCGGGGCGCCGCCAAGCCCCGCGTCAGAACCCGCCAGCGCGCCGAAGAAATTGGCGCCATGTTTGCGCCGATCTCAAACCGATTACCGATCCCCTCGCAGCTCGCGGTTTATATCATCACCTTGAATGTCTTCGCGCTCATCGGCGCGGTGAGCTTTATTCTTTGGGTGGATGATTCGCGCGATGAACTGATAGAAGTCCGCATTGAATCGCTCATTGCCGAGGCTGAAATCATCGCCGATGCGCTCGGTGAATCTGCGGTCCTGCGGGATGATGAGGCGTTCATCGATCCGGAAAAAGCACAGGCCAATCTGCGCCGGGTCATTTCGCACACCAGCGCCCGCGCGCGCCTTTTTTCCGACAGCGGCCGCTTGGTGGTCGATACGCGTCTGTTTGAACAGGTCGAAGTGGAAGATCTCCTGCCCATCGGTGTCGAGCAGGAGGCGCGCCGCTGGCAGGATATTTTTTACGGTTGGCTGGAGCGGACATTTTTCAACGAGAGTCTGCCGCTTTATAAAGAAAGGGCCAACCAGTCCGGCCTCGACTATGTGGAGGTTCAGTCAGCGCTCGAAGGCAATGTGGCGAGCGCCCGCCGTGTGGCCGAGAACGGCACCCTTGTCGTGAGTGTCGGGGTGCCGGTGCGCAAATACAAAATTGTACTGGGGGCGCTGCTGGTCTCTGCCGAAGGCGGTGATATTGAGGCCATGGTGCGCGAAAACCGCATGACAACGCTCTTCATTCTGATCGCAGGGATTGGCATTTCCGGGTTCCTGTCTCTGGCGCTTTCCCTTTATATCGCGCGCCCCCTGCGCACATTGGCGCGCACCGCGGATGAGGCGATTACGGGCACCAATTTCGCCCGGGTTGAAATTCCCGAGCTGCGGCGTCCGGACGAAATTGGCGACCTCTCGCGATCTCTGCGCCGCATGGTCGCCGCGCTCTATAACCGGATCGAGGCGATCGAAAGTTTTGCCGCGGACGTCAGTCACGAAATCAAAAACCCCCTCACGTCGATACGTTCAGCTGTCGAAACCATTAGCTACGTTAAGGATGACAAGTCGCGTCAGACCCTGCTTGATTTGATTGCGCGTGACGTGGGGCGCCTCGACCGCCTGGTGACTGACATTTCCAATGCATCACGGCTGGACGCAGAGCTCGCCCGTGAAACATCCCATGTATTGGACATGAAAGAAGTGCTGGAAACCATAACCTCGATTTACCGGGATACGCACAAACCGGACCAGCCGACTGTGCGCTTTGCCACCCGATCCCGGCCCGGTGAACATGAAAATTTCCTCGTGCGCGGTCTCGAAGGACGTTTGGGTCAGGTCTTCCGTAATCTCATCGACAATGCCATCTCTTTTTCAAAGCCGGAAGATCACATCGATGTGGTTTTGCGCAAACGCCATGTCAAAGGTATTGAAGAAGTATGGGTAACCGTTGAGGATCAGGGTCCGGGCATTCCGCCTGACAATTTGGAGACGATTTTCAATCGCTTTTATACCGAGCGCCCGGGCGAAGAAAACTTTGGCAGAAATTCCGGATTGGGACTCTCCATCTCTCGGCAGATTGTTGAGGCCCACGATGGTAAAATCTGGGCGGAAAATATAGAAGACCCGCAGTCCGGTGACATAAAAGGCGCACGGTTTGTGGTCGCCTTCCGGGCGGCGCTTGCTGAAAGAATAAATACATGAGCCCAAAAGGCGCCATTCCCGATGCTTTGATCCATGGCACAGCCATCGCGCTCGGTGATTGGGCTGTGCTTTTGCGCGGCCCCTCCGGCAGCGGTAAATCAGATTTGGCGCTGCGTCTTATCGAATTGGGCGGGGTTCTGGTTTCAGATGATCAGGTGGCGATGGAAAAATGTGCCCAATTTGTCCGCCTGTCGCCGCCGGCGACAATCGCGGGTCTGTTGGAGGTGCGGGGGCTGGGCATCGTAAAACAGCCCTTTCGCGCTGAAATACCGTTGGGGCTGGTCGTTGATCTGGTGTCTTCCGGCGATGTGCCCCGCATGCCCGACGCGCAAACCACGCAAATCCTTGGATTTGACATCCCTTGCCTTAAGTTGACGGCTTTTGAGGCGTCAACACCGATAAAAATCAAGCTTGCACTTCAATCCCTAATCGATTGAGATGTGCGCCTTGAGATTTGATACGCCATTTAACTGACAACTGACGGATAGCGAAATGATTGGTCTGGTGCTTGTAACTCATGGATTGTTGGCGAAAGAATTTGTCGCCGCGACCGAGCACGTTGTTGGTCCGCAGGAAGATACCATTGCAATCTGCATTGGTCCTGATGACGACATGGAAAAACGTCGACAGGAGATTCTGGAGGCGGTCGCCAAAGTCGATAAGGGTGATGGCGTCATTTTGTTGACTGACATGTTTGGCGGCACACCTTCCAACCTGGCGATTTCCACAATGGACAAAGCCAAGGTGGAGGTGATTGCGGGGATCAATCTGCCGATGTTGATCAAGTTGGCTTCGGTTCGCAAAACCGCGAACTTGAAGGATGCCGTAGAACAGGCCCAGGAATCAGGACGCAAATACATTAATGTTGCCTCTTCCGTTCTGGCTGGCGAAGAAAACTAGAAAGCGGACAAACCCATGAGCGCGGATTTGACTTCGCCCCCCGAGGGCGAGGGCACGGTTTATCGAGAAGTTCTCACCATCAAGAACCAACGGGGATTGCATGCGCGCGCCTCGGCGAAATTTGTAAAGTGCCTTGAACAGTTCAATGCCGAGCTCACGGTATCTCGAGACGGAATGTCCGTAAACGGAACATCGATTATGGGATTGATGATGTTGGCCGCCCATCCGGGAGCCCATATATCAATCGAGGCGAGAGGGCCGCAGGCGCTAGAGGCCCTCAAGGCCATTACCGACCTGGTTGAGGCGAAGTTTGATGAAGATTAGCGGCTACGGTATTCAGCCAGATGACAAGCCGGAAAGCCGACCCTTTGGCGAAACCTCGCATCTGAAAGGGTCGGGTGTTTCACCAGGTGTGGCCATCGGTGTGGTTTATCTGATCGAGCATGGCACCATTGGTGTGCCGCGCTATACGATTGCCGATCACGACATTGGCGCTGAAAAGGAACGCCTTGAGGCGGCGGCGAAAAAATCTGTTAGCCAAGTTGAGAAATTGATTGCGCAAATTGCCGATGGCGATGGCGGCGCATCGGACGAATTGGGTGAAATTCTCAGCGCCCATGTGCATATGTTGCAGGGTTCGCGGCTCATTCGCGGCGCACTTGCCTTGATCGGCGAGAGACGGTTAAACGCCGAGGCGGCTGTGCAGAGTATGATCCGCGAGATTTCAGGCCAATATGCCGCGATCAAGGATACTTACCTCGCCGCGCGCGTTCATGACATTGAAGATGTCGGTCATCGCCTCATTCGTAACCTGGTCGACGCGCCCGTGCCGAGCTTTGCCAATCTGCCTGAAGGCTGCATTGTTCTGGCTGAAGAGATCACGCCAGCTGATACGGCGCTCATGGATCCGGCGCGCATCAGCGGGTTTGCAACCACATTTGGCGGCGCCGAAGCCCATACGGCCATTATGGCCCGCTCTCTCGGATTGCCGGCAGTGGTTGGCATCAACGATCTGGTCGCTGCCGCTCAGAACGGAGATTTGGCGATCCTGGATGGTCAGAGCGGCGCTTTGATTGTCAATCCCAGCCCCTATGAGGTTGAGCAATACCAAAAGCGTCAGGATGAAATCCGTGAGGAAAAACGGCAGCTCGCCCATTTGCGTGAACTGCCGGCGGAAACCACGGACGGCATGCGCGTGCAATTGTCGGCCAATCTGGAGTTGGCCAGCGAGATGGAAATGGCGTTGGACGCCGGTGCCCAGTCGATCGGGCTCGTGCGCACCGAATTTATGTTCATGAACCGGGAGACGCTGCCCTCCGAAGAGGAGCAGACAGAAGTTCTAAGCGAGCTCGTACAAAAAGCCGCGGGTTTGCCCGTGACCATTCGCACCCTCGACGTAGGGGGTGACAAGATTGCCCGCGGCCTGGGTCTGGAGGTTTCCGGTGAGGGCGCCAATCCGGCGCTTGGTTTGCGCGCCATCCGGTTTTCTTTAAAGCAGCGAGATCTGTATGAACGCCAGGTCGCGGCGATCTTGCGCGCGAGCGCCGTGGGGCCGGTGCGGATTTTGCTGCCCATGATCACCACGGCGGAGGAGGTGAAAGCCGCCCGCCGCTTGATCGCCGGGGTATACAAGCGTTTGACAGACAAGGGAGAGGGCCCCTCGGCCCTGCCGCCTGTCGGTATTATGATTGAAGTGCCGGCGGCGGCCCTGTCCGCAGATGCCTTGGCGAATGTGTCGGACTTCTTCTCAATCGGCACCAATGACCTGACCCAGTATACCCTCGCCATCGACCGCACCAACGATCAGGTGGCATCGCTTTTTGATGTGCTCAATCCGGCGGTGCTGCGGCTGATCCAATTCGCCGCCAGCGCGGCTGAGAACGCAGGCATCCCGATCAACCTATGCGGTGAAATGGCTGGAGATGAGCGGCTGACCCCATTGCTCTTGGGGCTTGGCCTGACGGAGCTTTCCATGAGCGCGCCCGCCCTGCTGCGGGTCAAGCGCCGCATTCGCGAGCTGAGCCAGATCGCCGCGGAGGACTGCGCCGCGCGCATTATGGCGCAAACTGATCGGGCGCAGATCGCGGCGATCCTGTCGGATTTCAACGAGCTGTCCCTGACATTTCAATAAACTCACCAAAAGAGCCTGACCCCAAACGTGATACCACATTTGGGGTCAGCCACTTTGCATGAATTTTTCTCCAAAATGACATAAAGAAATCTTTATATTATTGTTGAACTCGGAGAAAGGCCTTGATATACAGCGCCAGAACGAACACTGACCCCACCTGCGCCGCAAGACAGAGCTTGTCGGCACATTTGACTGTAGGAGCTTGAAACCTTTGACCGAGACCCTTTCTCACAGCGATTACAAGGTCGCTGACATCGCCCTGGCCGAATGGGGCCGCAAGGAAATCGCCATTGCCGAGACCGAAATGCCGGGCCTCATGGCGCTGCGCGAAGAGTTTGGCGCCAGCCAGCCGCTGAAAGGCGCGCGCGTCGCCGGCTGCCTGCATATGACCATCCAGACCGCGGTTCTGATCGAAACCCTGACGGCGCTGGGCGCCGAAGTACGCTGGTCGTCTTGTAATATTTTCTCCACCCAGGACCATGCCGCCGCGGCCATTGCCGCCACGGGCGTGCCGGTCTTTGCCTGGAAGGGCGAGACGGATGAGGAATTCTGGTGGTGCATCGACCAGACGATTGAAGGCCCCGACGGCTGGCACCCCAACATCCTGCTCGACGATGGCGGCGATCTCACCATCGTGATGCACGAGAAATTCCCGCAGCTGCTTGAAGATGTGGTGGGCGTTTCCGAAGAAACCACCACCGGCGTGCTGCGTCTTTATGAGATGGCCAAAAAAGGCACCCTCGCGGTCCCGGCCATCAACGTCAACGACAGCGTCACCAAATCCAAGTTCGACAACCTCTATGGCTGCCGCGAAAGCCTGGTCGACGGCATCAAGCGGGCGACCGATGTTATGCTCGCCGGTAAAATTGCCGTCGTCTGCGGTTATGGCGATGTGGGCAAGGGGTCTGCTGAAAGCCTGCGCAGCCAGGGCGCGCGCGTGAAGGTCACCGAGATTGACCCGATTTGCGCGCTGCAGGCCGCCATGCAGGGCTATGAAGTGGTGACCATGGACGAAGCCGCGTCAGAAGGTGACATCTTTGTCACCTGCACCGGCAACAAGGATGTCATCACCATCGACCACATGCGCGCCATGAAAGACCGCGCCATTGTCTGCAACATTGGCCACTTTGACTCCGAAATTCAGGTCGCCGCGCTGCGCAATTACACCTGGGAAAACGTCAAGCCGCAGGTTGACGAAATTCTCTTCCCCGATGGTAAGCGCATGATTCTTTTGGCAGAAGGCCGCCTGGTCAATCTGGGCTGTGCCACCGGTCACCCCAGTTTTGTCATGAGCGCCAGCTTCACCAACCAGGTTCTGGCGCAAATCGAGCTGTGGCAAAACCACGCCAATTACGCCAAACAGGTCTATGTGCTGCCCAAGCATCTCGATGAAAAAGTGGCCGCATTGCATCTGGCCAAATTGGGGGCCACGCTGACAAAACTTTCAGCGGAACAGGCAGACTACATTGGCGTCGACCTTGAGGGTCCTTTCAAGGCCGACCACTACCGCTACTGATTTCCAGATCATGTGAAAATGAACGAAGGGGCGCTCCATGTGGGCGCCCTTTTTCTGCTTAAAAGTCCCGTATCGGCGCTAGGTCTTCGCGGCGCATCTTGGTATTCTCACCCGAATCACTATGCGCCGAAGGCGCAGGCGGGCGGGGGCCCGCGGCCCCTGTCGGCTATCCCCTGTCGGCTGCCCCAGAACCCTGAGGAAAGTGTCGGAGACTGCCAGCTGCATGGACAAGAGAACCTCAACAGTGAAGAAGCTCTGGAAACAGGCGAGCGCCATGGCGCTTGTGTTGTCCTGCATCGGACTGGAAAACGCCTCGGCCTGGCAGGCTCTGCCAGAAAACGGACCGGGATGGACATTTTTCCTCATCAATGCGGTTGTCTCGGTTCTGGCCATTGCCTTTGCCATTGGCGTGACCACCCTCATGCTCCACCGCGGTGTCAACCACCGCAAGATCGTCGCCAAGCTGCGCGGGCGTCTGTCGGAGAAAGAGGGCAAGCTCTTCTGGACACAGTCGATCCTGGCGGCCGATCCGCAAGTCGTGCTGGTTTGGGACGGCAGCGAAAAGGCCCCCATTCCTTTAGAAGATGATTTCGCCGCTGACCTGGCAGAAGAGTTAGCAGAGGAGGTGCCGCTCCTCATGGGGCCGACACAGCCTGACTTACAAATGACCGAGCAGCCCTTCTCTCCGCTGGGCAAGCCCAAGATCCTCGGCAGTGCGCGGGCCGTCAGTTCGGTCCTTGGTGTCGGCGCCATTGAGCCGGGCACCAGAAGCGGCAAGAACCGCGAAGTTTCGATCTTTGATATTTTCCTGGCGGGTCTCCAACGCGCCGACAAGTCGCGGCTTGTCTCCGCCATTCAGACCTTGAAGGTTGAAGGTCAGAGATTTGTTCTCGAAGTCTCCGCGCAAAACGGACGCAGCTTCCGCGCCGAGGGATTGCCCGCCGGTGGCAAGGCTGTTGTCTGGCTGCGAGATATTTCGCACGAAGACCAAAGCGTGCGCGATCTGGCCCGCGAACGCGATGTTGTCTTGGAAGAAAAAGATCAATTTATCGAACTTTTAGATCACGCGCCCTTTCCGGTTTGGCGCCGGGATCGCACGCTCGCACTGCGCTGGGCTAACCGTGCCTATATCCGTGCCGTGGATGAAGCCTCCCTGGAAGCGGTGCTTGCCAAGGGCGCGGAGCTGGATGCGGCGGACCGAAAGCTGGCCATGGAGGCTGCGCAAACACTCGATACCATTTCTGAGCGCCGTTATGTGGTCTCCGGCGGCAAGCGCCGCTATCTGGAGATCAAGGAAGTGCCGGTCAAGGATGGCACCATGGGCGTGGCCATCGACATGACCCATCTCGATGAAGCGCAAAACATGCTGCAGCGCCACATTGACGCCCATGCTGAAACGCTTAACACCCTGGCCACGGCGGTCGCCATTTTTGGTGCCGATAAAAAATTGGCCTATTACAATCAGGCCTATGTGGATCTGATGGGACTGTCAGACGAGTGGCTGGACCAGGCACCCCTTGAGGGTGAAGTGCTGGAACGTCTGCGCGACAAGCGCCGCCTGCCGGAACAGGCGGATTTCCCGGCCTGGAAGCGCTCGCGGCTCGACCTCTACGCCAACCTGCTGGGCGAGCAGGAAGAAATGTGGCATTTGCCGGACAACGCCACCCTGCGCGTGATCGTGCGCCCGCATCCCCTGGGTGGGCTCATTCACCTTTATGAGGATGTCACCGATCACGTGACACTCGAGAGCAATTATAATCAGCTCATCAGTGTACAGAGCGAAACGCTGGACAATCTGTCGGAAGGGGTTGCTGTCTTTGGCACCGATGGGCGCCTCAAACTTCACAACGCGGCTTTCGCACAGATCTGGAAGCTGGAGGACGAGGTCTTGGCCGGAGAGCCGGACCTCGACGACATCTCGCGGGCCTGTGCGCCGCTCGTGGAAAGCACCGACCAATGGTCAGCTTTGCGCAAGCGCATCACCTCCGCTGACAGCGAGCGCAAAAACTTTTCCGATCAGATGGACCGCACCGACGGCACCATCATTGCCTATGGCGCGGTGCCGCTGCCGGACGGCGCGACCCTGACAAGCTTTCTCGACATTACCGATTCCATGCAGATCGAGCGGGCCTTGCGTGATCGCAATGAGGCCCTGGAGGCAGCCGACCGCATCAAGTCTGAATTCGTCAATCACGTTTCCTATCAGCTCAGAACGCCGCTCAACTCCATCATTGGTTTCTCCGAGATGATCGATCAGCAGATCTTCGGTCCTTTAAATGACAAACAGCAGGAATATACCGGTAATATTCTCGAAGCCTCCGGCGAGCTTCTCAGCCTTATTGACGACATTCTGGATCTCGCCACCATTGATGCCGGCGGCATGGTGCTGGACGTCGAAGAGATTGAGCTGCGGGAGGTCATGGAAAGCGCCTTGCGCCTGGTTCATAAAAAGGCCCATGACGCGGGCATTACGTTGAAGCTCGACTGTCCCAGGGATTTATTGCCGATCCAGGCCGACGAGCGGCGCTTGAAGCAGATCCTGTTTAATCTTCTGACCAATGCCATCGCCTTTACCCCTCAAGGGGGAGCGATCACTCTGGGCGCGCGCCGCGTCGGCGCCGAAGCGCGGATATGGGTGGCGGACACCGGCTCGGGCATTGAAGCCAAATTTCAGCCAACTGTCTTCGACCGTTTTGAAAACCGCGGCGGTCAGGGCAATCGCGGGGCGGGCCTCGGCCTGTCACTCGTGAAAAGTTTTGTCGAGCTGCATGGCGGCTGGGTTTCTCTGGCTTCGGAAGAAGGCAAGGGCACCACGGTCACCTGCCACCTCATCGAGCGCGCCAACATGGGCTCCGAAGCGGCAGAGTAGAAATCCTCTCATCACAGTTAGTCACTGTGGGCCTGAGCCGGGGAACCATTTGTGTGGGTACCCCCGCGAAGGCGGGGGTCCAGGGCAACTGCGCACCTAGGATTTTGTCGCCTCTGGGTTCCCGCCTGCGCGGGAACACGAAGAGTTTTGGAAAATCTAAGCTAAGAGCGGCCGACTGGCCGCCGCCCTTTCGGGCGCCCGCGGAGGCCGTGCGTGAAACGCACTGGCCGTGAGCAAATTAATTGAAACGTATTAAATGAACTGGGTCCGACCGGCCCCCGGGCGAAAGCCCGCGCCCGCGCAGGCGATGCCAAAGCCATCTGCCGTGAGCGAATTAAGCCATCTGCCGTGAGCAAAAACTGAGTTAAGAGCGGCCGACTGGCCGCCGCCCTTTCGGGCGCCCGCGCGGAGGCCGTGCGTGAAACGCACTGGCCGTGAGCGATATTAATGCTGGCTTTCTGGTGTGGTCACCACCAGCCCGTCCAGTTCGTCGGAGATCTTGATCTGGCAGGACAGGCGCGAATTCTCCCGGCGGTCTTCGGCAAAATCCAGCATGGTCTCTTCCATGTCACTGATCTCGCCGGTCTTGCCCATCCAGGCATCGTCCACATAGACGTGGCAGGTTGCACAAGCGCAGGCGCCGCCGCAATCCGCGTCAATGCCCGGCACCATATTGTTGACAGCCGCTTCCATCACGGAGAGGCCGTTGTCCGCCTCAACATCCCGTTTGGTGCCGTCATGATCGATAAAGGTAATTTTTGCCACGTTTCTCTCCCAGGTGTTTTACCCTATTAAAGGGCCGCTCGTTATCCGGCGGCCACTTCTTTCATGTTGACGTTTATATCGCGAAGCCGCGCTGGCGCAACCTTTGCTTTTTCGCCGATGAGCTTGCGGCCGATCATATATTCCGGAGCGGCATTGATCGCATCCACCGCGATCAGGACCCCATCCTTGAGGTAAAAAGCGGCAAATTTGCGCGATGTCGGGTCGCCGCGCAGCACCACTTCATCGTAACCCTGATTAAGACCTGCCATTTGCAGCTTCAAATCATACTGGTCTGACCAGAACCACGGCACCTGGGCATAGGGCTTTTCCTTGCCAAGAGCGGCGGCAGCAGCCGTTTTCGCCTGTTCCAGTGCGTTGTGGACTGATTCCAGGCGGATCCGCCGGCCATAGATCGGATTGGGGTGCTCGGTGCAGTCGCCCGCCGCAAAAACATCCGGATCGGAGGTCCGGCAAAGCTCATCCACTTGAATACCGTTGTGGCAGGCAATCCCGGCAGCTTCCGCCAGCTCCATATTGGGCAGGATGCCAATGCCGATCAGGGCAATGTCCGCCCGAAGGGTGCTGCCATTGGACAGAACCGCTTCCTGCAACCGGTCCTCACCTTTAAATTCCGTCACCGCATGGCCGTAGAGAATATTGACCCCGGCTTCCGTGTGCACATCGTGGAAAAACTGCGAGACTTCCGGGCTGGTCACCCGGGCAAGCACCCGTGGCTCCATTTCCAGAACCGTCACCTCAAGCCCATGCTTCAGCGCGACAGCGGCCACTTCCAGCCCCACATAACCAGCACCGACAATAACCATGTGCTTGCCAGCGGTAAAATCGGTCTTCAGGCCCTCCACATCGTCGATGGTGCGCAGGTAATGAATGCCCTTAAGGTCGGCGCCTGGCGCCCTCAGTTCGCGCACCCGGCTGCCGGTGGTCAGGATCAGCTTGTCATAGGCGATCCGCGTGCCGTCCTCGGTCACCACTTCTTTCGCGCCCCGGTCAATCTCGGTGACCCGCGTGTTGAGGCGCACATCCACCTCGGCGGTCTCATAAAAGTCTGCGGGCTTGAAATAGACCCGTTCGATGGTCAGTTCCCCGGAAAGAAACTTCTTCGACAGGGGCGGGCGCTGATAGGGCAGATAGGGCTCCTCGCCAATGAGCACGATTTTGCCTTCAAACCCCTCCTGGCGCAGGCTGGCGGCGCATTGACCGGCGCCATGACCGGCGCCCACAATGACAATCACTTCCGGCTGGGTGTCAGCGGTCATATTTGACAGCCTTTCTTCTTTTGATGGGTGCGAAAAGGTGTGCTATCGCAAGGGGTAAGAGCCGACAGGATGTCCAAACCCATGCCCCGAATCAAGCCCTTTATGCCCAGACAAAACGCCGCGCGTGGGGTCTGGTCATGAGTCACACCCTTCTAGAGGTGGCGCTGCCGGACGAAACCGCGACAGAGCGTCTGGGCGCGCGCCTGGCCGCCTGTCTCGAGCCCGGAGATGTCCTCTGCCTGAAGGGGGATCTCGGCGCTGGCAAGACCGCTCTGGCACGCGGGCTCCTACGTGCCCTCTCTGGGCAGTCATCCCTTGTCGTACCAAGTCCGACTTTCACTCTGGTTCAAACCTATGAGCTTGACCCCTGTCCGGTCTGGCATTTTGATCTCTACCGGCTGGAGGACCCCGATGAGATCTGGGAGCTGGGCTTTGAGGAGGCTCTTGGGGATATTTGCCTGATCGAGTGGCCAGAACGGGCCGAAGGGCTTATTCCGGAGGAAGCCGCTACCCTCGAGATCCGTTACGACGATGGCGCGCGCACGGCGCGCCTCAAAGGGCCAGTGGCCTGGAAGGAGAAATTGGCGCATGTCAACTGAGCCCTTGTCCGGGTCCATGGCCCGCGATGCGGAAATCGAGGACTTTCTCGCCAAACACGGCTGGGAGGGCGCGACCCGCGCCTACCTGAGCGGGGACGCTTCCAATCGCCGTTATGAAACCGTCGAGAAAGAGGGCCGCCGCCGCGTGCTCATGGATGCCCCGCCGGACCCCAATGACAAGCCGCTAGAAGAGACCGGGCGCACCTACTCAGACATTGCCCATTTGGCGACCGACTG
Source organism: Alphaproteobacteria bacterium (assembly GCA_006226415.1). GTDB lineage: Bacteria > Pseudomonadota > Alphaproteobacteria > M2410 > M2410 > M2410. Next base: position 22,471 of record SBGZ01000026.1, read on the forward strand.
CCTGCCTTTCGTGGCGATTGGCGTGTTTCTGGCGCGAAACGGTGTTCATGCGCCGAAGATTGACGCCTTCGATGTGGGTCGAGGGTTTATCCTTCTGGAGGATTTTGGTCCGACCGGCTTCACCCCGCTTCTTAAAAATGCCGACCCGGCGGGCGATCTGGTGATCAGGCTCTACGGCCATGCCACTGACCTCTTGTGCGGCTATCACGAGACCAAAGCGCCTGAGGTGATCGAGATCGAGCCCGGCCTTGTCTATGCGCTGCCCAAATATGATGACGAAGCCCTCCTCATCGAAGTGTCGCTCTTCATTGACTGGTATTTGAAAGAAGTCGAAGGCAAAACGCCTACCGAGGAACAGCGCTCCGCGTTTTTGGCACTTTGGCAGGACCATCTTGGAAAAGTCTCAAGGGACGATGACGTCCTTGTTATGCGGGACTATCATTCGCCGAACCTGCATTGGTTTGAAACGGCAAACGGAACCGACCGCATCGGCGTTATTGATTTTCAGGACGGATTGGCCGGCCCGCGCGCCTACGACCTTGCGTCTCTCTTGCAAGATGCCCGACGCGATGTACCGGCCCACATAGAAGCCGAACTCTTTGAGCGCTATGTGAGAGGATGTGCGGGGTTGGATGCGGAGGCCTTCCGCCGCGACTATGCGATTATCGCCGCGCAAAGGGTCACCAAAATTCTGGGAATTTTTATTCGCCTCTGGCGCCGCGATGGCAAGAAGGGCTATCTCCAGCACATCCCTCGGCTATGGGACTACTTGGAGCGCTCACTGGCGCATCCGGATTTACTGCCGCTGAAGGCATGGTTTGAGGCCAATATTCCGCCCTCTAAAAGACAGGTGAAGGATTGATCTGATGCAGGCAACCGACACCGCCATGATCATGACGGCCGGCCTCGGCACCCGCATGGCGCCGCTGACCGATGAAATGCCCAAACCCCTCATTGAAGTGGCGGGAAAATCCATTGTGGATCATGTGTTGGACCGCTTGGTGGCAGCTGGCGTGCAACGTGTCGTGGCTAATCTACATTACAAGCACCGCCAAATGCGCGCCCATTTGGAGCGGCGCAAAGATGTCGAAATGCTTTTTTCGGATGAGACAGGCAAACTTCTGGAAACCGGGGGCGGCATCAAGAAAGCCCTGCCACTGATCGACCGGAAAGAATTTCTCGTTGCCAACACCGATGCTTTTTGGGTGGAAGGCGTGGGATCCAATTTGCAACGTCTGAGGGAGTCCTGGCATCCGCAGGAGATGGATTCACTCATTCTTTGTGCGCCCACCGTTACGGCGGCTGGTGGCATCGCGCGTGGCGATTTCATGATGCATCCAGACGGACGTTTGGCGCGGCGGGGGCGGTTGCCGGTGGCGCCTTTCATGATGGCCGGTGTCTATATGATGAAAGCAGAGCTCTTCAAAGACACGCCAGAGGGTGCCTTTTCCACCAATCTCCTGTGGGACCGGGCTCTGGAGGCTGGTAGGCTTTACGGAACGCGTCTTGAAGGGCTTTGGCTTCATGCCAGCCGCCCGCAGGACCTGGATGAGATAGAAAGGGCGCTCAGCGAACTCTGATGGCCTCAAGCGACAAGCTGCAGCCGGGTATCTACACGATCCCTTCCGGGGCAGATTTTGCACGCGATCTCGCCGCAGGCATTTATGAGAGCTTCGCCAAATCCGAAGACCCCAGCGCCTTGGTCAAGGTTACTGTTTTGGTGCCCACCCGCCGGGCGGTGGCGGCCTTGCAGGAGGCCTTTGAAAGGATTGCCCCCGGCACAGCACTAATGATGCCGGTCATCAGACCCATTGGCGATGTCGATGAGGAGGCGTTGGTCTTTGAAGGCGGGATCGCCGGACCTCACCCGCCATTTGAAAGCGGTGAATTGCCGCCCGCCATTTCCGGGCTCAAGCGGCAGATCATGCTGGCCAAACTCATCCGGGCCTGGTCAAGCAAATTAGAAGACAGTGCCGCCCCGCACACCATGTCGGAGGCGCAGGCGCTTGCTTATGCCGGAGATTTAGGAGCCTTTCTGGACGCGGTGGACCGCGAAGAGGTTTCGCTCGACAAGCTGGAGGATCTGGTACCTGAAAATCTTGCGGTTCATTGGCAGCGTGTCCTCACCTTCTTGAAGATTTTGACCGAGAGTTGGCCGCAAATCTTGCAGGAAGAAGCCGCCATGAACCCGGCCGCGCGTCGCAGCGCGCTCATTAGGGGCTTGGCGGAAGCCTGGGGAGAGGCCGCCCCGTCCGGACCTGTCTTCATCGCGGGATCAACCGGGTCTATCCCGGCCACCGGTGCGCTCATGAAAAGGGTTATGGACTTGCCGCAGGGTTTTGTGGTCCTGCCGGGCCTGGACCCATCCCTTGATGAAAATGCTTGGGGTCAGTTAGGTGAGTCACATCCCCAGTTTGGTCTAAAGCAACTTTTGGGCACGCTGGTTACGGGCCGGGAAGAGGTGGCGCTCTGGCCTTGGAGCGGACAAGATCAAGCGTTGGAGACCCGCCAGAGATTTCTCTCCGAAGCCATGCGGCCCGCTGAGACCACGGAGCTCTGGCAAAATTCACACCTAAAGCAACGCTCCGATGATGAAATTGCCAGGGCCTTTGAAGGGTTCCGCTTGGTTGTCGCCCGCGACCCGGCCGAAGAGGCGCGCACTCTGGCACTGATCATGCGGGAGACCCTGGAAGAACCAAATAAGACCGTCGCGCTGGTTACCCCGGACCGCGAAATTGCCCGGCGGGTTGCCGCCGAGCTTGGACGGTGGCAAATCGTCGTCAATGATTCAGCCGGCACCCCGCTGGCCCATACCCTACACGGCTCGCTTTCGGAGGCGATTTGGCAGACCCTCGATATGGCGTTTTCGCCAACCGCGCTGATGGCGCTTCTCAAGCATCCCCTCGTGGCCCTTGGGCGCTCCCGTCCGCGCTTGCGGGCCGAGGCCGCCGCGCTTGAGCTTTTGTGTCTGCGGGGTCCGCGTCCGGCGCCGGGACTGCAGGCCTTGTGCGACCTTGTCGAGATACAAAAGGAAGGCACCCGCAAAACCCAAAGCCGCAAGCTCGTTTCGGATCTGAATCTGATCTTTACGCCTCTTTTGCAGGCTCTGGCCGCTGAGCCACTCAACTGGCAACAGGTGATGACAGCTTTTGTCGGTGTTGCCGAGGCCCTGGCCGCCACCGATGAGACCCCTGGAGCAAGCCGCCTTTGGCTCGGCGATGCCGGGGAGGCCATGCACGCCTTCATGCTGGAGCTGCTGGAGGAGGGGCAGGCCATAGAGGGGGCGAGCGTGGGAGACCTGCCGGCCATCTTCCGGGAGCTCTTGCGCGGCCGGGTCGTGCGCCCACGCTATGGTCAGCATCCGCGTTGCTTTATCTGGGGGCCATTGGAAGCGCGCCTTCAAACCGCCGATGTCATTCTGCTGGCGGGTCTAAATGAAAAAACCTGGCCACAGGAGGTCCGCCCCGATCCCTGGCTATCCCGCCCCATGGCGACCGCGCTGGGTTTGCCGACGCCGGAACGCCGGATTGGCCAGAGCGCGCATGACTTCATGCAGCTTGCCTGCAGCCGCGAGGTGTTTTTGACCCGTTCTGAATCCGAAGGCGGGGCGCCGACCGTCGCCTCGCGCTGGATCATGCGGCTCATCAACATGTGCGAGGGTCTCGGGTGGAAGGATTTATTGTCCGGAGCGGATCATTTTGTTGCCTGGGCGAGGCAGCTTGATCAGCCTAAAGATTATTTACCTTGCAAAGAGCCTTTGCCAACACCCCCGCTTCATGCCCGACCGCGCCGTGCATCCGTGACGCAGGTCGAGCGGTGGATCCGTGACCCTTACGGGTTTTACGCCAATCACATCTTGCAGCTCACCCCCCTTGACCCGATGGAAACAGACGGGGACGCCCGGGACCGGGGCACGATTATCCACACGGTCTTGGAGCGATTTTTGCGCGCTTACGGAACTGACCTGCCGGACGACGCGGCAGAGCGCCTCAAGAAAATGGGCGAAGAGGTTTTCGACGAAGCGCAGGCCTCGCCGGAGATCCGTCTCTTCTGGGAACCACGGTTTAAAGCAATTGCCGACTGGTTTGTCGAACGCGAGCGCGCGCGCCAAAATGTCAAAGACCATGTCCTTGAAGCCAAGGGCGAGTTGACATTCGACGCGCCTGGCGGACCCTTCACGCTGACCGCCCGCGCCGATCGCATCGATCTCCTGGGCGGCGGCGGCATTGGCATTTATGATTACAAAACCGGGCAACTACCAACAGTTAAGCAGGTGAGCTCAGGCCTTGCCCCGCAGCTGACCCTCGAAGCCTGGATCGCACTGGCCGGAGGATTTAAAGATCTCAGCGCGGATACTTTAGAGGAGCTCGCCTTTATCGGCCTGACGGGCGGCAATCCGGCGGGCAAAGTGCAGTTGATTGAGAAAGATCGCGATCAGGCAATCGAGGAAGCGGAGGCCGGTCTTAAGGCACGTGTCGCGCTCTTTGACAATGAAGCCACACCCTACCCCTCCCGTGTTCACGTGATCTATGAAAGCCGGGGTGAGCCCTTCGACCATTTGGCGCGGGTCAAAGAGTGGTCGGTGATCGGGGACGGCGAATGAGCAAGCAGGCCGAAAACAATCTGCCGCATGTGGCGGAGGCGACGCGCAATCAGATCGCGGCGGCGAACCCGCAGGTCTCTGCCTGGGTTAGTGCCAATGCGGGCTCGGGCAAAACACGCGTGCTCACCAACCGCGTGGTGCGCTTGCTGCTCGCAGATGTCGATCCTTCGCGCATTTTATGCCTGACCTTTACCAAGGCGGCGGCGGCGGAGATGGCCAATCGTCTCTTCGCCCAACTGGGTGAATGGTCCACCATGTCGGACGACAAACTGATCGAAGCGGTTGAAAAGCTGGAGGGCAGGGTTGTTTCAACGGAGCATCTCGTTCGCGCCCGCCGTCTCTTCGCCCGCGCGATTGAAACTCCGGGCGGTTTGAAAATTCAAACCATTCATGCCTTCGCGCAAACCATTCTCGGTCGTTTTCCTATTGAGGCCAGTGTCACCCCGCATTTTGAAGTGGCGGAAGAACAAACCGCCGCCGAGCTTTTGGCAGCGGCGCGTTGGTCGGTTATTGAGAAGGCGCAAGAGGGAGTGGAGACCTCTTTGTCAGAGGCAGTGAGAGGCCTCACCTCGCGGCTGTCCGAATATTCTCTCGACCAGCTTTTGAAGGAAATGATTGATAAGGCCGCGCGCCTGAAGGATCTGCTGCCCATCTCATCTCGTGAGACGAGCGCCCTTCAGGCGCTCGCCCGCCGCCTTGAGATTGAGGGCCTTGACGAGGAGGAAATACTCTCAGGGTCGATTGATGTCATTTTAAATTTGCAGGATGACTTGACCTCCGCCGCGGATGTATTGCAGTCCGGGTCGGTCAATGACCAAAAAGCGGCTGCCAAGATCAGGGCCTGTCTGCAAGGTCAGGCTGAGGGCGAGGCATATGAAACCTACCGTGACTTGCTTCTCAAAAAGGACGGCAATCCCCGGGTCGATATCATCACTAAAAAGTCTGCAGGCGCGCATCCCTCGATCGAAGCAATGCTGCGCATGGAACAACACCGGATGTTCAAGGTCGAACAACAGCGCAAAGCCTTTGATCTATTGGACGCCACGAAATGTCTGGCGATCTTTTCAGCTCAAGTGCTCGGTGAATTCGCCAGCCGCAAAGCCCGGGCCGGCGTTCTTGATTATGACGACTTGATTGAAAAAACCGCCGACCTCTTGGATGACACAACCAATGCCTGGGTGCATTTCAAATTGGACGGCGGTATCGACCACATTCTGGTAGATGAAGCGCAAGACACCAGCCCCGGTCAATGGCGTATCATTCGGGCTTTGGCAGAAGAATTCTTTTCCGGAGCAAGCGCCTTTGACGAGCGATCCCCGGCGCTGGAGCGCACCATCTTTGCGGTAGGTGACGAAAAGCAGTCGATCTATTCCTTTCAAGGCGCCGAACCCAAGGCCTTTGAGGAGGAGCGCCAAAGCTTTGAAAGGAAGGTTGAATCCGTTGATCGAGAGTTTTCAAATCTCGAATTGCTCACCTCCTTCCGCTCAACCCCGCAAATTTTAAAAGCTGTGGATCAGTGTTTTGCCGAAGCAGAGGATGCCAAGGGATTGTCCTCAGCAGGTCATCGGGTGGCGCATTTTGCCAAGCGAGAAGATGAGCCGGGGCTCGTCGAGCTTTGGCCATCGGTCAAACCGGTAAAAAGAGAAGAAAGCCTGCCCTGGGATGCCCCGCTTGATCGGGTCTTGCGCACCTCGCCTCGCGCAAGGCTGGCCGGCAAGATTGCCGACACCATTGAAGGCTGGCTTGAGGCGCAAGAACCCGTGATCGAAGGCGGCGCGCCCATTCGCCCCGGAGACATTCTTATTCTGGTGCGTCGCCGTGACGCTTTCGTCGATGAGATGATCCGTGCCCTGAAGTTGAAGAACATTCCGGTAGCGGGCATTGACCGCATGGTCCTGACCGATCAGATGGTGGTCATGGATCTGATGGCGCTCGCCGATTTTGCCTTGTTACCGGAAGACGATCTGACGCTCGCGGAAGTTTTAAGATCTCCCCTCGTTGGTCTTACAGAAGAAGAACTCTTTAACTTGGCTTGGAACCGCAAAGGCAGCCTCTGGCAAAGCCTGGAGGGCCGCCGAGCGGAAAACAAAGCTTTCGGCGAGGCACATGCCTTCCTCTTGGCTTGTCTGGCCCGGGTGGAAACCATGGCGCCCTTTGAGTTCTTTCGCGAGGCGCTCATCAGCTGCTCCAGTGCGGGTGTCAGCGCACACGAGAGATTGTTGGAGCGCCTGGGCCCGGAGGCTGCCGACCCGTTGGAGGAATTCATCGGCCTGACACTTGCCCATGAGAGACAGGAAGGCCGCTCTCTGCAAGGCTTTATGAAATGGGTGCGTGAGGACGCCAGCGAGATCAAGCGCGAGTTTGATCTGGAAAAAAATGAAGTGCGCGTGATGACGGTTCACGGTGCCAAGGGCCTGGAAGGTCGCATTGTCTTTCTGCCGGATACCTGCGCGACCCCAAGCAGTCAGAACGATGATGAAATTTTCTTCGTCGGCGACGAGGACGCCCCTGAAACATTTCTCTGGCGTCAAGGTTCAAAGGATGAAGAAGCCGCCATTGTTTCCGATCTGCGCGCCAAGGCCGCAGACAAGCGCATGGAAGAATATCGCCGCCTCTTTTATGTGGCCATGACCCGCGCGCAAGATCGCCTCTATATTTGTGGATATGAATCCACGCGCGCCCGCCCGCCGGAGTGTTGGTATGCCTTGGCCGAACGGCAATTGCCGCTGATGGAGGGGATTGCCAGAATTGAAACCGAAGAAGGGGAGATCTGGCGCCTGGGGAAAGTCCCGGTCACCGCGGCCGCCCCCAAAGAAGGAAATGAAACCAGTCGCCCGCCTCTGCCAGATTGGGTGTCACGCGCTTTACCTCCGGAAGAGGGCCCCGAGCGCCGAGCGCCGTCCCAGATGGCCGTGGAAGAGGGGGAAAGCCCGCACACAGCCCTTGCCTCACCGGTCTCAGAAACCGGGGCGGACCCCTTCAAGCGCGGGCGGATCATTCACGCCCTTTTGGAATATCTGCCAGGGGTGGCTGTTGCCGACGCGGCCGATCTCGGCAAGCGCTTCCTGGCCCGCCAAGGGTTGGCGCTCAGCGCCAAAGAGCAAGCCGACATCTGGCGGGAAACCTCTCATATTCTGGAGGATCCCGCTTTTGCCCCGATCTTCCAGCCCGGCAGCCTGGCGGAAGTGCCCATCATGGGGCGATGGGCAGAGGGTGGCGCCATGATTCGGGGCCAGATGGATCGCCTGGTCGTTACCTCGGACGAAGTTTTGGTCGTCGATTACAAAACCAATCGACCGCCGCCGTCCCGCCCGGAGGATGTGGCGGAGGCTTACAAGGCTCAAATGGCCACTTACCGCGCCTTGTTGCGGCAAATTTATCCGGGACGCGCCGTTTTATGCGCTCTATTGTGGACCCATACCGGGCAGTTGATGCCGCTTTCTGACGAAATCCTCGACGAATCGGTTAAGAGTCTGCGCGGTAAGAATGTGTGACGAGTGAGGGGTTGCAGGCGCTTCCTGCCTTGACGGTGGCTATGGCCAATCCTAAATTTTTGTCAGACAACGAATTTGAGCGCCCGTGAGGCATGAGATCCCGGATGCGCGCCAGTTAAGGAAAGGTAAGACACATGTCGACAACCGCTGTAACCGATGGTTCTTTTGCAAGTGATGTTCTGGGATCGTCAAAGCCGGTCATCGTAGATTTTTGGGCCGAATGGTGTGGCCCGTGTAAGCAGATCGCGCCAGCTTTGGAAGAAATTGCCGCAGAATTGGGTGATCAGGTCACCATCGCCAAGATCAACATCGACGAAAATCCGCAAGTACCGGGCAAATACGGTGTGCGCGGTATTCCGACCTTGATGATTTTCCAGGACGGTCAGGTGACCAGCCAAAAGGTTGGCGCTGTGCCGAAAGGTCAGATCCTGGATTGGATTAAATCGTCAATCTGATCTTTCGCGAAGACAGACGAGATATTTGCGGGTGAGGGCTTCCGGCGCTCACCCGTTTTCTTTGAGCACCTGTCCGGCCAGATAAAGCGAACCACAAATCAGAATGCGCGGCGCCTCCTGGCGGCGCGCCAGAATTTGCGCAAGGGCGTCTTCCACGCCTGCAGCCTTGTCGGCCTCCAGGCCCAGTTTGCGTGCCGCCTCGTAAAGCGTATCTGTGTCGTGAGCGTCTTCGCCGGGGATGGGAACAACGCTGATGTGCCGGGCAAGACCCTGATAGGCGGCAAGATAGCCTTCGGCATCTTTGTTTTTCAACATGCCGAAGATGAGATGCAGCGGGCGCGGGGATTTGTCCTCAAGGTCCGCGAGGGTTTGGCTGAGGGCAATCGCCGCATGGGGGTTATGTCCGCCATCCAGCCAAAGCTCCGCCTTACCTTGTGCAAGCTCAACAAGAGGGCCTCGGGTCAGGCGTTGCATGCGCGCCGGCCAGTAGACAGTCTCAAGGCCTGTTTCAATGTCTTGATCACTCACCTGCAAGGAAGGCGGCAGCGCCCGAAGCGTGGCGATGGCCGTGCCCGCATTGGCAAGCTGATGCCGTCCAGTGAGGCCCGGCATGGGAAGATCAAGCAGCCCTTGCTCGTCTTGATAAACAAAGCGCCCATGTTCTTCGAAGGTCTGCCAATCCTGACCATAGACAATCGCTTGCGCGCCTTTGGTTTCTGCGATGTCTGTCAGCAGGCCGCGCACCACATCTTCCTGCGGCCCAATGATCACTGGCACGCCAGGTTTGATGATGCCCGCCTTTTCCATGGCAATCTCTTCAATCGTGTCGCCGAGAAAACTCTGGTGATCCAGCCCGATGGGCGTAATCACAGAGGCGGCGGGTCGGTCGATTACATTGGTCGCGTCAAAGGCGCCGCCAAGGCCCACTTCCAGAAGCGTGATATCTGCCGCCACTTCTGAGAAGGCAAGTAGGGCCGCCGCCGTCGTGATTTCAAAATGGGTGATGGGGGCGCCGCCATTGGCTGCCTCACACCGCTCAAGGCAGTCGACCAGATGATCCTCTGTAATTTCCCGACCTTCCACGACAATGCGCTCATGAAACCGCACCAGATGCGGTGACGTATAGGCATGAACGCGCTTGCCGGCTGCCTCATGCATGGCTTTCAGATAAGCGAGCGCCGAGCCCTTGCCGTTCGTGCCGCCGATGTGAATGACAGGCGGCAGCTTGTCCTGAGGGCGTCCAAGCGCTTCGAGCAGATGCTGGATGCGCGTGAGCTCAAGATCAATCAGCTTGGGGTGCAGCTTTAACAGCCGGTCGAGAATTGTTTGTGAGTCTGCCATGGGTGGGGGACAAGAGCTGAGGCAGAGAGCAACATGTTTTGTGTGGCTGTGTTAAGCCGCGCCCTCTGTCGCAACCCCGCTCTCATTGCGATCGGCTTCGCTTTGCGGCGGCCCGAGCGTACGGGAAGGGTCCGGCGAAACTCCCCAGGTGTTCTTGTTCACAAGCAGTCGGACAATCCGCGCCAAGGTCGAGCGCATCTCGTGTCGGTGCACCACCATGTCGACCATGCCGTGATCAAGTAGATATTCCGACCGCTGAAAACCTTCCGGCAGTTTTTCGCGAATGGTCTGCTCAATGACACGCGGACCGGCAAAGCCGATGAGTGCCCCCGGTTCGGCCAGATGAATATCGCCGAGCATGGCGTAAGAGGCGGTGACCCCACCGGTCGTCGGATCGGTCATAACAACGATGTAGGGAAGGCCCGCGTCTTTGAGCATTTCTACGGCCACGGTGGTGCGCGGCATTTGCATCAAAGACAAAATGCCTTCCTGCATACGGGCGCCACCTGCCGCAGTAAAAGCGATCAGCGGCTGTTTGCGCGCGACCGCTTCTTCAGCCGCGGCGACAAAACCTTCGCCAGCGGCCATGCCCAAAGAGCCGCCCATAAAATCAAAGCTCTGCACCAACACAACCACGTCAATGCCGGTCAGTTTCCCCAAGGCCACGGACATAGCGTCCTTGCGGCCGGTTTTGGCGCGCGCGGCTTTAAGGCGATCCGTGTAGCGCTTTTCATCGCGGAACTTAAGCGGGTCCTGCACCACTTCCGGCAGGTCAATCTCCTGATAGACCCCATCATCAAAAACGGACTCAAACCGGCTCTTGGGGTCGAGCCGCATGTGATAGTCACAGGAAGGACAAACATAGCGCGCAGCCAAAAGATCGCGGTGAAAAATCATCTCTCCGCATTCGCGACATTTCTCCCAAAGGTTTTCCGGCATCTCGCGCTTGGAAAATATCTTCTTGATTTTGGGAGGAGAAATTCTCGAAAGCCAATTCATATAGGTTTACTCCTTCAAGCCTCAGCTGCGCGCAGAGCGCACACCGCCGGCCAGCTCACCAGTAAATGTCAAAACCGCAGGCACGAGGCCCTCAGTTGCCGCGCCCTGATCGTCCAGATGCGCCGCCAATTGATCAATAATGGCCGATCCGACCACCGCCGCATCCGCCACTTGCGCCACCATCTTAGCATGGGAGGGGGTCTTGATGCCAAATCCCACGGCAACCGGCAGTTTTCCTTGGGTTTGTAGCCTTTGAACCGCCGTTTTAAGGCCGCCGCTGTCAATATCCCGGGACCCGGTGATACCGGTCATCGAGACGTAATAAACAAAGCCGGACGTATTGGCGAGCACAGCGGGCAACCGCTTGTCGTCGGTGGTCGGCGCTGTCAGGCGGATAAAGTTGATGTTGGCCTGCAGGGCCGGAAGGCAAAGCTCTTCGTCCTCCTCCGGCGGCAGATCCACCACAATAAGGCCGTCCACACCGGCGGCCTTGGCCGCTTCCAAAAAGCGATCGACACCGTAAGAATAGATCGGATTGTAATAGCCCATGAGCACGATGGGCGTGTCCTGATTGTCCTGCCGAAATCGGGTGACGAGGTCGAGGGTCTTGTCCATGGTCTGCCCGCCCTTAAGCGCGCGCAGTCCCGCCGCCTGGATGGCAGGGCCGTCCGCCATGGGGTCGGTAAAGGGCATGCCGAGTTCGATAATGTCAGCGCCCGCGCCCGGCAAACCTTTCAAAATCTCAAAGGAGGTTTCAAGGTCCGGGTCCCCCGCCATCACATAGGTGACGAAGCCCGCGCGGCCTTCGGCTTTCAGCGCCGCAAACTTTTTATCAAGGCGCGTTTCAGTTTTCATCCACGTCAACTCCAAGTGCGGCAGCGACCGTAAAGACATCCTTGTCACCGCGCCCACACATATTCATGACCATCAAATGATCAGAGGGCAGGGTCGGCGCCAATTTGATGACATGGGCAAGGGCGTGAGAAGGCTCAAGCGCCGGGATAATCCCTTCAAGGCGGCAGCAGGTCTGGAAGGCGTCCAGCGCCTCCCGGTCGGTCGCCGACACATAGTTGACCCGGCCCACTTCATGCAGCCAGGCGTGTTCCGGGCCGATGCCCGGATAATCAAGGCCTGCGGAAATCGAATGCCCGTCGATGATCTGCCCATCGTCGGTTTGCAGAAGATAGGTGCGATTGCCGTGCAGCACACCAGGCCGTCCGCCCGTGAGCGAGGCCGCATGATGACCGTCGCCCTGGTCGACGCCGCGCCCTGCTGCTTCCACTCCGAAGATCTCAATCCCTTCATCGTCGAGGAAGGGATGGAAGAGCCCCATGGCGTTGGAGCCGCCCCCGATACAAGCCACCAGCGAATCCGGCAGGCGCCCTTCGGCCGCCATCATTTGCTCGCGCACCTCGCGTCCAATGACCGACTGGAAATCGCGCACCATGGCCGGATAGGGGTGCGGGCCCGCCACCGTGCCGATGATGTAGAAGGTTTCTTCAACATGGGTTACCCAGTCGCGCAGCGCTTCATTCATGGCATCTTTAAGGGTACCGGTGCCGGAGGTAACCGGCACCACTTCAGCGCCTAAAAGCCGCATGCGGAACACATTGGGCTTTTGCCGTTCAATATCCGTAGCGCCCATGAAAATCACGCAAGGAAGGCCAAACCGCGCCGCGAAAGTGGCCGTCGCCACGCCGTGCTGGCCCGCGCCGGTTTCGGCGATAATGCGTTTCTTGCCCATGCGGCGGGCGAGCAGGATCTGCCCCAGCACATTGTTGGCCTTGTGAGAGCCGGTGTGATTGAGCTCGTCGCGTTTGAAATAGATCTTGGCCCCGCCCAGATGTTCGCTCAAGCGTTCCGCATAATAAAGCGGGCTCGGGCGGCCCACATAATGGGTCCAAAGATCATCCATCTCCGCCTTGAAAGCGGGATCTTTTTTCGCCTCTTCGTAGGCTGTCTCCAGATCCAGGATCAGCGGCATCAGGGTTTCGGCGACAAAGCGCCCACCAAAAATGCCAAAGCGTCCGTGATCATCCGGGCCGGAGCGAAGGGAATTGGGTCGTTCTACGCTGTCACTCATGAACCTGCCGTGCGGGCCTTCTCTACAAATGCTGTCATCAGATCTTTGTCTTTCACGCCGCGGGTGCTTTCTACGCCGGATGAAACATCCAAAAGCCGGGCGCCCGTGACATCCAGCGCTTCTGCCACATTTTCCGGGCGAAGGCCACCCGCAAGAAACCAGGGCAGCGGGCTTTTGAAGTCTTTCAGGAGCGACCAGTCAAACGCCTCGCCCAGGCCGCCGAATCCTTTCCCGCCGGGAGAGCGGGCATCGAACATCAGATAGTCCGCCACCCGGAAATAGGCCCGTGCCGCCGCCAGGTCATCCGCTTCTGAAACCGGCAAAACCTTGATCACCGGCTTTTCAAAGCGCTCGCGCACCGCCAGTACCCGCTCGGGGGTTTCTGTTCCATGGAGCTGCACCAGATCAAGAATTTCAATGGCGGCCTCAACTTCGGTGTCGCTGGGATCGACAAAAAACCCGACCTTTTTGACGTCTGGGCCGGCATAGGCTGAAAGCTCGCTCGCACGCTCAGGTGTCACCGCGCGCACGCTTCCGGGATAAAAGGCAAAGCCGATGAAATCCACGTTGAGATCCCGGGCATGGGCCACGGTTTCCTCTGTGGTCAGCCCGCAGATTTTGATCTGGACCGGCAAGGTCACGCCGCTCGGAGTGTTTGGGCAATTGCCGCCGCCGCCGCGCGAGGCTCGGAGGCGGTAGTGATGGGCCGTCCGATCACCAGCACATCGGCGCCAAGCTGCAAGGCTTCTTCCGGCGTCATGACCCGCTTCTGATCGCCGGTGGCCGCCCCCGCCGGGCGAATGCCCGGTACAATGAGTTTGAAGTCCTGCCCGCAGGCCACTTTTACAGCGGCGATCTCGTGCGACGAACAAACCACGCCCCCAAGGCCGGAAGCTTTGGCGAGTTGGGCCAGCGCCACCACATGCTCAGCTGGGCTGCGGGTGACGCCAATGTCGGCGAGGTCATGGACATCAAGGCTGGTCAGCATGGTGACGCCAATGACCAGCGGTGCCCGGGCGCCCGCCTTGGCGGCTTCCTGGGCAGCCGCCTGCATCATGGCGCGCCCGCCGCAGCAATGCACATTGATGATCGCTGGCTGCAGATCCAGCACCGCGCGGATGCCGCCCGCCACCGTATTGGGAATGTCGTGGAGTTTCAGGTCAAAGAAGACCGGCAGGCCGACATCCGTGATGGCGCGCGCGCCTTGCGGACCATTGGCATTGTAAAACTCAAGGCCGATCTTGAGGCCGCCCACATGAGGCGCCACTTCCCGGGCCATTTCAACCGCCCGTCCCACATCCGTGGTGTCGAGGGCGCAATAAATGGGATTTTCGTGAGATTGGGTCATGAGGACAGGGATATAACAAAAACCTGGCCCCGCGCACGAGAAATTTAAGGGTCGATGTGCTTTGTCTGAGGCGCAGGTCCCGTTCCCGGTCCAGGCAGGGCCCCTTGCGCCTTGCCGGGTTCGGCTTGCGCGATCTCTTTGGTTTTGCGGTCGAGGTCCTTCTCAAGGTGGGCGCGTTTGCGCTTTTCCTGCCGGGCTCGCTTGCGCCAGCGCCCTTGGCTGAGCCAGCTCGACGAGCCGCCCACGATCACGCCCAGGATAAACAGGGCGAACATCACCACATAGAGCGGAAAGGCAAAGGCCAGCGCAGGAGTTTCCTGGGAGAACGGGTCAAAGGACAAGATCACATTGTGCCGGTTGGCGATGGCAATAATTACCGCCACCAGAGTCACGAAGATAAGGGTCACGAGTGTGCGAAAACGCATGTCGGACGAAACCTTTTAAAGCGGGACAGAGAGCCGGTCCCTTGGGCGATCAGTCAGCAATGCCAGGCGTGCCGGTAGAAAAGCCAGCTTCCGGGGCGGCCGTTTCCAACGTATTGAGACGCTCGCGCAGCTCTTTGCCGCACTTAAAGAAAGGCACATGCTTGGCATCAACCTCAACCGGCTCGCCGGTGCGCGGATTGCGACCCATGCGGGCAGGACGTTCCTTGACGGAAAAAGCGCCAAAACCCCTCAGTTCCACCCGGTCACCTCGGGCCAGCGCCCCGGCAATCTCATCAAAGATCGTATTGACGATGCGTTCCACGTCCCGCTGATAAAGATGCGGGTTGGCCTCAGCCAGTCGTGCCACAAGCTCTGATTTGATCATGAGTGTTTTACCCCGTTGGGAATCTCAAAAATGGAGGCCTATAGGGCCTCGCCTCGTGGGGGTGTCCCTTTGAGTCCCTCACGCGGTGTAAAAAGTGCCAAAGGCTGCTCCGCCAGTCAAGGCCTAACCCATTCACATAAAACGGTTTTTTTGAAATTGCGGGGTTTCGGACACAAAAAATGCCGGGGCAGGGCCCCGGCATTTTCCTTTGATCAGTTCCAGTGAACCGCGATCATTTCATGAAGATCAGCTTTCTTCGCTGTCATCGCCCTGAGCTTTATTGAGGGCCGAGCCCAAAATATCGCCAAGCGTCGCGCCGGAATCGGAGGAGCCATATTGTGCCACGGCTTCTTTTTCTTCCGCCACTTCGCGGGCTTTGATCGACAGGCCAATCTTGCGGCTGGCTTTGTCGAGGCTGACAACCTTGGCGTCGATCTTGTCGCCGCGGGCAAAGCGTTCCGGACGTTGTTCAGAACGATCACGGCTGAGGTCGGAGCGACGGATGAAGCTTTTCACGCCATCACCCACTTCAACTTCAATGCCATTGTCCTGAATGTCCGTCACCGTGCAAGTCACAACAGCGCCGCGCTTGATGTCGCCAACGGAATCCATCGGATCACCGCCCAGCTGCTTGATGCCGAGGCTGATGCGTTCTTTTTCCATGTCCACGTCAAGGATTACGGCCTTGACCACATCGCCTTTTTTGTACTCAGCAATGGCTTCTTCACCGGACAGGTTCCAGTCCAGGTCAGACATGTGCACCATGCCGTCCAGATCGTCTTCCAGACCAACAAACAAACCGAATTCGGTGATGTTCTTGATCTCGCCTTCGATCTCGGTACCAACCGGATATTTCTCCGAGAAGCTCGTCCACGGATTGTCCATGCACTGTTTCAGGCCAAGAGAGATCCGGCGTTTGGAAGGATCAACTTCCAGCACCATCACTTCCACTTCCTGAGAGGTGGAGACAATCTTGCCCGGATGAACGTTTTTCTTCACCCAGCTCATTTCAGAAACGTGCACCAGACCTTCAACACCGGGCTCCAGCTCAACAAATGCGCCGTAGTCGGTGATATTGGTGACCCGGCCGGTGAACTTGGCGTCGATCGGATATTTGGCTTCAACACCTTCCCACGGATCAGCTTCAAGCTGCTTCATGCCGAGAGAAATACGCTGTGTGTCCTGGTTGATCTTGACGATCTGAACCTTGACGGTTTCGCCAATCGCCAGAACATCGGCGGGGTTGTTGACCCGGCGCCAGGCAATATCGGTCACGTGCAACAGCCCGTCGACACCGCCCAGATCCACGAATGCGCCGTAATCGGTGATGTTTTTGACCACACCCTCGACCACTTGACCTTCTTCCAGGTTGGAAACCAGCTCGTTGCGTTGTTCCGCCCGTGTTTCTTCCAGAACCGCGCGGCGCGACACAACGATGTTGCCCCGGCGCTTGTCCATTTTCAAAATCTGGAAAGGCTGCGGAATGTTGAGAAGCGGCGCCACATCGCGTACCGGACGGATGTCCACCTGAGAGCCTGGCAGGAAGGCAACAGCGCCGTCAAGATCGACGGTAAAGCCACCTTTAACCCGGCCAAAGATAACGCCCTGAACCCGCTCATTGGCTTCATAGGCTTTCTCAAGATTGACCCAGCTTTCTTCCCGGCGCGCTTTTTCACGGCTCAGCATGGCTTCGCCGGATGCGTTTTCAATGCGCTCCAGGTAAACCTCAACCTGATCGCCCACCTTAAGGGTGGAGGCCTGACCGGGTAGAGTGAATTCTTTTAAGGGAATGCGGCCTTCGGTTTTAAGACCAACATCAATAATGGCCTGGTCGGCTTCAATCGCCAAAACGGTACCGGTAACAACCGAACCTTCGGCAGAATCGTCCTGAGACCAGGATTCGTCGAGCAGGGCGGCAAAATCATCCCGCGAGGGGTTCAGCCCTGGGTCAACAGTTTCAGACATGTTATCTCCAATCGAGTTCAACAAATATTAAAGGGCCGGCCGGTTGGCTCCGGCGGTCTTCTCTTGTCATGAGGATGGGCCCCACGGGCACCCTCAAGAGCGCTGATTTTTAAG
>SBGZ01000082.1 GCA_006226415.1 Alphaproteobacteria bacterium
GCGTCCAGCACGACCTGCTCGGCAAACCCGCCAAAGCCCGCCGAACCGATCACCCGGTCTCCCACTTTAACATGGGTCACACCCTCGCCCAATGCGCTCACCACGCCGGAAACTTCGCCGCCGGGCGAGAACGGGGGATTTGGTTTAAACTGGTAGAGATTTTGAACAATCAGAACATCGGGGAAATTGACCGCCGCTGCTTTGACATCAATGCGAACCTGACCTGGCCCGGGCTCCGGTGAGGGTACTTCCTCCACCACCAGATTTTCAACAGGTCCGTATTCTTTGCATAAAACCGCTTTCATGGCGCGCGCTCCTCATCCCATGTTTGTTTTTCGGCCATGATAGCGGCAAGCCTTAGGCGATGGGAAGGTTGAACTTCTCCCATTCCTGCGACACCGTGATAGAGCCCACTTTTTTGTCGCAGGTATTGCGAATGGGGACCTCGAGCCAGTCTCTCAGCTGATCGACCGCCCCAAGCAGGTTCATTCGCGCAAGCAGCTGCGCCACGGCAACCTCGGCCCCCCGTTTGGCGCCATCGTCAATCTTCAGCGCAAGCCCCAGCCCGATACCAGCAAAGCACCCGGTGTAAACCCCTTCCGCGCCAATTTTAACGAAGCCCACATGGGAAAGCCCCTGGGTAAGCGCCGTACAGGCCCTGTCATCGCCCGCCATAAAGAAGGAATGATTGGACAAGGCCTCCAGCATCACCTCCACGGCCCCCTGCCGGTGCGGCGCCAGGAGATCCGGATTGGCAAGTCGGCTCATTCCCAGCGCCAGGTTTTTTAGCGGCATTTGATAATTGGGCGCACAGCACCCGTCAGCCCCGGTCGGGTGATCAGCGATCTGAAAATCGACCAGCTCGGAGATCACCTCCTGGACCCGTTGCTGCACCGGGTGATCTGGCTGAACATAACCTTTTGTCGGCGCATTCATTAGCCGTGCCAGGGTCAAAAACCCGGCATGCTTGCCCGAGCAATTATTATGGGCGCGCGTCGGGGTCCGGCCCTCACTGATAAGCGCATGAGCACTGGGCACATGAGAGGGCAGATGCGGCCCGCACTCAAGATCGGCCACCGAGCAGTCGATCTTTTTAAGCCAGTCCTCCACCCGGGAAACATGCTGCGATTGGCCGCCATGTGAAGCGCAGGCCAAAGCGATCTCCTGCGGCCCCAGTTGATAAGCGTCCACGCCCCCCGCCTCAATCATCGGCAAGGCCTGCATGGACTTAAATGCGGAGCGCGGACAGGTCAGCGCCTCCACATCGCCAATGCTGAACACCAGATCGCCCGATCGGTCAACGATCGCAATCGCGCCCCGATGGCGGCTTTCCACAAAACGCCCCCCTTCCGGGTCGCGGGTCACTTCTACAAGGACGGGGTTTGCCATGGTCGCTCCTCTTCAAGAAATCGCCTTCCAGGGCTCATCGAATCATGAAGCGCCCGGACCTCAGTTTGAGGTGCGGCTCATGGGCGGGCAAGTAGGACAACCACTTTAAAAATGCAATGATTTGTTAACCGTTCCTTGACCCTTGCCAGACCAGAATGCGGCCAAAGATTTGCCCTTTTTGCCGGTCAAGGTTACCCTCCCGAGGATAAATTGGCCTTGGCCTTTCAAAATTTGGTTTTGAGTTACACGGGAAGAGGTTACTCGACATGTCAGTTAAACGGAAATCCACCCCATCATCTGCCTGGAAAGCGCTGGCGCTGGCCGCAGGCCTGTCTGGTCTGGCCCTGTCAGGTATCGCCCATGCCGCCGCGCCTGAACCCATTGGCACTTATAAGGATTGGAAGGCCTATTCCGTCAGCGAGGGCGGCAACAAATATTGTTTTGTCGTTTCGCAGCCGACAGACACGAGCCCGAAAAACGTCAGCCGGGGCGATGTTTTTTTCATCGTCACCGATTGGGGCAATGGCAATCCGGAGCCCAGTGTCGTCACTGGCTATACCTATAAGGCAAATTCCAAAACCACAATCCAGGTCGGATCAGACAAATATGACCTATTCACCGATGGCGATGGTGCCTGGTTCCGGTCCGAGGCCGATGAAAAGAAGCTGATTAATGCCATGAAACGAGGCAGCGACATGATTGTGAAGGGCACCTCAAGCCGGGGCACCCTGACCACCGACCATTACTCGCTTTCTGGAATCACCGCTGCGCTGGACAAAATCAGCAGATCCTGCAATTAAAGCGCCGTAACTTGAGGGTACTGGCATCTCAGCATCCCAAGAAAACGGCTCTAAACTGCAGGATTCCTCATGGAAACCACACAAAAAACCCATCTTGTCGGCCTCGACCGGTCTGAACTCAGCCAGCTTTGCGCGGGCCTGGGCGTGCCCGAACGGCAAATCAAGATGCGGGTGGAACAGCTGTGGAACTGGATTTACCTGCGCGGCGCCACGGATTTTGACGAGCTCACCACCCTGTCGAAGGACCTGCGCGCCACCCTTGCTGAGAACTGCGACCTGGACAGACCAGAAATTGTCACCGAGCAAATCTCCGTCGACGGTACCCGCAAATGGCTCATCCGCTTTGCCCCCGGTATCGAAGTAGAGACCGTTTTCATTCCCGACGAGGATCGCGGCACCTTATGCATCTCGAGCCAGGTCGGCTGCACCTTGAATTGCACATTCTGCCACACCGGCACCCAGAAGCTGGTGCGCAACCTCACCGCACGTGAAATTACCGCCCAGCTGCTCATCGCCAAGGACTCGTTGGAAGAATGGCCACATCTGATGGCCAAAGAGGCAACGCGCAAGATTACCAACATCGTCATGATGGGCATGGGCGAGCCGCTTTATAATTTTGACAATGTCAAAAAGGCGCTCCTGATCATCTCGGACAATGAAGGTCTCTCGCTTTCAAAGCGGCGCATTACCTTGTCCACTTCCGGTGTCGTGCCGGAAATCGAAAGATGTGGGCAAGAGATCGGCGTTATGCTGGCCATCTCCCTGCATGGCACCACCAACGAGATCCGCGACAAGCTGGTGCCGCTCAACAAGAAGTATCCGATCAAGGAGCTCCTGGCCGCCTGCCGCAGCTACCCGGGCCTGTCAAACGCGCGCCGCATCACCTTTGAATATGTGATGCTCAAGGATGTGAACGACAGTCTGGCCGATGCCAAGCGTCTGGTAAAATTGCTCTCGGGCATCCCCGCCAAGATCAATCTGATCCCTTTCAATCCCTGGCCGGGCTCACCCTATGAGTGCTCGGACTGGGAGACCATCGAAGCCTTTGCCGAAGTGGTCAATCGCGCGGGCTACGCAAGCCCCGTGCGCACACCGCGCGGGCGCGACATCATGGCCGCCTGCGGCCAGCTTAAATCCGAGAGCGAAAAGCAGCGCGCCTCCGAGCGCCGCAAAGCCGCCAACGCCGCGGCGGAGTGAGGCATCGAGGAAATTTCCTCTCTTTCCTTGATATTCAAAATGCCTATAGTGCGCTCCGCAAAGCAACGGCAAGATTGCGTAAAAAGGACAAGAAAACATGGGTTCTGACATCAAAAAGGTCGTTCTCGCCTATTCCGGCGGCCTCGACACCTCCATCATCCTGAAATGGCTGCAAACCACCTATGGCTGCGAAGTGGTCACCTTCACCGCTGACCTCGGTCAGGGCGAAGAGCTCGAGCCCGCCCGCAAAAAGGCGGAAATGCTGGGCATCAAGGAGATCTACATCGAAGATCTGCGCGAGGAATTCGTCCGCGATTATGTTTTCCCCATGTTCCGGGCCAACACGCTTTATGAAGGTACCTATCTGCTCGGCACCTCCATCGCAAGGCCGCTCATCGCCAAGCGCCAGATTGAAATCGCGGCGGCAACCGGCGCCGACGCCGTTTGCCATGGCGCCACCGGCAAGGGCAACGACCAGGTGCGCTTTGAGCTCGGCTATTATGCCCTCAACCCGGACATCAAGGTCATCTCCCCCTGGCGGGAATGGAGTTTCGTTGGCCGCGAGGATCTGATCGATTTTGCCGAAAAGAACCAGATCCCCGTGCCGAAGGACAAGCGCGGCGAAGCGCCCTTCTCCGTCGATGCCAACCTTTTGCACATTTCTTGCGAAGGCAAGGCCCTGGAAGACCCGGCCAAAGAGTCCGAAGAATATATGTACCAGCGCACCGTCCGTCCCGAGGATGCGCCCGACACCCCCACTTACATCACCATCGATTTTGAAAAAGGCGACCCTGTTGCCATCAACGGCGAAAAAATGTCGCCAGCCACCCTCCTGACCAGGCTCAACGAGCTCGGCGGCGCCAATGGTATCGGCCGCGCTGATATCGTGGAGAACCGTTTTGTCGGCATGAAGTCACGCGGGGTTTATGAAACACCGGGCGGCACCATCCTCATCGCCGCCCACCGCGCCATGGAAAGCATTTGCCTGGACCGCGAAGCGACCCACCTCAAAGACGAGCTGATGCCGCGCTATGCCAAGATGATCTACAACGGCTTCTGGTTTGCGCCGGAGCGCGAAATGCTGCAAGCCGCCATCGACAAGAGCCAGGAGTTCGTGACCGGTGAAGTGCGCATGAAGCTTTACAAAGGGTCGGTGACCACGGTTGGCCGCACGTCCCCCTATTCGCTTTACTCGGAAGCTCATGTGACTTTCGAAAAAGATTCCGTTTACGATCAAAAGGACGCGGAAGGCTTTATCAAGCTCAACGCCCTGCGCCTGCGCCTGCGCGCCAAGGCGCACAAAAAATAAGGGAAAGGAATGGCGATGACTTACATCCTCTATGCTCGCAAAGGATGGGGATCAGCCATCGCCGAGGCCGCCTTTGAGGTCGCCAAACAGCCTTATCTGCTGGCGAGCCCCGAAGGCGATGCGGTGAGCAACATCCGGCCCCTCGAAGAAATTGCGCCACTTGCCCAGTTCCCGACTATTATCTGTCCAGATGGCATGGTGATGACGGAGAGCGCCGCCATCCTGTTTCATCTTGATGACATCGCCCCCGAGGCAAATCTTGTGCCCGGCAAAGACGCGCCTCAGCGCCGTTTGTTCCTTCGGCTCGTCAGTTTTATCAGTGGCGCGCTTTACCCGACTTTCACGACGGCAGACTTTCCCGAACGATATGTCTCCAGCCAGAAGGCGCGTGACGAACTTGTCGATTCAAGCATCGAAAAGCGTAAGGCGCTTTGGCGTCAATTCGAAGACCTCCTGGGTTCGGGGCCTTATGTTCTGGGCGCACAATTTTCAGGTCTCGACATCTATGCAGCGATTATGACCCTTTGGGGACCCGGAAGTGCCTGGTTTCAGGAAAATTGCCCCAAACTCTGGGCCGCCGCAGTGGCCGCTCGCAAGATCCCGGAAATCAAGAAAGTAACGGACCGAAACTTCACGAATAAGTGAGGTGATCTAGCCGTTGCGCTTGTAGATCAGGTCCCAATCCTTCGTCCAATTGTCCTGGCCGTCCGGCTTTGAATAACCAAAGCCGTGAACCGAGCCATCGGGCAAGGGTTCATAATGGTAGCGATAGTGAAAGCCGTAGGAGGTGGTCTGGGTTTTGAGGACCATGGCCCCTTCTTCCGGGCCGCCATGCATGATGATCGTACCGCCCATATTGTCGACCCAGATTTGCACCCAGCCTTGGCCGTCCAATGCGGACAGGCTCATGCCGCGCATCCGAAATGGGGCGCTGGCATTTCGAAACGTGTCATCTAAAGAGGTCCAGCGCTCCGTCACCACACAGTTGCCGAGGTCCTTTTCCACCCGGTCATAGGCAATCAGCTTGCCGCTCTCTTTATCGAAAACCTGCCATTCTCCGAGCCAAAAATCGAAGGCCTTGAGCATTTCGCTCGTGCAGGGCGCATTCGCTTCATCCGCCGCAAAAGCCGGACGAAATCCAAATACCAACAGGAGAAGTGAAACTTGCAACAGACGGCGCATGAATTTTTCCCAAGAATAAGCCGACGAAAGTCTTGTCATTATGACCTTCCTGCGTTGGAATGCCAAGCGTCGCATATTTAGCCAATGAAAGCCCCCTCCCGCATATGAAGCACGGACTGATGATCGGCAAGTTCTTGCCGCCCCACCAGGGTCATGTATTTCTCGGGCGCGCCGCCGATTCTTACGTGCCGGACCTGACCATTCTCATTTCCGTCGAGGCGGGTGACGCCATCGACGGGGATCTGCGGCTGCAATGGATGCAGGCGATCTTCCCGAAAGCCCGGGTGCGCAAAGTGACCCTCCCAATGCCAAGCGGCCCGGACGACACAAGCGATATCTGGGAGAAATGGGCAGATGCGATCAAAGCGCTCAACCTCCCCAAGGTCGACGTGGTCATGGCGGGCGACCGCACCGGCTTCGGCTTTGCCAGGGCGCTCAGCGCCGAGCCGGTGATCATTGATCCCGACCGGGATATCATGGCGGTCACCTCCGCCAATCTGCGCCGTGCGCCTTTTGAGAACTGGGCCTATATTCCAGGCGTGGTGCGCCCGCACTACGTCAAACGGGTCTGCCTCTATGGACCTGAATCCACCGGCAAAACCACCCTCGCCCGCGAGCTCGCCGCCCGCTACGACACGGTTTTCATGCCGGAATATGGCCGCTCCTATGATCATGAATACAAGCAAGGGCAGCCCTGGACCGATGAAGACCTCATCGCTATCGCCAAGGGTCACGAGGCCATGCGCAAGGCCTTGGAGCGCTCTGCCAACCGGATCGTGATCGAGGACACCGACCCGGTGCTTACCGCCGTATGGGCGAAAATGCTCCTCGGCCATGTGCCCGAATGGTTTAACCGCGAGATCGAGCTCGCCGATCTCTATCTTCTCTTGGACATCGACGTGCCCTGGATCGACGATGGCATGCGCGTCTTCGGCAAGGAAGACGAACGTCGCAAATTCATGGACCTCGCCCGCGAGGAACTAGAGGCGCGCGGCGCCAGATACATCACCCTTTCCGGCGACTGGTACACCCGCAAGGAACACGCCATCGAAGCCGTCGACGAACTATTGAAAGCACCCAGATGACCAACCAACGCACCCACAAGGGCGGCTGCCACTGCGGCGCCGTGACTTATGAAGTCAAAGGCCCGCGCAAGCTCATGGCGGTATCCCGCAATTGCTCGATCTGCCGCATGAGCGGTTTTTTGCATTACATCGTCGAGAAGGATCAGTTCACCCTGCTCACCGGCGAGGACAATCTTACCGAATACCGTTTTGGGTCTGGCGCCGCGCGCCATCTCTTCTGCAAGACCTGCGGGATTAAGAGCTTTTATTTCCCGCGCTCACACCCAGGCGGCGTCTCGGTCAATGTGCACTGCCTCGACCGTGCCACCATCGACGATCTGGACATCACCCTCTTTGATGGCGAAAATTGGGAAAAGAATATCGACCAGATCAGGTAAGCGCTCACAAGGGATGTTTTAAATGAACACGGCCGACCGGCCGCCGCCCTTTCGGGCGCCCCCGCGGAGGCGGGTGCGACAGCACCTCGCCGTGAGCGAAGTAACTAAATCTCCATCGGGATTTTGGGTGGAAAGAAATTAAGCCGCAGATCATCAATGGCCTGAACGATCTCCGGGTCGAGCGGGCCTTTTTCAACGCCCTCGACAATCTCTTGCAGCTCTTGCCGGTTTTTCACGCCCAAGACCACCGTGTCGACACCCTCCATGGCAAGCGCATAGCGATGGGCCAGCACCGCCGGGTTTTCCTTAAGCTCGGCGCAGAGGGCGCGGTAGGGCGCCGCCTTTGCGTAGTCGAGCATTTCCGGATCATCGACAGGCATGGGCCGGTCGATCTTGTCGGTGAGCGCCCCCGCCTGCACCGCGCGAATACCTAGAACCCCCACACCGTTATTGACCGCCGTGCGGATAATATTGCGCGGCTCCGGCGGCTCCTGATAGCGGCGAATGCCGCCCGGCGAATCCAGAAGATTGGTAATCGCCTGCACGGCGGCGGGTTTCACGTCATGGCGCAGCGCCGCCATAATGCACGATGGCAAGCCGGTGCCGGTAATGCCCCAGTCCTTGATCATCCCACGCGCCTTGAACTCTTCCATGAGGGGAATGAATTGCCCCTCATAGTTCGGCCAGGTGAGGCAAAAGCGCTCCTGCAGAGGCTTGAGCTCTTCGGACAGTTCATAGTCTTCCGGAATGATCTGGCTGTGCAGGAAGAAAAGATCGAGGGCTTCCACCTGCATGACTTTCAGCGAGCGCGTAATCGACATTTCAAGCCGTTCGCGCATCTCCGCTTCCGGCGCGGAACCCAGAATGGATTTGGAGGTGACCCGCACCCCTTCCGGCCAGTGCCCATCGAAGGCCGCGCCAATGACAGCTTCCGCCTCGCCGCGCCCATAGGACGGCGCCATATCCAGCAGCGTGATCCCGGCGTCGAGCGCCGCATGAACGGTCGCAACAGCCTCGTCGCGGCTGGTTGCGCCCCAAATCTGACCGAGCCCGCCACCGCCAAGGGTGAGCTCAGAGACCGGCCAGAGAGGTCCAAGTTGATTTTGTTTCATAAGGCTCAGTTCAGCACATCGGGCAGGGGAACACCAGCCATGGCGCATGCCGCCTCGACGGTATTGCGCAGCAGGCAGGCAATGGTCATGGGGCCAATGCCGCCCGGCACCGGCGTGATGGATCCGGCAACGGGCAAGGCTGCGTCAAAATCAACGTCCCCCACGAGCTTGGTGCCGCCTTCGCCTTTTTCCGGCGCGGGCACCCGGTTGATGCCCACATCAAGCACGCAGGCGCCAGGCTTCACCCAACTGCCTTGAACGAGGTGCGGCACGCCCACCGCCGCCACCAGAATATCGGCCGAGCGACAAACCGCCGCCAGATCCCGCGTCCGGCTATGCGCCATGGTAACGGTGCAATTTTCATTGAGGAAGAGCTGCGCCACCGGCTTACCCACCAGGATCGAGCGGCCAATGACCACCGTATGGAGCCCGGTCAGATCGCCGAGCTGATCTTTCGCCAGCATCACCGTACCGAGCGGCGTGCAAGGCACGAGGCCCTTTTGCCCGAGGATGAGCCGCCCGGCACTGACCGGCGTCAACCCGTCCACGTCCTTCGCCGGGTCAATCGTCTCGACCACTTTCTTTTCGTCAATGTGTGAAGGCAAAGGCAGCTGGCACAATATGCCGTGTACGGAAGGATCGGCATTCAGAGTTTCGACCAGCTGGATCACTTCTGCTTCCGGCGTATCAGCGGGCAGCTTGTGCTCAAAGCTTACCATGCCCGCTTCGCGGGTCATCTTGCCCTTGTTGCGCACATAAACCTGCGAGGCCGGATCATCACCCACCAGCACCACCGCGAGACCGGGCGTGAACCCATGCGCCGCCTTCAGCTCAGCAACGGCCTCCCCCACCCGGGCTCTCAATCCCGCGGCAAAGGCCTTGCCATCAATGCGTTTCGCCTCACTCATAAAATCTGTTCCTCTATCCAGGCGCCAATTTCTCTCATCAGGGTTTCAGTATCCCCGGACACGTCAAAGGTCTTGTTGCGATCCGTCTCACCAGAGACGAGATGGAACGCGGAAGCCGGAAGATGGAGAGGTTTGGCGAGAAGTTTGATAACGGCCTTGTTGGCTTTACCCTTTTCCGGTGCGGCTGTCACCCGCACTCTGAGCGCCACTTTGCCATCGGCGCTTTCATAAAGCCCCTGCACTTCATTCTTCGAAGCCGAAGGCGTGGCCCGTACAAAGAGCCTGACGCCCTTCGCGGTGGGTTCAAGCGGCAGACCCAAAGAAATGGTCCTCAGTAAAACAGGGGAATTATGACCCAGATCTGCAACAGCCGGATAGCGAACAGCAGAATAATCGGGGTGATGTCGAGACCCCCAAACGGCGGGACCACCTGACGGATCGGCCGCAAAAGCGGCTCCGTTACTGAATGGGTAAAATTCTGCAACTTGCGCACCCCTTCATTGGCGCGGTTGACCACATTAAAGGCGACAAGCCAGGACATGATCACGTCTGCAATAACAATCAGCAGAACGATGTTGAGGATGAGGTTGAGAAGATAGCCAATCGGGCTCATGGAGCGTCAATCCCTTATACATAGGCGTTTCAGACCCGGAGGCCCGTCGATCACCTTCCCCATGTAGTCCTAAGCGCCCTGATTCGCAAGGTCTGCACGCTCTGGCTGCGGGATTTTGCGGGCGGCGCCATTGTCTGCTATTCTCACCAGCGAGTGGCGGGGGTGCCACCGGGGAACAAAGGAAATCATGGGAAAGTTCATCAAAGGTCTTCTGGGGCTGATCGCGCTCTTGCTCATTTCAGCGGCGGCCATCCATTTCACCGGCAATACGGCGAAGGTATTCGTCTGGGTCTTAAAGCCCCACCACGGGTTTGACCTGGCGCTCAAGGCCCCGGCGCCCGACTACGCCGATCCGGCCAATTGGGCCGCCCTGCCGGAAAAGGCCAGCCTGGCCGACTTGACCCCCGAAGGCATTGCCCCTCGGGCCGAACCCGCTGAGGTCGATGTCTTTTTCATTCACCCCACCGGCTACATGAAGGGCGCGGAGTGGAACTCGCCCATGGAGGCGGCCAGCAATACCGAAGAAAACACCAAATGGATGCTCGCCAATCAGGCCTCGGCCTTCAATGGCTGCTGCGATATCTTTGCGCCGCGCTACCGCGAGGCCTCCATCTTCGCTTACTTTGCCGGGGATCGGGAGATGATGAACCAGGCGCTGGACTTTGCCTATGGCGATGTGGCGCGCGCCTTTGATCACTTCATCGCGGCCCACTCAAACGGGCGGCCTTTTATCATCGCCTCACACAGTCAAGGCACCCACCACGCCATGACGCTTTTGAAGGAGCGCATCTCCGGCACACCGCTGAAAGATCGCCTGGTCGCCGCCTATATCATCGGCGGTGACGCCACGCGCGAGCAACTGGCCGCCATGCCGGACATCGGCGCCTGCGATGAGCCCGATGATCTGCACTGCGTCATCCATTGGGCAACTTTTGGCGAAGGCGGCTTTGCCGATGAAAGCTGGGTCGAGGGCACGCTCATCTGCACCAATCCTCTGACCTGGAAAAATGACGGCGGCCCTGCAGATGCCTCCCTTCACAAAGGCGGCGTGCTGCCCACCGGGGAGTTTTCCTTTAAGCTCTTTGGTCCCGACGATCCTGAAGGCATCTCCTTCGGACCGCTGGCCGCCCCGATAACGGAATTGACTTCTGCCCGCTGCGAGAATGGCATGCTCTTTGTGCAGGATCTCAGCGAGGGCGCGTTCAGCTGGGCAACCACGCTGCCGGGCAAGAACTATCACGGCCATGACTACCCGCTGTTTCACATGGATATCCGGGAGAATGCCAAATTGCGCGTCGCCGCCTATCTGGAAACTCAGAGCGCGGGCACGCCGCAAGAAGAGGACTAAACAAATGTACAAGCCACTGACCGCCGGCAAGTTCGGCCTCATTATCATTTTGTTCTTCCTGCCCTTCGTCACCTTTTCTTGCACCGATCAGCAAGTCCTGCAGGTGACCGGCATCCAGATGGTGACCGGCGATGAAATTACCATCACCAACCCGCTCACCGGCGAGGAGGAAAGCGGCAAACTGGAGCGCGAAGACTTTGCACTCTTTGCCTTTGGTCTCGCCATCGCGGGTCTGATCGGCGCCCTCGTGCTACCGGGAGCCCTTGTCCGCCTCACAGGCCTGACCGCAGGCGGTGGCGGCTTTTTCTTTCTCTATCGTCTGAAAGACAAGATCGAGGCTGATGTCATGAACGACAATGCCGGCCTCATTACGGTTCTTTTTGAAGACGCCTATTGGGGCGCCTTCGCCCTCTTCGGCCTCACCGCCCTTGTGGCTCTCATATCACTCGTCGTCAGAAGTGAACGCGGGAGTTCATAAAACACGCTGTTTTCCCGAGAGGGCGCGCAGCGACCGGGTCGGGAATCCAGGGGCGGCAAACGCTTTCGCTCTGGGTCCCCGCCTGCGCGGGGACACTATATTACCTTGTAGTCATCCCGCGGCTCGATCGCGGGATCCAGGCAAATGCGATCTGCAATCTTACTGTGGATCTACAGCCACACAATCACTCGCAACTTTTCTGCGGCATTGAAATGTGAGCTCAACCCTCCTAATCTCCCGATGGGTGAATAGGGAAAATAAGGGGGTGCAAAGATGCTCAAAGATTTCGTTGAACACTTGATAGCAGAGATCTCCGCAATCATCGACAGTCGGGAAATGCTCGCACAATCAGACGTCCATTTGATTGCATTAATTGTAGTGCTCACTGTTGTCTCACTCACAGCATTGACAACCATTCTTCAGATCTTAAGTCTGATGAAAAATGGCCGCTCAATCACTCAGGTGCGACAATACACTATGAAGGTTGCTGAGGAAAATGAGGAAAACAAGGGTGTTGTCCGGATACATATTGATCGGATGCGCGAACTAGGGCTCAAATCAGGGCGAGAAACAGTTGTTGAAAGCATTGGAGATTCTCTTTGGAATCTCTTCGGTGGCCGCCGACTTGCTAAGCAAAAGCAGGCTCTGATTGTCTTGAGATATCGAACAGCGGGAAACGTCGAAGAAAACCAAATTGAACTTCCTCCAAGCCTTATTCACAGACTATTTCCAAGACAGAATATCGGAGACGGCGATTCTGTATCGATAAGATTTGCAACATATGAATGGCGCGGTCTCAATTCTTACTGGAACAACCCAAATCCAAACACCCGATTTGCAAATCGTTTTGCTGTCGGGTTCTCTGTGTTTATGACTTTCGTACCAATTACGATTGGGTTTCTCCTTCAGCAATTGATTTGGTCGCAGTAGATTTTTTAAGTCCCAACTACCTGCCCTTCACACATCGCCCCGAGCCCCTTAGGATGCAAAGTGATTCTTGAGGGAGGAGCCTTATTGTGTTCACCAAATACGCCGCACTGGTTGTCTATTTCATCATCCTGCTGATCATCGGCTTTGCGGCCTCGCGGCGCATCAAGAATCTGTCTGACTATTATGTCGGCGGCAAGAAGCTCGGATTTTGGATCGCCGCCTTTTCCTCTCGGGCCACCGGCGAAAGCGCCTGGCTTTTGCTGGGCCTCACCGGCGCTGGCGCCGTGGCGGGCGTCAATGCCTTTTGGATCGTGATCGGCGAGATCATCGGCGTGGGCACCGCCTGGTTTTTGATGGCAAGGCCTTTCAAGAAGCTCACCGACACTTATGATTCCATTACCGTCCCGGATTTCCTCGCCAGTCATTTTAAAACCACCACCCACACGCTGCGCCTCATCGCCGCAGGCTCTCTCATCGTCTTTGCCACGATCTATGTCAGCGCCCAGATTGACGCCACCGGCGCCGCCTTTGAAGCCTTTCTTGGTTGGAACTATTTTGTTGGGGCGCTGGCCGGTTTCGCGCTGGTGATGGCCTATATTTTCATGGGCGGCTTTGTCGCCGTTGCCTGGTCTGATCTCTTTCAGGGCCTTTTGATGCTCTTTGGATTGGTGCTGGTGCCTGTGGTCGGCTACCTCGCCATATCCGAGCCTGGCCTCACCCAAGGCCTAAAGGCCCTCGACCCGTATCTCCTCAATTTCTGGGGACCGGGCGGCCTGTCGGTCGAAAATACCTTCGCCATCCTCGGCTTTCTGATGATCGGCCTGGGCTTCATGGGCTCGCCGCAACTCTTTGTACGCTTTATGGCCATCCGCGATGAAAGTGAAATCAACAAGGGCCGCTGGGTCGCCATCGCCTTTACACTGCTCACCGATATTGGCGCGGTAATGATCGGCCTGATCGGACGTTATCTTTTCGACGTTCCAACCGAAGAGGTTTCCAATGTACTTGGCAATGGCGGCCAGAATGTTTTGCCCATGCTGGTAGAGCATCTCATGCCGCCGCTTCTCATCGGTCTTTATGTCGCGGTCGTGCTCTCCGCCATTATGTCGACCATTGATTCGCTTTTGGTGGTGGCCTCATCGGCGGTGACGCGGGATTATTATCAACAGGTCAGAGGGGTCGATCATAGCGACGCACGCCTCACCCGCCTTTCGCGCCGGGTCACGATCATCATGGCGCTCATCGCCCTTGCCGTCGCCATGAGCGTAGCGGTGATCTCACCGACGCATACCATCTTCTGGTTTGTCATCTTTGGCTGGTCCGGCATCGCGGCCACTTTTTGCCCGGTGATGATCCTCTCGCTCTTTTGGAAAGGGTATACGGAGAAAGGTGCCATCGCCTCAATGGTGACAGGTTTTTTGTGCGTGCCCCTGTTCAAATTCGGGGTCTCGAAGCTGCCCACCATCGGACCCCTCTTCGACAAACTCGATGTGATGCTGCCTGCCTTTATCCTCGCCATGGTGGCGGGGTTTTGGGCAAGCCGAAGCGGCAAAAGCCACGAGGCACGGCCAAAACCTTAGAAGATCACCCGTTCGAAAATGGCCGCATTCAGGGTTTCAATCATTACTCATCAAACAAAACATCAGGCGGTTACTGACCCTGAGACTATCTTTGCAATACCGTGCCTACTTTTCCGAAGGCGGCGTAATTCACTTACTGCTTTTTCAACGGTAATCTCATCCCGATCCATCGCGTTATAGACATCACCAATAGTAGAGAACAAAAGTGCCCCAGAAGAATCGTCTTTCTGAGGACTGCGGACTCGCGTGCGTTTTCTCGTCATAAAAGTACCTCCGAATCAGCCAACTAAATCTTCACACCGCAAGCGTGATTAGTCAACAATACATCTATAAGTTTAACAAACGGTCTAACCTGTATCTCAATGGCATCTTCTAACTCCCCCCAAAAATCATAAGGTTTTGCGCCGTCAATAGTAATTACTCCTCTTATGCAACGGTCACTACTTCCTTCAAGAATTCTCTCTGGAAGGGGAAGTATCATTATACTCCGATAGGGCGGCGCGGCACCCCGACCGGTTGCTCCTTCATATGGAAACAACTTCTG
This sequence comes from Alphaproteobacteria bacterium, assembly GCA_006226415.1. GTDB lineage: Bacteria > Pseudomonadota > Alphaproteobacteria > M2410 > M2410 > M2410. The sequence goes on from SBGZ01000082.1 coordinate 14,853, forward strand.
TCTTTTAAAGTCGTGAATAACTTTCTTGGTGAGACCATTCTTGACCACGTGATAAGAAAGTAATTCCTGAGAAGGTATTCGTTTATTGATTTTCCGAATTGAACTAGAACGCTCCCTGATGAGAGCCTCTAGACCATCCGCCCCTTCAAATGTAATCAACGTAACCTCCAAATAGTCGGAACCTTCCCGACCAATCGACAGGCGCGTTCGGCTTTCAATACATTTGAGGAGTTCTGGTATAGCGCGTTCCAGTGAACTCTGATCTTTGACCCTAGCCGAAACTGACAGACCATTCGCGCTAATGAGATCGATTGCCTTAAAATGCGAAGTAGAGATTGACGTTTCCTCACGGTCTCGCAATTCCGCACTCCTTCTCCCCCTGGCTAAGAAATTCAAAAATTTAGAAAAGGAGACCAGTCCAACCAATATTAGAAAAGGGGATATAAGGCTTGTTGGCACAACCTTTTGCCCCATGAGGAGTACAAGCCATACGGGAGATCCAGTTACGGCAGCAAAGACAGAAAAACGAACAATTCCCAAAATTATCGACTTGAGAGACCATTGCCAACTCAAAGAATGCGGTATCTTTTGATAAAAGATGTAAAAAATCCAATCAAACATGCGATTGAGACTGCCGCGCTCTTCGTCTAACCAATCCGCTACTTGTTGATCATCTGGATAGCTCATAAATAGACACCCTCGGCACATTCCACAAGATTGGATGACATATACTGCAAAGACGCAAACACTGTCAAATATATATCAAAAGATGTACACGAAAATAAGCCCTAAAAGATCACCCGCGCCAGAATACCAAGGGCCGACGCCACATAGGCCGCGCCCCAAATTTCAAAAGCCTTGTCCGACATCCATTTGGGCATGAGATACTGTGTCACGGACCCGCTCTCCGCCCCGTAGCGCTCGGCAAGATCGGTAAGCGGGCAGACCCAGCCGCGCGAAATGAGCACAAGCCCTTCGACCAGCACGAGCCCCAAGCCGGCCCAGGTAAGCTTGAAGAATATCCCCGTCACAGCGCTATAGGCGCAAATGATCACCGCCCCCATGAACAAGAGCACCATGAAGATATGAAACCCCTTGATCAGCACCACCTTGCGTTCATTTTCCAGCTTATGCCACATGCAGCGCCCCTCCTCGCGGCAGACCTATGAGGTCACCGTCCATTCATGAACCGGCAGCCCGCAGTTTTGCCGATCCTGATAAGCCATAGTCAGCTCACTCATATCGCGCGAATGGGTTTCCACCCAGGCCCGCTGCCAATTGGCGCCCGTGCGGCCCGTACGCGCCCGAGCTTCAATCATGCCCATATAACGGTCGATATCATCCGCTGAAATTTCAAGCCGCGTCAGACCTTCACGCGCCAGCGGCGCCAGCTCACTCAAAATCAGCTCTCGCGCCTTGACCCGCCGGCCCCCGCGCCAGACCAGGTCCGCTTGCAGACCGGTTTTGGCGCAGGCATAAAAATTATTGCGGCAATGACGGAACGGAATGTCCTCCTCCGGCGGCTCCTCTTCATGGGCGAGCATTTCCACCAGGCCGAAATAAAAGGCCGCATTGGCCATGCTGTCCTGAATGGTTGGGCCCGCCGGCAAGGTGCGGTGCTCAATCCGCAGGTGCGGCGTGCCATCGGGCTCATTGCCTAAAAGCGCGCGGTTCCACCGCCAGATGGTGCCATTGTGGAGCTTCAAATGTGCGAGTTTTTCCGGTGCATCCTCGCTGTTGCGCGGCAGAAGCGCCGGATAACGTTGCCGGTTGGCGACGAAAACTTCCGACAGGCATTTGTCGAGATAGCGCACACCAAAAGTGACCCGCTCCGCATAGTCCCATTCATCCACCGAGATCGCCTGCTCAAAAAGCGGGATGCGCGTTTCGTCCCACAGGTCTCGTCCGAAGAGATAGGGCGAGTTCGCCGCCACCGCGACCAGCGGACCGCTCACCAGTTTCGAAGCATTATAATATCGCGCGGCGCTGTGTTGATTAACCTTCAAGTGCACCTGGAAAGACGTCGCCCCCGCCTCCAGCATCACGTCATAATGGGTTGTCGCCAGCTTTTCTCGCCCTTCGATTTTTAGGTTGATGGGCTTACCTTCCCGCATGGCGAAGATTTGCTCATTAAGCGCCTTGTAGCGCTGCCAGCCCGACATATTTTCCATGGTGAGATCGCTCTCGCGGATCGCTGGCAGAATGCCGATCATGACAATGCCGAGGCCCATGTCGTCGGCCTTCGCACTGGCCAGGTCCCAAGTGCGTTGCAAGTCCTGCTCCATGCGCGACAAGGCATCAGCCTTAAGTGACTGCGGCGCGGTGTTGAACTCAATGTTGAATTTCGACAGCTCCGGCACCACCAGGGGGTTATCAAGCGCGGCCAGAAACGCACTGTTGCGCGGCGCCGGATGGCCCCGGGGGTCCACCAGCCAGGCCTCCAGTTCCAGCCCGCCTTCGTGAGCCCCCATATAGAAACGCTCCTCCTGGAACCAATTCTCCAAAAGCGCTGTTTCTATTTTGAGGTGGCGATCAAACTCAGCAAAATCCACATCGCGAAATACGGTTGTTTCGATCTCCTCGCCCATATGAGCTTCCCTCTCTTTGGCTTCCGACAGCCCAAACAGTTCTGATCTGCCGGGCTGGTTCTCCTGCAACCGATTTGAGATCAAAGATTAACTTAGCAAAACATTCCTTGTCAGGCGAAATCGCACTTGTCGGCGGTTTTTAGACTGGCTCGCGACAAGACAAAATTGCTAGTGTCGCGGCGCTATGACACCCTACGATTTCATCATTGTCGGCGCCGGAATGGCGGGCGCCTCAGCGGCCTACGAATTGGCGAAGGACGCCCGCGTGCTGGTTCTCGAGAAAGAAGACCAGCCGGGATATCACGCGACAGGGCGCTCCGCTGCCTTCTTTTCCGAAACATATGGCAATGCTGTTATCCGGCAGATCACCTGCGCGGCGCGTCCCTTTTTTGAAAATCCGCCGCCCGATATTTTCAGCACACCCTTGCTGTCCCCCTCCGGCGCGCTTTTCATTGGCCGCGCGGATCAAAGACAGGCCGTCGAGCAATATGTTGCCGAAACCGCTTCGCCCGATTGTGAAGTAACCTTGTCACCGGCGTCTTTCGCCCTCGAAAAATGTCCGATCCTGCGTGAAGACTATGTGGACAGCTGTGCCTGGGAACCAAAATCAGAAGCTATTGATGTCGCCGCTTTGCTGCAGGGATTTTTAACCGGCGCTCGTCAAAGGGGAGCCGAGCTGCGAACCCGCCATCCCGTGAATGCCCTCAAATGGCAAAACGGTCTTTGGCGGATGCAGGCAGGAGACCAAGACTTTGCGGCCTCCGTGGTTATCAATGCGGCAGGGGCCTGGGCAGACAACCTGGCAACATTAGCCGGTTTAAATGAACTCGGTTTGAAACCCATGCGGCGTTCCATGGCCGTCATCGACGGCCCCTCCGACATGAACACAAGGGACTGGCCCTTGGTCATTGATGTCGACGAGACTTTCTACTTTAAGCCAGACGGCAACCGTCTTTGGTTATCGCCTGCGGACGAAACGCCCTCACAGCCCTGCGATGCCTGGGCTGACGATTTGGACATCGCCTATGCGGTCGAGCGGTTTGAGCAAGCCACGACCCTCAAGGTGGCCCGTGTTCATCACACTTGGGCGGGTCTGCGCACTTTTGCCCCGGACAAGTCACCGATTGTCGGCTACGACCCTCGCGCCAAGGGCTTCTTTTGGCTCGCGGGTCAAGGCGGCTACGGCATTCAGACCTCGCCGACCATGGCGCGCCTTGCCGCAGCTCTCGCCAAGGCGGAAATGCTACCGGCCGATCTGTCAGAGATTGACCCGGCATTGCTGTCGCCAGAGCGCTTTGTTTGATTTATTTGGGGGGGATCGGGCAGACCATCCAGTTTTTAGAGGGGTGCCAAAAAAACGAAAGCGGAATTGATCCGCTGAAGGGGTCGCGATGGATCAATTCCGCTTTAAACCCTAGCGCTTGTGGCACTAGAGACGGATTAACCACAGCAAGCACCATGCCAAGTCGAAAACGCAAGGAATTAGGCCCAAAAACTCATACCTATAGAAAAGAGGCCCCCTTTTTCACTACTTACAAGAGATATTCTTATCCATTGTCCGCAAATCAATTCGCAATTTGCAACGCATTAAGCGATTAATAGATAAATAATTTGCATTTCGCAAACATTGAGTCCCGCCGAGCGTCCTATTTGCCCCTAAATTCCGGTGGCCGTTTTTCAAGAAAGGCTGTGACTGCCTCCCCCGAATCTTCTGTAAGGCTACTCAGCAAAAACTGATCCCGGTCCATAAAGGTCGCTGTTGCATGCAAGGCGGCCGAAGCGCGGTTGATCGCTTCTTTCGACATGCGCAGCGGAATCGGCGGCAGCGCCGCTACCTTGGCAGCCCATTGCTTGGCGCGCAGATAAGCCCCGCCATCAGGCGTCACCTCTTCAACCAGCCCCCACTGCAAAGCCTCAGATGCCGAAAGCGCTTCACCAAACAGCGTAAATTGTTTCGCCCGGGCCGGCCCCACGAGCGCAACCAGACGCGGCAAGGCATGCCAGGACATATTCATACCCAAAGGAATTTCAGGCAGCCGCAATGTACCGCTCTCACCAATCACCCGAAGGTCGCAGGCAAGCGCAAGCGCCACACCCCCGCCAATGCAATACCCCTCAATGGCAACAATGGTGTAGGCCTCAAGTGCCTCCCAGGCATCACACATGTCGGGACCTGCCTTGAGGGCCTCCCGTCGTTCCAGCAGCGGCATGGAAGGCCGCGCGCGCGTTTCCGGATCTTTCAGATCGGCGCCCGCTGAGAAATAATGATCGCCCCCGCGCAAAATAACAGCCGCCACACGCACCTGACCGCTCAGATATTCCGCGACCTGCTTGAGCTCCCGCAACAACTGAACCGACAAGGCATTGCGATGATCCGGCCGATTGAGGGTCACGGTGGCCACCGCCCCCTCAATCGAAAGCGTCAAACAGTCATAGCTTGGCACTTCAGCGCTCATGGTCTTCTCCCTTAACTTGCAGACGTTTTACATGAGCATAGGCCTTACGCGCCGCAAACCCAACAAAAGGCGCCACCAAAAATCCAAACCTTGCCATCGTCCAATTGCCAAGCCCGACAATTTTAACCCGGCGCCCGCGCTGATAAGCCCGCCAGCCATCACGGGCCACCCGTTCCGGCGAATGTTTAGGGACATAGCGATCTGCCGCGCCAACGTCGGCCCCGGCGCGTTGCTGAAAACCAGTCTTGGTATAGCCAGGACACAGCGCCAACACCCGCACCCCTTCATGCGCCAACTCACGCCCAAGCAATTCACTAAAGGTCTGCACATAGGCTTTACTCGCGGAATAAGCGGAGAAATAAGGCAAGGGCCGAAACGCCACCAAAGAGGACAAATTGATAAGACCGCCGCCGGTTTGCCTCAGATCCGGCAAAAACCGCAGACTAAGCTCCATCACAGCGCGCACATTGAGATCCACAATCCCAAGCTCTTCCTCAAGGCCCGCCGAACCCACAGGCGTCATCAGACCATAGCCCGCGTTGTTGACGAGAAGATTTAAAAGGCGCCCCTCAGACCGCACCGCAGCCTCCAGCAAGGCGCCACTCGCAGGGTCCGTCAGATCACAGACAACGCTTTGAACAGCCGCGCCTTTAACCTGACAGTCAGCCGCAACCTCATTAAGCGCGCTCCGCCTGCGCGCCACCAGAAGAAGGTCAAACCCCTCCGCGGCGAGCAACTTGGCAAAGGCGGCACCAATACCGCCCGATGCACCGGTGATCAGTGCCAGAGGACGGGGGGTCTCATCTGGCGCCGCGCGCATTACTTCACTTCAGGAAGAACAATCTCGCCCTTGAGATGTTCAATGACGCTGCGCGCGTCATAGGCGGCGGGCTCACCTTCTGGCTTCGGCCCCTTGCCCACGTGAATCTCAGCCACGGCGGTAAACTTCTCAGTGGTGCGCACAGGCTGATGATAAGGCATCGTGTGGTGCCAATGATAAGGGTAATAGCGATAAGGGAAGTGTCCGCCGTAAGGGTAATCATAGGTGGACGTATAATGGGTTTTCTTGTCCACATCCTGATCCAGCATAATGAAATAGTCATTGCCGCTTTCAAGGGTGACTTCCGCCGCCCGGTAAAGGAGGTAGGTTTCCACCACCTCGCGATCCGTCAATGTATTGCCGCGAAACTCAACCCGGAAGTGGGTTTGATCAATCTGTTTCTCGGAGAAACCATATCCGTTGTCCGCCGCCTGATAGGCGGTTGGCGTCGCGCAGGCCGCGAGCAACAGCGAAAACATCGTCACTCCAAGGAGAACTCTTGCCTGTTTCATGATGTCAACTCCTCAAAACAAAACCCCCGGCATCTTAACGTGAGATACCGGGGGCCTGTCGAGTAAAATCAATGAGAATTTACTTCAGGTACTGTGCCAAGAATCCCTGCAGTTCTTGCAAATAAAGCACCTCGTTCTCTGGGATCGAACGATTGTGGTCATCATTTTCAAGAACTAAGAGCCGATAAGGCTTACCCGCATCTCTCAGTTTCCCTGCCATCAATCGACTTTGTTCAATCGCCACGGTCTGATCGTGGGTGCCATGAACCAGAAGAATCGGAGCCTTAATGTCATCAATATTGCGCGCCGGCGAAGTTTCGCGCAACTGACCCCGCTCTGACCAACCGCCAACGGTCGGCCCATTGACATCTGCGTGATACTCTTGCTGCAAAAGAAGTGGGATATCTGAAATGCCGGCCCCGGCAACGGCGCACTTATAGAGATCGGGCGTCTTTACAACACCCATCAATGCCGCATAGCCACCATAGGACCAACCCACAATGCAGATGCGATCGCGGTCCACCATACCTTGGCTGATCAGGAATTCGACGCCATCAGTAATGTCATCCTGCATTGCCAGACCCCATTGCTTGTAGCCAGCGGCCTGAAACTCCGAGCCATAACCTGTAGAGCCACGGAAGTTCGGCTGAAACACCGCATAGCCCTGGGCTGCCAGAAACTGCACTTCGGAATTGAAGTACATAACGTCACGGCTGGACGGTCCGCCATGCGGATGCACCACAAGCGGATAAGGCGCACTGCCTGTATTCGGCAATGTGATGTAACCGGGGATCTCCAATCCATCACGCGCTTTGTAGGAAATTGGCATCATCGAACTCGTTGTCGCCGCCGGCACATCCGGATAGGCGCTACCGATCTTTGACAGTTTCACGTTCACGGTATCATAGAGGTATGATGCTGTTGGGTGATGCGGCCCAGACACCAAGACAACCCACTTACTGTCATCATCGGATATCCCGGAAATTCTGATCACACTGCCAGGAAACGCCTGCTTGAGGACTTGATACTTTGCAGCAAACTCGGCATCAAAAATCTCGAACTCATCCCCATCTGCCATATATCCAACAGCAATGACCTTATCCCGCGCTGCATTGAACATAATCCGCGAAGCGTCATATATTGGATGGGACCAGATCCGCTTGCCAAATTTCCTGGTGGTTAAGTCAAACTCATAAACAGCACTGCCGTTTGTTTCGTGATCACTCGCGACAAAGATTTTGTTTGGATCCGGCGTAAAGGACAAAACGTCAAAGTAAGGGTCCTCAAAAAGGGTAAACTCCCAAACAGTCTCCCATTGACTGTCGTCATCCTTTCGCGTCTGCACTTTACGTTTCAAGTGATCGGCAACATACCGCAGGCGTGTCTGACCCTTGAGGTCGGACATATAATTTCCAGCATCCCAATCCCCATAGGCGACCGGCTCAAGTTGACCGGTGTTGATGTCCATCTTGAACGGTGTATAGCCATTGGTGCTCTTGGGTTTGTAATAAGTCAGCAACACATGATCGGGATCATCCGGCAACATGTCATATATGCTTCCGGCTCCTTGTGGACGTTTTTCCTGCCGAATGACCTTCGGCAGAACCTGAACGTTGGAACCATCAATATTAACGCCAAGGCGGCGGTATTCTGTGGTTACCCCATACGGACGGCGGTCCGCAAACTTGAGATATACCAGCAGCCGCTTGTTGTTTGCCCAGCTCGCGCCAATGACTCGCAGATCATCGGGGAAGTCTGATGGGATCTGAAGAATTTGCGACTGACCCGCATTAGGGCCGAGCCCGTATACAAAAATGGCCTGCCGTCCATTGTAGCGCTCAACGGCTGACAGATGCAGCCCGTCTGGTGAAATCGTAATATCGGTCATGCCGTTGATGCCAGAATAGGCCTCCGGCCCCGCCACAGCGAATGCTGTCCCCAGGGGCGCAATTGCGGACCACAGGCCGACGGCGAAAGCGATCAGCAGTGACTTCAAATTTCTCATGTCTATTATTCCTAAACTCCGTTGTTACAAATTCTTCTTCAAAAAACTCTCAATTTCTTTGAGCGCTTTCACGCGATTGCGCTCCAGCGCCAGATGATGGTTTCCATCTTTCAGGATGACCAGTTTATTGTCCTGGCCATTTCCCTTCAGTTTACTGAACATACGCTTGGAGTGCCCGACATCCACACTGAGATCCTTGTCCCCATGGATCAGCAACACCGGCACCCTGATGAGGTCTGCATTGTTGATCGGTGAGGTGTCACGCAGCTTACCGGCGTCCTTCCAGTATTTTCCGACATTGACCTGATCAAGACCTGAGAATTTATATTTCGAGTTTTCTTGCAGAATTCGCCGCAGGTCCGTCACCGGCGCGCCGCTGACAACACATTTATAGAGGTCGGGTGTTTTAACCGCGCCCATCAGGGCCGCGTAGCCGCCGTAGCTCCAACCAAAGATGCAGATGCGGCTGGGGTCGGCAATGCCGCGGTCGATCATGGCCTGAACGCCATCGGTTACATCGTCCTGCATCAAAAGACCCCACTCGCCAAAGCCCGCTTCTTCAAAGGCCGCGCCATAGCCACTCGACCCTCGGAAATTGGGCTGCAAAACCGCGTAGCCACGCGACGCCAAAAACTGCGCAAAATAGTCATAGACCTGAAAGTCCCGCTGATTGGGGCCGCCATGGGGCATCACCACCATGGGCATGGGTCCATTACCGCCGCGCCGCGTTAAATAACCGGGTATGGTAACCCCATCGCGCGCTTGGTAGGAGATGGGCTCAACGGGCGTCAGATCCTGCGGCTTGAATTCATAGGCATAACGATCAAACAATTTTGACAGATTGTTCGTTGCTGCATCAAAGATATAATAGGTACCGGGGTGCTGAGGTCCCGTCGCAAAGATCACAAATTTTGTACGGCTGCGATCCCAACCGACAATGAGGTTTTGCGTCCCGCGCAAGACCCCGTCCATAGCTTCTTGAAGGCTCGCAATCTGTCCATCAAAATAGGCAATCTTGGCATAGTCAACCGCATAGGAGACACCAAGAACCCGCCGCGTGTAGTCGTCTGAAACCAGACTACCCACATCAATACCTTCAACGCCAAACACCTTGCTGCCATAGAGCCGCGTCGTCAGATTGTAGGTATAGAGGTCGTCATAACCCTCATCACTCAGGCGCCGCACATAAAGGACATTCGGTTGATTGGCGAAGCCGACAATGCGCGGCTCAAAAATTTCGCCCTTGCCGATCTCCTGAAACACAGACCAACTCTTGTCGTCGCCACTGCGGTAATAAAGCACCCGCTTAAAGACCTGATTGTTGACTTCCTGAACCGCATACTTAAAGCGCACATGGCCTTCGCGATCCGCGATATAGCTCACGACCTCCTCATTGCCAAAAGCCACCCCTTCCATCGTGCCATCATTGACATTGACCCGGTAGACATTGAGCTCCTGCCCGAGACCGTTGCGATCGAACTCCATCAAAATATGGTCCGGGTCGTCGGGTAGATAATCCAGAACCTGGTCCTGCATCTGGGCGACAAAGCTTGACCGGTTTTTGGGGAGTTTTGGGATCTGGCGCACATCGGAAAGATCCGCCGTAATCGACATTAGGCGCGTTTCCAGTGTTTCCTGGTCCCAACGCTCATGCTCAAAGGAAACCGCCACCCCCACGCGCTCATCATTGAACCAACGGACAAAGCGGATTTTCTCTTCAACGCTGTCACTAAAATCAAGCGATAGGCCCTTGACCGGCTCCTCGCCAGGCGCCGGGGCCAGATTATAGATGGTCAGATTGGCCGTGCCACCCGACCAGCGCACAGTCGCCAGATATTTGCCCGTGGGAGAAATCTCCACGTGACTGAAATCTTCCAGCTTGCCAAAGGCCTCCACCGGCGGCGCGGCATGCGTCGGGGTCAACAGCAACGAAGCAAAAACAAAGGTAATAGCAGCAATCAGACGCATTTGTTGGAAGTCCCCCCATACAATCACAGAATCCGGATATTTGTATAAATACCTCAAAACCACAACCTCAGTTTGGTGTACTGGAGAAAATTTCGGCGCAATAAGTGCAATTTTGCATCGCAGCAATTGGTTTACTTGGCGCCCCCAAGCCCCTAAATTGCTCGCCGATAACGGCCAAAATGCGCCGCCGCCATAAGAAAAAAGAACGAGAAAAGGCGAGACATGACCTCTGATATCCTGCCCCTGGCGGCAGATTTCCCAGAAAGCTCTGAGAGCGCCTGGGAAGCCCTGGTAACCAAGGCCTTAAATGGCGCCGACCTTGAAAAGCGCCTGGTCAAAAAGAGCGCCGATGGGCTCACCATCCGCCCGCTTTACACCGGTAAGAACGCCCGCGCCCTGCCGCGCCCGCCCGAAGCTGCCCGCCTGGTGGAGCGTCCCCAGCCCTGGGACGTAGCCGCCTCCCATGCCCATCCGGACCTTGAGCAGACCAACAAGGCGATCCTGGAAGACTTATCAGGCGGTGTTTCCGCCATCACCCTTGCGCTTGGACCCGCCCTTGGCAGCGCGCGCGACCTTGAAACAACCCTCAAGGGCGTTCACCTTCCCATGGCGGGCGTCAACCTGGACGGCGCGAGCCCCGATCAGGCGGGCTGGCTCCTGGATCTCTTCAGCAACGCTGGCGCGCCGGAAGAAGTGCGCGGCAACTTAGGCCTCGACCCCTTGGGTGCCTGGGCCCGGCAAGGGGGTAGCCCGAAGGACGCCGATGCCACTTTAAGCGCCTGCGGCCAGATCGCGGCCCGCGCCAAATCCTTCGCCCATGTCACCACCTTCGTCGCCGACGAGCGCTGGGTGCACGAGGCGGGCGGCACCAATGTGCAAGGCCTCGCGGCGCAGCTCAGCACCGCCGTTTCTTATCTGCGCCGCCTCGCGGCGGACGGCTTTACTGTCACGGAGGCAGCCCGGCAAATCCAGTTCACCAGCGTTACCGACAGCGACCTTTACGCCGCGGTCGCCAAACTGCGCGCGCTTAAAATCCTCTGGACACGGATCATTGAGGCCTCTGACGGCAATGCCAAAGACGGCCCGATCGTTCTGACAGCTCAAACCTCCCGCCGCGCGCTCACGAGGCGCGATCCATACGTCAATATCTTGCGTGGCTGCGCTGGCGGCTTTGCCGCAGCCCTGGGCGGCGCCTCGGCCATCACCGTTCTGCCCTTTACCGAAGCGCTCGGATATCCCACGGCCCGGGCGCGCCGGGTTGCCCGCAACACGCAAGTTTTGCTGGCCGAAGAATCAAGCCTTGGCCGGGTCGATGATCCCGCCGCCGGGTCTTATGCCTTTGAGGATCTGACCCGCCAGACCGCGGAAAGCGCGTGGGCAACCTTCCAGGCCATTGAGGCCGAAGGCGGCCTCCTCGCGGCGCTTCAGTCCGGCAGCCTTGCCGCCCAGGTCGCAGAGGCCAAGGAAAAGCTCCTCCGCGCCGTGGCGACCCGCAAGGAACCGCTCACCGGCACCTCCGAGTTCCCCCATCTGGCCGAAGCCGCCTTGGACATTGAGCCCTTCGCGCCCACCGTGAGCCCCGCGCCGGAGGCGCCTTTCCCGGCATTTGAAGCCTTCCGCCTGGCCGAGCCTTTTGAAGCCTGCCGCGACAAGTCCGATGCCTATATGAAGCAAACCGGCCACCGCCCGCGCGTGCTCCTCTGGCCGCTCGGCACCCCTGCCGATGACACGCCGCGCATCACCTTTGCGCGCAACTTCTTTGAAGCTTTGGGGATTGAGGCTCTCATCCCGGAAGGAGATCCTGAGGCGGCAGCCCCCGAGAGCCGCCTCGCCATCCTTTGCTCCTCTGACGCGCTTTATAAGGAAAAAGCTGCCCAAGCCGCCAAAGCGGCCAAGGCCAAGGGCATTCAATATCTCTACCTTGCTGGCGCGCCGGGTGAGTTGAAGGACACGCTCACCGCTGCGGGCGTCGATGATTTTATATTCATGGGCTGCGATCTTTTAAAGGTCGCGCAAAAAGCCTATGCCGAATTGGGAGACGCCCCATGAGCCAGATCCCTGATTTTTCCAAAGTTGATTTTTCCTGGGACGCCGCAAAGGGAGCGGGAAGCACCGGCGCCACCGACACGCCGGAAGGCATCTCCGTCAAATCCGCCTACGGCCCTGAAGATACCAAAGGCCTCGACTTCTTAAACACCTATCCCGGCATGGCGCCTTTCCTGCGCGGGCCTTACCCCACCATGTATACCCAGCGGCCCTGGACCATTCGCCAATATGCGGGCTTCTCCACGGCAGAAGATTCCAACGCCTTCTATCGGCGCAATCTCGCCGCCGGGCAAAAGGGTCTCTCCGTCGCTTTTGATCTGGCCACCCACCGCGGCTATGACTCAGATCACCCACGCGTTTTCGGCGATGTGGGCATGGCGGGCGTCGCCATTGATTCCATCTACGACATGCGCACGCTCTTTGCCGGCATCCCCTTGGATCAAATGTCGGTCTCCATGACCATGAACGGCGCTGTCCTTCCGATCCTCGCGCTCTACATTGTTGCCGCTGAAGAGCAGGGCGTACCCCCGGAAAAACTTTCCGGCACCATTCAGAACGACATCCTCAAAGAGTTCATGGTGCGCAATACCTATATCTATCCGCCGCGCCCGAGCATGCGGATCATTTCAGACATTTTCGCCTACACCAGCCAGAACATGCCGAAGTACAACTCCATCTCCATCTCCGGCTACCACATGCAGGAAGCCGGCGCGACGGCGGACCTGGAGCTCGCCTATACGCTGGCCGATGGCGTGCAATATGTCCGCGCGGGAATTGAAGCAGGCCTCGACATCGATGCCTTCGCGCCGCGCCTTTCGTTCTTCTGGGCCATCGGCATGGACTTCTTCATGGAGGTCGCCAAGATGCGCGCCGCGCGTCTTCTCTGGGCGAAGCTGATCAAACCCTTTGATCCGAAAAGCGACAAATCCCTGTCGCTGCGCACTCACTCACAAACCTCCGGCTGGAGCCTCACCGCCCAGGATGTCTACAACAATGTCACGCGCACCTGCATTGAGGCCTTTGCCGCCACGCAAGGCCACACCCAGAGCCTTCACACCAATGCCTTTGACGAGGCCCTCGCCCTGCCGACAGACTTCTCCGCGCGCATTGCCCGCAACACCCAGCTCTTCATCCAGCAGGAAACAAAGACCTGCAACGTGATCGACCCCTGGGGCGGCTCTTACTATGTGGAGCGGCTTACCCATGATCTGGCAAAGAAAGCCTGGGCCCACATTCAGGAAGTCGAAGAAATGGGCGGCATGGCCGCCGCCATTGAGGCAGGCATCCCCAAGATGCGCATCGAGGAAGCCGCCGCCCGCACCCAGGCGCGCATTGACAGCGGCCTTCAGACCCGGGTTGGCATCAACAAATATCCGCTGGAAACCGAAGAAGACATCGACATCTTGAAGGTCGACAATTCGGCAGTGCGTTTAAAGCAGGTCAGCCAGCTCAAACATCTGCGCGAACACCGCGACAGCGCCAAATGCGAGGCCGCCTTGAACGCGCTCACCGAGGCCGCGACAAGCGGCAGCGGCAACCTCCTTGCCCTCGCCGTGGACGCAGCCCGCGCCATGGCCTCGGTTGGCGAGATTTCCTTCGCCCTTGAAAAGGCCTATGATCGCCATCAGGCCACGGTCAAAACCATCAGCGGAGTTTATTCACAGGAAATGGATCAGGCATCGGACACGGTCAAGCAGGTGCGCGCCAAGGTCGCGGATTTTGAAGCCCACGAGGGCCGCCGCCCGCGCATTCTCATCGCCAAGATGGGTCAGGACGGTCACGACCGCGGCCAGAAAGTCATCGCCACCGCCTTTGCCGACCTCGGCTTTGACGTCGACATTGGTCCGCTGTTCCAGACACCGGAGGAAGCCGCCCGCCAGGCGGTTGAAAACGATGTGCATATCGTTGGCGCATCGTCGCTCGCCGCCGGTCACCTGACCCTGGTACCGGAACTCAAAAAAGAACTCGCGAAACTCGGCCGCGACGACATCATGATCGTGGTCGGCGGCGTCATCCCGCCGCAGGATTTTGATGAACTGAAGGCCGCCGGTGCTTCTGCCATCTTCCCGCCCGGCACCGTGATCGCCGACGCGGCTGTGGATCTCTTAAAAGAACTTTCAAGCCGGTTGGGCATCGCGGCTTAAAAAAACCTTCTCCTTGAGGCCTGACCCGGGAGGCCAATGGCTTTGGTTTGGCAGAAGACTTTGAATTTCCAAGCTCCCCCGCGAAGGCGGGGGTCCAGAGCAACCCTTACAAGGCGTCAATTGTCGCCCCTGGGTTCCCGCCTGCGCGGGAACACCTGCGATGGTACCAAGCTCCCCCGCGAAGGCGGGGGTCCAGAGCGACCCGCACAAGGCGTCAATTGTCGCCCCTGGGTTCCCGCCTGCGCGGGAACACCACCATGTAAAAAATGCACTTTGGTAATCCGGCGATACGAAACACTCACCCTTTCGGCGGGCCCTCAAAGACAAACCGCACGAGACCTCTGAGCACGATCCATGCGACCGGCACGGCAATGAGGGTTTTCATCAGGCCGAACTGGGTATAGAGCCCCGGCGTCGCATAGATCGGCACCAGAAAGGCAAACTCCTGCAAGGGCGTGCGGATGAAACTCGTCGCCTTTGATTTAAACAGCGCCGACACCTCGTCCTCGCGCCGGAGCCAGGCCATCAGCACCGCGCGCCCGATCGCCAATCCGCCGAACGCCAGCGCCGCCAGCTCAAAACCATTGCCGTCATAAATCCGCCAGGTGCCATAGAGCACCCCAACGCCCGTGATTAGCGAGATAAGCCCGCGAATGAGTTTCATATAAGTCCCCTGTCTTGCGCCCAAACCTTCGGGAAAAACTCTACCACGCGTCTTGCATCTGCGCCAAATCTCTGTCACCTCTTTACCTCATGACCCTACCCACGCGGCCCACCACGAAAGAGCTGATCGACGGCGTCCGGCAAGGCGACATGCCCATGCTGGCGCGCGCCATCACGCTTGTGGAATCGAGAGCCCCGCGCCACAAAAAGGAGGCCCAGGAGCTGCTCCTTGCGCTCCTGCCCGACACCGGCGGCGCTCAGCGCATCGGCATCACCGGCGTGCCCGGGGTTGGCAAATCCACCTTCATTGAGAGCTTTGGCAAGATGCTGACCGCCGGGGGTCACAAAGTGGCGGTGCTCGCGGTCGACCCCTCGTCCAGTCGCACCGGCGGCTCGATCCTCGGCGACAAAACGCGCATGGGGACCCTCGCCGCTGACCCGAACGCCTTCATCCGGCCCTCCCCGTCGGCGGGCACGCTCGGCGGCGTCACCGCCATGACCCGCGAAACCATGGCGCTCTGCGAGGCGGCGGGCTTTGACGTGATCCTGGTGGAAACCGTCGGCGTTGGTCAGTCCGAGACCATGGTCGCCGAAATGGTCGATTTCTTCCTTGTACTGATGTTACCGGGCGCGGGCGATGAACTGCAGGGCATCAAGAAAGGCGTGCTCGAGATCGCCGACATGATCGCCGTCAACAAGGCCGATGGCGAAAACGGCAAGCGCCGCGCCGAGGCCGCCGCGCGCGAATATGATCACGCCCTCCACATCATGACCCCGGCAAGCCCCAACTGGTCGCCGCCGGTTCTGACCTGTTCCGGCCTTAAGGGAGAGGGCCTTCAGGCCATCTGGGAAAAGATCGAAGAGCACCGCGAAAAGCTTACAGAGAGCGGCGAGATCGCCGCGCGCCGCACCGAGCAACAGGTGCGCTGGATGTATGCCATGATTGAGGACCGGCTCATGGCCCGCCTCTATGCGGACGACAAGGTCAAAGCCCGCCTCAAAACCCTCGAAGCCCAGCTCCGCGCCGGCACAACCACCGCCACCCTGGCCGTGGAAGAGGTGATGGAGCTGTTGAGGTAACAGCGCTATCCCACCTCTCCCTATGGGAGAGGTCAAAACACGTCAGTGTTTTGGGTGAGGGGTTGACCCCTCATCCACCAAAGCCGCCAATAGGATTGGCGGCCTCGGTCCCCCTTCTCCCCAAGGGAGAAGGTGATTGTCATTTGTCTTCGAGCCCCTCCTCCCGTAATCTCCTTCTATCAAGGAGAAGGAGGAACTCCGATGACACAAACACCGCCGCAAGAGCTGTTGGACAAGCTTATCAAGATCGTGGGCCCGAACGGCATCATTGAGGATGAGGCGCGCGGGCCCGGGCCCATCGTGCGCCCGCACGACACGGGCGAGGTGGCGGCGGTCCTGAAGGCCTGCAACGAGGCGCGCTATCCGGTCGTCCCCATCGGCGGCAATACCACCATGGTCCAGGGCACCCACCGGGTGCAGGGCGAGATCGGCCTCTCCCTCGAGCGGCTCAATGAGATTGAAGAGATCGACCTGGCGAGCCGCACCATGACCGTGGGCGCGGGGTGCATTTTGCAGACCGTGCAGGAGACCGCGGAGGAAAACGGCCTCCTCTTCCCGCTTGATCTCGGCGGCCGGGGCTCGGCCACCATCGGCGGCAATATCTCCACCAATGCCGGCGGCAACCGGGTCATCCGCTATGGCATGACCCGCGACATGGTGCTGGCGCTTGAGGCCGTGCTGCCCGATGGCACGATTTTGCCGATGCAAGGCAAGGCCCTTAAAAACAACACCGGCTATGATCTAAAACACCTCTTCGTGGGCGGCGAAGGCACGCTCGGCATTGTCACCAAGGCGATCTTGCGCCTGCGCCCCCTGCCCACCTCCGACAATTGCGCCTATGTGGCAGTGCCAAGCTTTAAGGCGCTGACAGCCTTTCTCTCCCACATGGAGGCGGCAAGCGCCGGCACGCTCTCGTCCTTTGAGGCGATCTGGGCTGACTATTATGAATTCATCACCGGCGAGCTCACCCCGCACAAACCCCCGCTCCCCCATGGCTCCCCCTTCTATGTGCTGATTGAAAACCTCGGTGTCGATCAGGACAAGGACCACGCCCGCTTTGAGGAGATTCTGGGAGAGGCGCTCGAGCGCGAGCTCATCACCGATGCGGTGATCGCCAAGTCCGAAGCTGAACGCAAGGCCATGTGGGAGATCCGCGACGATGTCTTCCAGATGGTGCACATCGCGCCGCTCTGGGCCTTTGATATTTCCGTGGCCATTGGCGACATGGAAAATTACACGGTCGACCTCAAGGCCCGCCTATCTGAGCGCTGGCCGAACCATCACCTCATGATCTTCGGCCACCTTGGCGACGGCAATCTGCATGTCATCGTTGCGGTCGGCGATGGCTCGGACGAAACCCACCACGAAGTGGAAGCCATCGTCTATGACGGCGTGCGCAAACTCAACGGCTCGGTTTCCGCCGAGCACGGCATCGGCCTTGAAAAGCGCGACTACCTCAGCTGGACCCGCTCTGAGGAGGAGATCGCCCTCATGAAACAGATCAAGAAGATTTTCGACCCGAACGGCATCCTCAATCCGGGCAAGGTCTTCTCCGATGGCAAATCCTATCCCCACACCCCCTCGCCCCTGGAGCGCACAGCGGCGGAGTAAGGCGCACCTCAATCCAAGGGATAAAACAGATACGGCGTTCCCCCGCGAAGGCGGGGGTCCAGAGCGCCGCGCACTGGCATCATTTGTCGCCCCTGGGTTCCCGCCTGCGCGGGGATGACACGAGATATTTGGAACCGCTCAAAATCAACTAGGCCCGACTGGGCCTCCGGCGAAGCCCGCCCTCGCGGAGCCGGTCGGGCAACCGACCTGGCGCGAGCGATAAAAATGAGCGCGCACGGGCGTCAATTGTCGCCCCAGGGTTCGCCCCTCACGCGGAAACACGAACATTTGATGTGCAAACAACTTCACACAAAAAGGTCCGGATAGGATTTATCATTGATTTCACTGGTCTAAAACCGGTAGAAGAGCCGCTTCCAAGGCAATTGTCTTTGACGTCCGCGTTCAATAAGATCATCGCGGTCGAGGGGGAGAACCAGCAGGTTCAAAACAGGGTTTCAACGTAAACTAGGTTTACATAAAACGGGCGCGGCACCAGTCTATGCGTGATTATTTCTTTCGGCGGCTTCTTTTGATCCCGCCAACGCTTCTTGGAATTACCATTATCGTCTTTGCCATTACACGGCTGGTTCCTGGGGGTCCTCTAGAGCGCGCCATCATGGAAGCCCAGCAGTTTGATGCCTCCGGCGGCGGCGGATCTTCGTCTCAGGCCGGTCAGGACATGGCCCTTTCCGAGGAACAACTCCAGCAATTGAAAGAATATTACGGCTTCGACAAGCCGATCCTGCAAAGCTACGTAGAGTGGGTCGGCAAGGTGGTCACCGGTGATCTGGGCCGATCCTATCGTTACAACGAGCCCGTCTGGGATGTCATCAAAGGCCGCTTCCCCATCTCTTTGTATTACGGGATCATCACCCTCATCATAACCTACGGCATATGTATTCCCTTAGGGGTCATGAAGGCGCTACGACATCGAACCCTGGTCGACAACTTCACCTCAATCCTTATTTTTATCGGCTACGCGATCCCGGGCTATGCGCTGGGCGCCCTGCTTTTGCTCTTTTTCTCGGTGAACCTGGAATGGTTCCCCATGGGCGGTTTTGTCTCCTATGATTTTTCTGACATGACGTTCGGCGAAAAAGTCATGGACCTTGTCAATCACTCGGTGCTGCCGCTGATCTGCTATCTGGTCGGGTCTTTTGCCTTTGTCACGCTGCTGATGAAAAACCACCTGATGGACAATCTGGCCGCCGACTACATTCGAACCGCTGTCGCCAAGGGCGTTTCCTTCCGCAAGGCGGTCACCGGCCACGCGCTGCGCAATTCCTTGATCCCAATTGCCACCACCTTCGGGCAGAACATTACCCTTCTGGTCGGCGGCTCTTTCCTGATCGAGTTTATTTTCGACATCGACGGTTTCGGCCTTCTGGGCCTCAACGCCATCTTCGATCGGGATTATCCGATCGTCATGGGCATCGTGCTCTTGTCCAGCTTGCTGCTGCTCATTGGCAACATCATTTCAGACTTCCTGGTGGCGATGGTTGATCCGCGCATCCGGTTTAACTAAGGGAGGAGATAAGACCCCATGGCCATTTCCTTCTTTAAGATGAACCCGCTCACCGTTAAGAAACTCCGGCGTTTTCGCCAGATCAAGCGGGGCTATTATTCCTTCCTGCTGATTATCGCCTTTTTGGTGATCTCCGCCGCCGCGCCGCTGTTGGTGGGAAACCGCGCGCTCTTCGTCAAATACGACGGGGAACTGTTCACGCCGGTCTTTACCGCCTTTCATCCGGGCACCGACTTTGGCTTTGACTATTCCTATGAGGTCAATTACCGGGATCTCGCGGACAGATGCGCTGCGGAACCGGAGCTGAACTGCTCGGTTATCATGCCGCTGGTACCCTATTCGCCCTACGAAATGTCGGCCTATGAAGGGGTCTTTAAACCCGAGCCGCCCAATACGGCCCAAAAACACTATTTGGGCACCGATACAACCGGCCGCGACATTCTCGCCCGCCTCTTTTACGGCACCCGCATTGCCTTCGTCTTTGCCATTGCCTTCATGTTGGCGGTTTATGCCATCGGTGTCGCCATCGGCTGTATGATGGGCTACTTCGGCGGACTGTTTGACCTCATCCTGCAGCGTCTCATTGAGATCTGGTCCAACATTCCCTTCCTTTACATGGTGATCATCGTTTTCTCTGTGATCCCCTCAACCTTTTCGATCCCGACCCGCATTGCCATCTTGCTCCTGGTTCTGGTGCTCTTCTCCTGGACCTCCATGACCTATTACATGCGCACCGCGACCTATAAGGAAAAAGAGCGCGACTATACGGCTGCCGCTCGCATCCTCGGCGCTTCAACCTCGCGGATCATCTTCCGGCACATTTTGCCCAACACCATTTCAACGCTGGTAACTTTCGCGCCGTTCACAATTGTTTCGGCGATCACTTCAATCACAGCCTTGGACTTTTTGGGTTACGGCCTGCCGGTCCCGACGCCGAGCCTGGGCGAGCTGTTGAAGCAAGGCACGGCGACCCTGCGCACCGCGCCCTGGATTGTCGCCTCGGCCTTCGGCACGTTGGTTGTCATTCTCACGCTCGTCACCTTTGTCGGTGAAGCGGTTCGCGAAAGCTTCGATCCGAAGAAATTCACCATTTACCAGTAAGGAACCATGTTCATGGGCATCACAGCGCGCCTTCGTCACACCGCCTTCGCAGCCGCCGTGCTTGCGCTGGCCGCCTGCGGTGACAAACCGGCAGAAGAAGAAGACAGCACCCAGTTTGCGCCCATCGACAACACCCAGGAAGTGCTCGACTATTATGCGGCGCATCCGGATTTCTTCCGCTTTAAAACCCCTGCTGATGTTCCGGCGGACATGGATTGGCAGGACGGCTCACAATTGTCCGAGATCGGCTCGCCCGAGGCCAAAAAGGGCGGCACCTGGACCGAGCGGCTTCAGGACTTCCCCCGCACCCTGCGTCTGGTCGGCCCTGATTCCAATGGCTCCTTCCGGCCTTTTATTCTCGACTATGTGCGGCCTAATTTTGCGAACTACCACCCCAACGAGTTTGAGCTTTATCCCGGCATCGCCGACCGCTGGGCCGTCGACAAAGAAAACAAGCGCGTTTACCTGCACATCGACGAAGCGGCGCGCTGGTCTGACGGTGAACCCATCACCGCAGATGATGTGGTCTTTTCCTTCTTCTTCTTTCAGTCCACTTACATCGTTCAGCCCTGGTACAATGACTTTTATTCAAACCAGCTGACCGGCGTCACCAAATTCGATGACCATACGCTCGCCTTTGACATGCCCGCCGCCAAGCCGGACATGGCTCATAACGCCCTGACATGGTCTCCGGTTCCTGAGCATTTCTTCAAAGAACTGGGCCCCGACTATCCGGATCGTTATCAATGGCGTTTCGTCCCTTCTCCGGGCCCTTACATTCTTGATGACGATGGTCTGCAAAAAGGCCGGTCGGTCACCTTAAAACGCATTGATAATTGGTGGCTGAAGGACCGCAAGTTCTACAAATACCGTTTCAATTTCGACAAGCTGCGCTTCGTCGTTATTCGCGACACACCGAAGGCATTTGAATCCTTCAAGCGCGGCGAGCTGGACCGCTTCAACCTCAACACGCCGGAATATTGGTACGAAAAACTGCCCGATTCCGACGCCGACGTTCAAGACGGCTACATCCACAAAGTACGGTTTTATAACGAGATCCCGCGCCCGTCCTGGGGCTTGTGGATCAACCGCGCCCAGCCCCATCTCGACAATCGGGATGTGCGCGTTGGCATCAACTATGCCGCCAATTGGGATCTGGTGATTGAGAAATATTTCCGCGGCGACTATGTGCGCATGCGCACCACGGCCGACGGCTACGGCCCATTTACCCATCCCACACTCACCGCCCGGCCTTATGACATCGACAAAGCCATGGAGGCTTTTGCCAAGGCCGGTTTTGTCGACCGCGGCCCCGATGGCATTTTGATGAACGACAAGGGGGACCGCCTATCTTTCACCCTGACCACCGGATATGAGCGTTTTAAGGATATTCTCCCGATTTTGAAGGAAGAAGCCGCCAAAGCGGGTCTGGATCTGCGCCTGGAAGTGCTCGACGCCACCGCCTCCTGGAAGAAAACCCAAGAGAAAAAACACGACCTTCAAATGGTAGCCTTCGCCAGCCAGCTGGAGATGTATCCGCGTTATTGGGAAACCTACCACTCCAGCAATGCCTATGATGTGCCCTTCCTTGAAGACGGCTCCGTCAATCCAAACCGCAAGCTGAAAACCCAGACAAACAATCTGCAATCCATCGCTCTGCCTGAGCTTGATGTGCTGATTGATCAATACCGTTTCAATGACGACGCAGAAGACATGAAGCGCCTCGCCCATCAAATGGAAGAAATTCTTTACGAAGACGCTTCCTTTGTCCCGGGGTGGGTGCAGCCCTACTACCGGGTTGGCCATTGGCGCTGGATGCAATTCCCCGAAGGCTTCACCACCAAGCACTCACGGTGGGAATATCAGCATTTCGTTGCCTGGATTGATGAAGACATTAAACGTGAAACCAAAGAAGCCCGCAAAAAGGGTGAGAGCTTTGGCCCCGCGATCCTGACCTTTGATCAATACAAGTCAACGGTGGAGTAATTCGACACCTTTGCAAAGCGAGACACAATGACCAGACTATTCAGACCCCTATCTATTCTAACCGTCACGGTTGCCCTTTTTGCATGCGGCGACAAGGCAGAGGAGTCTGAAAAATCTGGCGGCCCGATGGCCGAGAACCCGCCGTCTCAGGTTGAAGAATATTACGCCGCCCACCCTGACTTCTTCTCCTTCAAGACCCCGGCGGACATTCCGGCGGATCTGGTCTGGGAAAACGGCATGGATCAGCCGGACATTGGTTCACCAGACGCCAAGAAGGGCGGCACATGGTATACCCGTCTGCAAGACTTCCCGCGCACCCTGCGCGGCGCCGGCCCGGACGCCAACGGCACCTTCCGCCGTTATGTGCTGGACTATGTCACTGTGCCTTACGCCAAGCTGCACCCCAATACTGATAACTATTTTCCCGGACTGGCTAGCGAATGGGCCGTCGATCGTAAGAACAAGACAGTCTACGTACGCATCAATCCGGAAGCCAAATGGTCTGACGGCCAGCCCATCGACGCCGATGACGCGCTTTTCATGTTCTTCTTTTATCAGTCCGACTACATTGTCGCTCCCTGGTATAAGAACTGGTATTCGACCCAATACACCAATGTCACCAAATATGATGACCTGACATTTTCCATATCGGTCCCCAAGGCCAAGCCGGATTTTGAGAGCGACGCGCTGGAGCTGCGCCCCAAACCGCGCCATTTCCTGGAAACCATGGGCCCCAAATATGTGGAAAACTATCAGTGGGAGTTCGAGCCCACGACCAGCCCCTACACGCTTGCCGACAAAGACATTCGCAAGGGCGATTCCATCACCCTGCGCCGTAACGACAATTGGTGGCTGAAGGACAAAAAATTCTTCCGCTATCGCTACAATCCGGACAAGCTCTACTTCAAGGTGATCCGCGACGAGGCAAAATTCTTTGAAGCCTTTAAGCGCGGCGATCTCGATCAATACCGCGCCCGCACCGCCGAATATTGGTACGACAAATTGCCCGATAGTGACCCTCTCGTTCAAAAGGGTTACATTGCGAAATCGCAGTTCCACAATGTCTTGCCGCGCCCACTTTTTGGCCTTTATCTCAATACCGCCAAACCACAACTGGAGAACATCAACATCCGTCTCGGCATTCAGCATGCCACGAACTGGCAGCTGGTCATCGACAAATTCTTCCGGGGCGACTATCCGCGCAAGAATACATTCGTGGCAGGCTTTGGCGACAATGTGGACCCGTCTATCAAGGCGCGCACCTTTGATATCGCCACGGCCATGGATTATTTTGCCAAGGAGGGTTTTGTCACCCGTGGGCCGGACGGCATTTTGGTCAATGACGCAGGTGAACGCCTCTCATTTACCCTCACCACCGGCTACGAGCGTTTTAAGGACATTCTGCCAATCCTCAAGGAAGAGGCTGCCAAAGCGGGACTGGAGTTCCGCCTTGAAGTCCTCGACAGCACAGCCGGATGGAAGAAGGCGCAGGAAAAGAAGCACGACATTATGTTCACGGCTTTCTCCCCGAGCTTCGAGGTTTGGCCACGTTTCTGGGAGTTCTTCCACTCCGACAATGCCTATATCGATCCTTACCTGCCCGACGGCTCAATCAATCCGGATCGCAAGCTGAAGCCCCAGACAAACAATTTCTTTTCCTGGGGCACACCGGAAATGGACGCCCTGATCAACCAGTATCGAGAAAGCGAGGATGCGACCGAGAAACGCGCCCTGGCCTTTAAGCTGGAAAACATGGTGCATGACATCGCCGTCTTCGTGCCCGGCTGGGACGAGGATTTCTACCGCGTCGAGCACTGGCGCTGGGTCAAATTTCCCGAGGATTTCAACGTCAAACACTCAGAAGACGAGGAAGAGTATTTCCTCTTCTGGATCGATGAAGATCTGAAAAAACAAACCCTTGCGGCCGAAAAGAAGGGCGAAGCCTTCCCACCGGCGATCAAGGTCTATGACAAGTATAAAGAGGAGTAATGGTTTAAGGGGCCGATCGCCCCTTAAACCTGAAAGGAAATTGAAATGAAGAAGCTCATAACCGGGAGCCTGCTCGGGCTCGTCTCGCTGGTGCTTGTCGCTTGTGGCGAAAAACAGGGTGAAGAAGCGGTCACACAGGACATCACCCAGGAAAAGCTCGATTATTA